>JAAYNV010000054.1 GCA_012520645.1 Clostridiales bacterium | reverse complement strand
TGACACATGTGTCATATAAAAATGTTCCCTGCCGATCAGCTTTCCATCCCGGACAAAAAAGACCTGTACGACCGCATCCGCTCCGTCTTTTGCAAGCGCTACAATATCCTTATCCTCGCCAACGCTGTCCGTAATTTTCTGCTTCTGGGATACCTGTCGGACACTGTTTATCAGTTCTCTGTAACGGATAGCCTCCTCAAATTCCAGATTCCCGGAAGCTGCCTCCATCTTCTGCTGCAGTTCTGCCAGAACCGGCTGGTAATTGCCGTTCAAAAATTCCAATGCCTTTGCTACCCTTGCCCCATATTCTTCTTTGGTAATATACCCCTGGCAGGGGGCTGTACACTGCTTGATGTGATAGTTCAGACATGGTCTGTCCCTGCCGATATCCTGTGGCAGCTTACGGTTACAGGTTCGAAACTGATAAAGCTTGTTCAAAAGCTCTATCGTATCCTTGACCGCTGTTGCACTTGTAAAGGGTCCGAAATAGCGGGATTTATCCTTTTTCATCTGACGGGAAAACAAAATACGCGGATATTCCTCTCCCACAGTCACTTTGATATACGGATAAGTCTTGTCATCCTTTAACAGTGTATTATATTTCGGGCTGTGCTCCTTGATCAGATTGTTCTCCAGAACAAGCGCTTCCAACTCGGAATCCGTAACAATATATTCAAAGCGTTCTATTAACGTCACCATCTTATCGATCTGTGGTCCCCTTCCGATGTTCGGTCGGAAATAGGAACGCACCCGGTTTCTGAGATTAATCGCTTTGCCGACATAGAGTATCGTATCTTTTTTATCCCGCATAATATAAACTCCCGGCTTAGTCGGGAGTTTTTTTAATTCCTCTTCAAAGTTGAACATGAGATTCGTCCGTTTCCTTTTCCTCCGGTTCTCTTTCGTCCGCTTTCTTTTCTTCCGGCTCTTTTTCGTCCGTCTCCTTTTCCTCCGGCTCCGGCAGTCCCTTCTCTTTACGGAAAATCTCCATAAACTCTTTTCCGGTGATGGTTTCCTTCTCGATCAGATAGGCTGCAATCTTATCCAGAATCTCCCGGTTTTCAGACAGAAGCCTCTTGGCCTCCTCATAAGCCTCTTTTAAGATGTCCATGACCTCTTTATCCACTTCGGCAGCCGTCACATCGGAACAGTTCATGACAGTTCTGCCGTCCAGATATCGGCTCTCCACTGTTTCCAGACCAATCAGACCGAACTTTTTACTCATACCGTACTGTGTCACCATGCTCCGTGCCATATTGGTTGCCTTCTCAATATCATTGGCAGCTCCTGTTGTCACCGTATCAAATACCAGTTCCTCTGCCGCACGTCCGCCGACCATTCCGACTAACATATCGTGAAGCTCTGCCTGCGTATTCAGGTACTTCTCCTCCTCCGGCACGTGCATGACATAACCGAGCGCTCCCATTGTACGGGGCACAATCGTAATCTTCTGTACCGGCTCGGAATTTTTCTGCAGTGCACTGACTAAGGCATGACCGACCTCGTGATAAGAAACGATTCTACGCTCCTCTTTACTCATGATGCGGTCCTTCTTTTCCTTCCCCACTAATACCAATTCAACCGCTTCAAACAGATCCTTCTGGCTGACACAATTCCTGCCATGCTTTACAGCATTGATTGCCGCCTCATTGATCATATTGGCAAGGTCAGAACCGACTGCACCGCTTGTTGCCAGTGCGATCGCATCCAAATCCACACTGTCATCCATTAGTACATCCTTTGCATGCACCTTCAGGATTTCCACACGTCCCTTTAAATCCGGCTTATCCACGATAATTCTGCGGTCAAACCGTCCCGGACGAAGCAGCGCCTTATCCAGAATTTCCGGACGGTTCGTCGCACCCAGAATCAGAATACCCTTGGAAGTATCAAAACCATCCATTTCGGAAAGCAGCTGGTTTAATGTCTGCTCCCATTCCTCATTCCCGCCGCCGTATTTGGAATCACGGCTGCGTCCAATCGCATCAATTTCATCGATAAAAATAATACACGGTGCATTCTTGGTCGCTTCCTTAAATAAATCGCGGACTCTGGAAGCACCTACACCAACATACAGTTCAATAAAATCCGAACCCGCAAGCGAAAAGAACGGAACGCCCGCTTCTCCTGCTACCGCCTTGGCAAGCAGTGTCTTACCGGTTCCCGGAGGTCCTACGAGCAGTGCCCCTTTCGGGAGCTTTGCACCGATCTTGGAATATTTTCCGGGATTATGGAGAAAATCCACGACCTCCTGTAAAGATTCTTTGGCTTCGTCCTCACCTGCCACATCCTTAAAGGTAACTCCGGTTTCTTTCTGGACATAAACCTTTGCATTACTCTTTCCGACTCCCATCGGACCGCCCTTGCCGCCCATTCTTCTAAAAATCAGACTCAAGAGCCCCCACATCAGCAGAACCGGCAGAACATAATAGAGCAGGATCGTCATGATCAGGCCGGAATTGTCTGCTACCTGTTTTTTTACTTCGATATTGTTCTCCAGTAATCTTGCGGTCAGAGCATCATCCTCTTCCATTTTTCCGGTATAATAAGAGACATTCACCCCGTACGCATAAAAAAGCGCATTGACGCCCTTTTGTTTCTTCGGATAAATCGTAATCTTATCGGCTTCGACAATGACACTCTCAACTTCACCCTTGTCAATCATGGCTACAAATTCATTGTAACTGATTTCCTGATTGGTAGCTCCTGTCATAAGCTTCATAAACATACTGATAAAAAACAGCGTAATCAATGATGCGACAACCAAAATAAGAAGACTCTGTTTTTTGGGATCACCGTTTCCCGGTCCTCCCTGACCGCCGGATCCATGGTTCCCGTTATTATTGCCGGATGATCCGTTCATCGGTCCACTATCATACTGATTAAAATTATTTTCACTCATTTGCTATACTCTTTCCTTTGGTAGAAGGCTCACTGGTCAAATCTACACCAAGCTTCTTGAATGTTTTGATATCCACATCCGAGAGCATCACTGAAGTATGCACCTGACATCCCTTCAGCTTCGGAAGCTGCTCCAATGCCTTTCTGGCATTCTTGTCCTGCATCGCGGAAATCGACAGCGCAATTAATACCTCATCCATATGCAGGCGCGGGTTCTTACCGCCCAGATATTTTGTCTTCAGCTCCTGAATCGGTTCAATCGCTTCCGGTGAGATTAAATGTGTGCCATGGTCCACTCCACCCAGATATTTTAACGCATTTAACAGAAGTGCTGCGGATGCTCCCAGTAAATCTGTTGTTTTGGAAGTAATAATTGTACCGTCTGCAAGTTCGATTGCTGCTGTCGGCACCTGCAGCTTCTGTGCTCTTTCCTTTGCTGCCACCGTTACTCTGCGGTCATCTGTCGAAATTTTAGCCTGTTTCAACAAAAGCTCTATTTTATAAACATCATTTTCCTTCGCTTTGCCCTTAATGACATCATTCATTGCCGTATAATAGCGGCGAATGATCTCCATATAAGAGGCTTCCCTGCAGGCATCATCATCTATAATACAGTTGCCTGCCATATTGACACCCATGTCAGTCGGGGATTTATACGGATTTTCCCCGTAAATACCTTCAAAGATTGCATTTAATACCGGGAAAATCTCAATATCACGGTTATAATTGACCGCCGTTTCTCCATATGCCTCCAAATGGAAGGGATCGATCATATTAATATCATTCAGATCAGCCGTAGCAGCCTCGTAGGCAAGATTGATCGGATGCTTCAAAGGAATGTTCCAGATTGGGAAGGTCTCATATTTCGCATAACCTGCCTTAATTCCCCTCTTATTATCATGATACAGCTGGGATAAACAGGTCGCCATCTTACCGCTTCCCGGTCCCGGAGCCGTTACGACCACAAGTGGTCTGGTCGTTTCGATATATTCGTTCTTGCCATATCCTTCATCACTGACAATCAGCGGAATATTGGAAGGATACCCTTCAATCGCATAGTGAAGATATACCTTTACATTTTTCTTCTCCAATTTCTCTTTGAATTCCGCTGCGCGCATCTGTCCGGCATAATGCGTCAAAACTACGCTTCCCACATACAGCCCGCGGCTCTCAAATTCCCGCATGAGGCGCTGTACATCTTCATCGTAAGTAATACCCAGATCTCCGCGAATCTTATTCTTTTCAATATCTGCCGCATTTATTACAATAACAATCTCCGCTCTGTCAGAAAGTTTCATTAACATACGCAGCTTGCTGTCCGGTTCAAATCCCGGCAGCACCCTGGAAGCATGAAAATCATCAAACAGCTTGCCGCCGAATTCCAAATACAGTTTATCGCCGAATTTGTTAATCCGCTCCATAATATGCTCAGACTGCATTTTTAAATACTTTTCATTATCAAATCCAACTCTCATAAATTGATCCTGCCGCTTTCTTTTGACCTATTTTTCTACTATCATCTATCTATAACGTTCTTTATTGTAGCACAACCCTTCTGATTATTCCATAAAAATGCCATGAACAATTCTTTTTTTTAAATTTTTAATATCTTTTTGAAGGAAATAAGATTGACAAGGAAAACGACCGGTGCTAAACTCTTCTTGTCAAAGCAAAGGCGCTGTGATCTGGTTCACAGCGCCTTTTTTTCGTATAAAAAAATATAAATCACTTAAGAATGGAGATCATTATGGCAGTCAAATATGTATTCGTAACAGGCGGTGTCGTTTCCGGTCTCGGCAAAGGTATCACCGCCGCATCCCTGGGTCGATTGTTAAAAGCACGCGGCTACAAAGTCACCATGCAGAAATTCGACCCATATATCAATATCGATCCCGGTACGATGAATCCGATTCAGCACGGAGAAGTATTTGTCACGGAGGACGGTACTGAAACCGATCTGGATCTGGGACATTATGAACGGTTCATCGATGAAAATCTGGACAAGAATTCCAACGTAACCACCGGTAAGATATACTGGTCGGTTCTGCAGAAGGAACGCCGCGGCGACTATGGCGGTGGAACCGTACAGGTCATTCCTCATATTACGAACGAAATAAAAAGCCGCTTCTACCGTAACTTTACCGATACAGAAACCAGAATTGCCATCATAGAAGTCGGTGGTACGGTAGGTGACATTGAAAGCCAGCCTTTCTTAGAATCCATCCGTCAGTTCCAGCATGAGGTCGGACATGACAATGCCATCCTCATTCATGTAACCCTGATTCCGTACCTGCGTGCATCACAGGAAATGAAGACGAAGCCAACGCAGGCGAGCGTTAAGGAACTGCAGGGAATGGGTATCCAGCCGGATATTATTGTATGCAGAAGTGAACATCCGCTGGATCAGGGAATCAAAGATAAAATTGCCCTGTTTTGTAATGTACCGAGTAACCACGTCCTTCAGAATCTGGATGTAGAATATTTATATGAAGCTCCGCTTGCCATGGAAAAGGAGCAGCTTGCGCAGGTTGCATGTGAATGTCTTTTCTTAGAATGTCCGGAGCCTGATTTAACAGACTGGCAATCCATGGTCAAATCCCTGCGTACTCCTGTCGGCGAAGTAACAGTTGCCCTGGTCGGTAAATATACCAAACTTCATGACGCCTATATCAGTGTCGTGGAAGCTTTAAAGCATGGCGGTATCTCTAATCACTGTGTAGTCAATATCAAGTGGGTAGACTCTGAAACCGTCACGGCAGAAAATGTTGCTGACATTTTAAAAGATGTAAGCGGTATCCTTGTACCCGGCGGTTTCGGCGACAGAGGTATTGAAGGTATGATTCATGCTATCCGCTATGCCAGGGAAAATCATGTGCCGTATCTCGGGCTCTGCCTTGGCATGCAGCTTGCCATCGTAGAATACGCCAGAAATATCGTAGGTTATTCCGACGCCCACAGCATTGAATTAAATCCTTCTACAACCCACCCGGTCATCGCTTTAATGCCGGACCAGAACGGTGTCGAAGATATTGGCGGCACTCTGCGTCTCGGCTCCTATCCGTGTGTACTGGATAAAACATCCAGGGCATACGAGCTTTACGGTGAAGAGACTATTCACGAGAGACACCGCCATCGCTACGAAGTCAACAACGATTACCGTGCCGTGCTGACCGAAAACGGAATGAAATTATCGGGTCTTTCCCCGGACGGACGCATCGTAGAAATGTGCGAATTTCCAAAGCATCCGTTCTTTGTCGCCACACAGGCGCACCCGGAATTAAAATCCAGACCGAACAGACCACATCCGCTGTTCAAAGGATTCGTCAAGGCTGCCCTGGAGCATCAGAATCCTTAAGTCCTGTTTCCGGCTCTTATTGATTGATCTGCCGCAATACGCTCTCCAGTTCCGAAAGGCTGACAATATCCGCAAAGCTTAAAAGCCCACGAAGCGGCATATACTTTGCCATTGCCTCCTGCATCTGTCTGGAAATTGCCTCCGCGCCTGCATCACCGGTATTGTCTCCTAACATAGACTCGTAATAGGCATCCACATATTTTTTCACATATCCGTAAGCCCTCTCATCCGCCTGCAGATCACCTAACGTGGAATCCAGTGTATAGGTTTTTGGAAGTCTGACCGTACTTTCTACCTGTACACTTTTCTTAAGCCGGATATCTCTGGAAGATGCTCCGATCAAAATATCAAAATCTCCGCTTTCCACATACCAGTCCTTCAGGCTTTCATCATAATAGGCAAAGGCACGCTTATCCAGTTCGAAGGTCACAGTCTTTGTTTCACCCGGCGCCAGTTCCAGCTTTTCAAAGCCCTTTAACTCCTTTACCGGTCTTGCCGGCGTACTCTCTCTGTCCGCCACATAGAGCTGTACGACTTCCTTTCCCTGCACGGCACCACTGTTTGTTACATCCACCCGCACAGTCAGTTTCCCGGTATCCTTAATCTTCTCTGCACCCAGTTCCAAATTGGAATAAGAAAACTCCGTATAGCTTAGTCCGTGCCCGAACGGGAATAAAACATTCATCTTTTTCTTATCATAATAGCGGTAACCTACAAAGATACCCTCCCGGTATACGACCTTATCCTCTTCTCTTGCAAAATCCAGATAAGAAGGATTGTCTTCCAGCTTAAGCGGAAAGGTCTCTGCGAGTTTCGCACTCGGATTGACTTTTCCAAACAGAATATCATATTCCGCGGCACCGACTGCCTGCCCGCCCAGATAAGCTTCCAGAATGCCCTTTACCTCCTTCTCCCATGGCATTTCCACAGGAGAACCGTTGTGCAGGACAACGACCGTATTCGGCTGCACCTTTGCGATTTCATGAATGAGCACATTCTGACACTCCGGCATGCGCATATGTTCTCTGTCAAAGCCTTCGGATTCAAAGGCATCCGGCAGACCTGCAAAGATTACTGCCACATCCGCCTGTTTTGCCGCCGTGACCGCCTCTTCCATCAGCGCCTCATTTATGACATCCTTGTCATCTTCAAAACCCTTTGCATAGCTCACATTGGCATTGCCCGTTGCCATGGAAAGCGCCGAAGTGATCTTAGAGCTGTTAATATGAGAGCTTCCGCCCCCTTGATAACGCGGAGCTTCGGCATATTTTCCGATAAAAGCTACCTTTTCGCTTTTCATTAACGGAAGCACACCTTCGTTTTTCAACAGTACGATTGACTCCTCTGCCACTTTCCTTGCCAGTACATCATGGACATCCCTGTCAAAAACTGCCGTTTTATCCCGATTCTCTTCAAAGCGGTACACAATGTTTAAAATACGTTCCACAGCCTGATCTACAACTTCCTCCAAAAGAGTGCCATTCTTGACCGCCTCCACGATCAGTCTGTCATTGATTCCACCGGAGGACGGCATTTCCAGATCCAGACCTGCCTTCAGATCCTCCACTCTTTTGTTGACTGCACCCCAGTCACTCATCACATAACCGTCAAATCCCCATTCCCCACGCAGTACATCCGTCAGATACTTACGGTTTTCGGCTGCATAGATGCCGTTGATCTTATTATAGGAACACATAACGGTCCATGGTTTTGCCTTTTTTACTGCCGTTTCAAATGCAGGCATGTAAATTTCCCGCAAGGTACGTTCCTCTGCCTCCGAAGTAGAAGACATTCTTCTGGTCTCCTGATTGTTTGCCAGAAAATGTTTGATGCTTGTGCCCACATTTTTACTCTGTACGCCGCAAATATGCGCCGCTGCGATTTCTCCCGCCACATACGGGTCTTCGGAATAATATTCAAAGTTGCGTCCGCAGAGCGGGGAACGCTTGATATTGACTGCCGGTCCTAAGATAACGCTGACTCCCTCTGCCTGACATTCCTCGCCAAGCGCCTCGCCCATCCGGGTGATCAGCTCCCGGTTAAAGGATGCTGCCGTTGCGCAGCCTGCCGGGAAGCAGACTGCCTTAATGCTCTCATTCACACCCAGATGATCTGCTTTCAGATCCTGCTTTCTTAAGCCGTGCGGTCCATCCGATACCATACTTGCCGGAATCCCAAGCCTTTCTACCGCCTCCGTATGCCAGAAATCCGCGCCGGAACACATGGCTGCCTTCTCCTCCAATGTCATTTTTGCCACCAATGCTTTTACATCTGCCATAAGTATCCACTCTTCCTTTCGTTTGATTCTTATTTTGATTCGCTTCATTTTCGCCTTATTCCGCTTGCAGCATATGCTGTATTTCTGAATCCAGTATAGCAACGGGCATCCGTATTTCCTATCTCCTTTTGTGACTTATTTATAGGTCAATATTGACTTTTTTGTCTCCATTTTTCATAATAATATAAACGAGATATGTTTACCTTTGACACGACCCACCGGTAACATCCGGGCTCACAGAAAGAAGGCACACATTATGGAAAAGCAAACCAAGTCCTATCTGCACGAAGAAGTCAAACTGACCGGAAATCTTCCGGTCTGGTTCCTTCCCTATGAAGCATATGACACCTTTATTACAAATCACTGGCACAATTCTCTGGAAATTATCATGGTGGAAGAGGGATGTATGGAAGTAACCCTGGCAGAAAAGTCTTTTCTTCTTTTGGCAGGAGATTTTTATATTATCAATTCCGGCGATATCCATTCTACCCACTGCAGGGAACAGACCAAAGTCATCCTTCTTCAGATTCCGCACCGCTTTCTGGAAGCTGCCATACCGGAATATGACTCCCTGCGCTTTGAAGGAGATTTTACCGCCCCCGGTGCGGCCTCTGTCACACCTATTCTGCGTGAAATGTCCGGCTGTTTCAATCCGTATCCGGAACAAAACACGGAGCTCTCCTTAAAATTCCATGCTCTGCTCTATAATCTTCTTTCTATTCTGATGCACAACTACCGCACGGAAGTAAGCAGTGCAATGCGCATCCGTACCGAACGGAATTTAAAACGTCTGCAGGGTATCATGGAATATGTCAGGAAACATTATGCCGAACCGATTACACTGCAGGACGGCGCTGCTGCCGCCGCATTGGATCCTTCCTATTTCTCCCGCTTTTTTAAGCGATATATGGGTATGACCTTTCTGGAATATATAAGTTCCGTTCGTCTGCAGCATTTTTATCAGGATCTGGTTCAGACGGATTATACCGTTACCGAACTTTTAGAACGAAACGGCTTTACCAATTATAAGCTTTTTATAAAGCTGTTTAAGGAAACCTACGGCTGTACTCCGGCTCAGAAACGGAAACAGACCGCTTCCGCAATTTGACATCCTTTTTCAAAAGTGTTTTAATTTTCTTAGAATCCATACAAAGGAGTGCTTGCACTATGAAAGTATTTGTTTATAATTACCGTAAAGACGAAGACATTTTCTTTCAGGAATTTGTACCTAAATACGGATTGGAAATCGGTTATACAGCCGAATCCCCCACACCGGAAACCTGTGATCTGGCTGCCGGATATGATGCTCTGAGCATCATTACGGAAACCCCGATCACCGCTGCTATGATGAAACGCTACAAAGAACTTGGCATCCGCTTCATCTCTACCCGCACCATCGGCTATGAGCATATGGACAGAGAAGCAGCCGCAAAGGAAGGCATCATTCTTGCCAACGTCAGCTATGCACCTTCCAGCGTGGCCGATTATGCGATCATGCTGATGCTCATGGTACTTCGAAAAGTAAAAAGCATCTCTCTTCGAAGCATCGGTCAGGATTATACCCTGCCCGGACACCGCGGAAAAGAGCTGCCGTTTTTAACGGTGGGCATTATCGGCACCGGAAAGATCGGTGCAACCGTAGCCAGACATCTGCGTGGTTTCGGCTGCAAAATCTATGCGTACGACAAATTTCCGAATAAAGATTTAGAATCCATTGTGGAGTATGTGGATCTGGATACTCTGTATGCCAATTCCGATGTCATTACGCTGCATGTGCCCTCCACACCGGAGAATCATCATATGATCGACCGCACTTCCCTCGCCAAAATGAAAGATGACGTGACTTTAATCAATACAGCACGCGGCGACCTGATCCGCACCGATGATCTGATCGATGCCCTGGAAAGCGGAAAGCTCTATGGGGCTGCCCTGGATGTCATTGATGGCGACCGCCTCATTTACTATCGGGATAAAAAAATGGAAATAATCGGTCACAGACAGATGGCGGTTTTAAATGCCATGCCCAATGTCATATTGATGCCACATACCGCATTTTATACTGATAAAGCAGTTTCCGACATGGTAGAGCATTCTCTGCAAAGCTGCCGCATGTTTGCAGACGGAAAAACCTCCTATCCGGAAAATCCATGGATACTGCACTAAATGCGCAAAGTTTTTTACTCTGCGCATTTTATGCTCTTTCGGTTATTTCTGCCCCTACTCTTCTTCGCCTTCTTTAATCCTTCCAAAGAAAGTCAGTGTATAAAGTCCGCAGATACCGACTACAATATAAACAATTCTTGACAACCATGTCATACTTCCAAACAAAAAGGAAACGAGATTGAAATTGAAAAGTCCAATCAATCCCCATACCACAGCACCTACAACCGCAACTGTCAGTGCCGTATAATCTAAGGCTCTCATATGCTGTCAACCTCCTTTTCCCTACTTAGTATACCGTTTCAAAAATTTTTTATTCCAACGGATGAGCATACTGTTTTATCCTTTTTAACCAATTTTTGTCAGCAGATAAAGGACCAGAAGATGCAGCGGGTAAAATACGTAAAAAAAGTATCGGAAAGAAAAGCCTCTTCTCCCATTATATAAGAGCAGTGGAATAACCGAAAGAAAACAATACCATTCCAGACCTCCCATACTCCCCAGAACAAGACAGCCTGACAGAATCGCAATGGTCCGGTTTCCGCGCAGCACATACATCACCACTGCCGCCAGCACACCATAAGACGCATAATCCGTCCTGCACACCTGTGCCGTATACATTCCCCCAAAAACAACTGCCATGGCACAGACATAATAAACCGACTGTGTTTCTGCACTCTTTTCCAGACTTTCCAGTGTCCAGAGCGTCACAAATGCGATCAGCAGGGTAAACAAAACATTTTGATGAAAAAATTCCAAGTCCCATGGTTCACCCGTAACCATCAGATTAAAAGGGATCTCCGAAAGCAGGGAAAAAAAGAAAAGCCGGAGAATATATTTCTTCCGGTTTCTGGTGTATCGAAATCCCTCAACCAGCAAAAAAAGAAAAATAGGAAAGGCAATACGCCCGATCATACGCAGTTCTCTCCTATTATCAAATAAGATAACCCCGGCATGATCGATAAGCATCGCCACTGCCGCAATCAGCTTGAGCGTGCTGCCACTGATTCCTGTTTTCTGTAACATTTCCATATTTTGCGTTTCTTCCTTTTTTTATTCCTCCTTCGGCAGGTATCGTTTTACCGGAATATCTGCAGAAGCTGTATCCGCATTATACCACTCGTGTTTTTTCCCTACAATACCAATGCAGTCAGATTCCACGCTTTTTTTACAGACTTTCCATCCACCTTCCCCGCCGAAATACAACAAATGAAATTGCCAGTCTTACACATTCTTCCATCGATAAGATAAAATACACTGCCGGAATCGGCAGATTCCACCAAAAAGCAGCGCAAAGCCCCAAAGGAACACCAAAGCACCATGTTCCAATCATATCAATCCACATAACATACTGCGTCTTTCCACCGCTGCGCAAAATACCGCCCCCAAGAATCATGTTCTGCACCTTGACCGGTGCCACGATTGCAAATACATACAGTAAAATTCTTGCCATATCCCGTACATTTTCTTCCACTTGATAAATCTGTACATAGAGTCCGCTTCCAAGGAATAATACTGCGGAAAGAACCAGTGCTCCAACCCAGCCATAGCACATCAGTTTATTGGACTCCTTCCATGCCCTGTCATATTCTCTGCCGCCAAGCGCTTTTCCAATCAAAATACCCGCAGCTTCTGCCAACCCTTTGAGTGCACCGATAAAAAGTGTCTGTATCGGAACGGTCAGCGTCATAGCGGCACAGGCATCCGTTCCAATATGACCATAAATAACAGCATAGACATTCTCACCCAGACTCCACAAAAATTCGCAGATCAGAATCGGACAGAGCATTCCAATATATTGTCTGAAAGCACCCGTCCGCTCCGGTACCGTTTTCTCTCCCAGATCCGCTGTCAGCCCCTGTACTGCTTCCTCTCCTGCATCGCTCCGTTCTTTTAAAAAGAGCCTTATTTTTTCCTTCTGCTTTTGATTATGCCAATAAAATAAAACAATTGTGACCAATCCAAAAAGCCACTGGGATATTGTCGTTGCCCACGCTGCTCCGGCTGCTCCCATCTTTGGTGCTCCAAACCTTCCAAAAATGAGCACATAATTTAATCCTGTATTAACAAATGCTGATATCATGGTTGCATAAAGAGGAAGAGATGCCGCTTCTCTGCACCTTAACAGTGTGGAAAACAGCATTCCCACCGCCATAGGGATATAAGAGAATGCTATTACCTGCAGATAATCCGCTGCCACCACATTGACTGCATGATCGGTCGTATAGATTCTCATAATCTGTAACGGAAAAGCGATACACACCATGGCAAACAATGTTGCTGTGACCATGGCTACTACCAGATTCATCCGAAAACTCCGGCAAACCTGCCACTTATCTCTTTTTCCGATATATTGGGCTATCATGATTCCCGCTACCGCAGCCACCGCTGCCACCAACACGGAATACAACGATGAAAATTTCCCCGCCAGACCAATTCCTGCGACCGGCACACTGCCCAACTGCCCGATCATAATCTGGTCAATGACACTAAAAGAAGACTGCAGCATGGACTGTAATGTCACAGGCACTGCAATTTTCCATACGTTCTTATAAAAGGTGTCCTTCCTGCTCATATTATATTTCCTGCCTTTCTGCATTTTACGGCTTCCTGTGTTTCTTTTTCCTTCATGCACTTTTTTCTTTTTATGTTATTCTACAATTCCTGTTTTTACAATAGGTTAAACGCGTAACCTCAAACAAAAAAAGGTGGCAGATTTTGTGCATTTTTGCACCTCTGCCACTTTTTTATAAATGTTATCTACAAAATATGTTTTACACTATTGCGCTTTACTAATTCCACCGGAAGCGTAATGTTTCTGCCGCTTTCTCTCTGTTCCTTCATTTCCTGTAATAGCCTGACTGCCAGTCTGGCACGTCTGTGTCCATCCTGTTTTATGGTGGTCAGCATCGGGTGTATAAATCTGCACAACGGACTGTCATCAAACCCCGCTACCGATATATCCTCCGGAACACGGATAGCATTTTCCTGCAAAAACTGCATCAGATCCACCGCATAATAATCGGAAACCGCAAAAACAGCAGAATAGCTCTGTATTTCCTGCAGTCTGTTCCGGTAAAACTCCCGCCGTTCTTCCCGTTCCATCGGAATCAGCATAAAATCCGCACCGTACTCTCCCATAGCATCCCGAAATCCCAGAAAACGTTCTTCATCCATACACGTATCATTATCGGAAATACACAATACCCTTTCATGCCCCATTTCCCGAAAGAACATTCCCATCTGTCTGCCGCCGTCATAGTGATCCACTACCAGATTACACAACCGCTTTGCCTCTTTCAGATAACCGTCATATACAATAAACGGAATTCGCATGTTGTCCCGAAGGCTCACATAATCCTGCTCGCAAAAACCGATTATGACCATTCCCTCCATATTCCACATGGAGGCAAACCGGCTGATTTCCTTCCATTCTCTTGTGACCTTTACCATGAGAAAATATCCTGCTTTTTCCAGTTCTACGCACAGATCATTCAAAGCAGAGGCAATAAAAGGATCGGTCAGTACCCTGCCTTCATATTTTTCATGGTCGTGTACCGCCACTCCGACAATTCTCGAGTTATTTTGTGCCAGTAAAATTCCAGCCATACTCGGAATATACTGCTTTTGTTCCAAAAGCTCCTGCACCCGTTTTACGGTTTCCTTTGAAATTTTTTTTGGTTTTGCCGTGAATGACATTGGAAACGGTTGCCGTACTGACACCAAGCTCCTCTGCAATATCTACAATTCTGACTCTGTTCTGTTCCATTTTCGCTGACATGATCCTTTTGTTGTGATGCTTTATCATTTCACTTCTAAAATAATGTAGTAGTTTAGCCTTATTGATTTGCTGTCAGCACATCTGCCAGTTTCTTCAGTTCTCCAAGACTGTCCTCTTTTAAGGTAGACTTAATCGTAACAACCGGTTCTACGATCGTAAGCTCCTTCATGCCCTCTAACAGCCCGCGCATGGTCTTTGCAGCAGTCGGCGCCCAGGAACCATTTTCGACCAGACCAACTGTTCTCTTCTGGTAATTTTTCGCCTTCAAATGATTCAGGAAGTCTTCCATCGGCGGAAATACACCTGCATCATAAGACGAAGCTGCCAGTACCAGACGGTCATAACGGAAAGCATCTTCTACTGCCTCATGCAGATCCTCCCTGCACAAATCCGTTATGACAACCTTCCCGGCTCCTTTTGCTTCCAATAGCTCCTTCAGCCTTTGAGCCGCTGCCGCTGTATTGCCATGAATGGACGCATGCGCAATCAGAATGCCTTTATCCTCCGGTTCATAGCTGCTCCAGACCGCATATTTATCGATATAATAGTTAAGATTTTCCATAAGCACCGGTCCATGAAGCGGACAAATTGCCGTCAGTTCCACGCCAGACAGCTTTTTTAACAGATTTTGTACCTGCATACCGTATTTTCCGCAGATATTCATATAGTATCTTCTTGCCTCGCAGGTCCAGTCCTCATCTGCATCCCTGGTCCCAAATTTTCCAAATCCGTCTGCACTAAACAGTACTTTTTCCGACTGCTCATACGTCACCATTACTTCCGGCCAGTGTACCATCGGTGCCATAATAAACTGTAAAGTATGTACACCCAGCTGCAGGGTATCCCCCTCTTTTACAACAATCGTTCTGCCCTCTAACTCTATATCAAAAAATTGCTGCATAATCTGAAATGTCTTTGCATTGCCTACCAGCTTCGCATTCGGAAATTTTTGTGTAAAAGAAAGCAGGCTTCCTGCATGATCCGGCTCCATATGCTGAATAACCAGATAATCTGCCACTCTTCCTGCAAGCGCTTTTTCCAGATTAGAAAGCCACTCCTGCGTTGCACGCGGATCTACCGTATCCATAACAGCTATTTTCTCATCCTGAATGACATATGAATTATATGCCATACCCTTTTCCAACTCATACTGGCTTTCAAATAAGGTAATCTCCCTGTCATTCACTCCAACATTGATAATTTTGTCCGTCACCTTTTCCATACAAACTTCTCCTTCCTGCCCGTCCGGTTCTTCTATAAAATATTTTTTATTCCTTACTTTCAATCGAAACCATCAGATCCCGAATGACTTCCCCCGCTGCAATCAGCCCTGCCGCTGAAGGCACAAAAGCCGTGCTTCCGGGTACCTGTCTGCGCTGCACACACCGCTTCTCCGCTCCCGGCGGGCAGATACAGTCCATACGGCAGATTCCTGCTGCATCTTCAAGCGGTCTCATTGCCTTTTCCCTGGAATAAACCACCTTCAAATGATCAATTCCTCTCTTTTTCAGTTCCCTGCGCATCACACGGGCAAGCGGACAAACCGAGGTTTCGTAAATGTCTGCCACCCCAAAAGCCGCCGGATTCATCTTATTTCCCGCTCCCATGGAACTAATAACCGGCACATGACATTTATTTGCCTGTACAATAATCTCAATCTTTCCACTCACCGTATCAATGGCATCTATGACATAGTCATATTGCGAAAAATCAAATTGATCTGCGTTTTCCGGCAGAAAAAAAGTCTTATAGGTATTGACCTTTGCCTCCGGGTTAATATCAAGTATCCGCTCCTTTGCCACATCCACCTTATACCTTCCGACTGTGCTGTGCAAGGCAAAAATCTGGCGGTTCAAATTCGTCAGACAGATTTTATCATCATCAATCAGATCTAATGTTCCGATTCCGCTTCTGGCAAGTGCCTCCACAGCATATCCACCGACTCCCCCGATGCCAAAGACTGCAACCCTCGCCTCATGGAAACGCTCCATATTCTCTTTTCCAACCAATAATTCTGTACGCGAAAACTGGTTCTGCATGATATTTTTCCTTTCCTTACCGTTATTTACTATTGTATCGTACTTTTCCTTTTTTCTGTCAATTGGCTTTCTTTCTATCTTATCTGATCTGATAAAGCCAATGCCGACATACTCATGAAACAATCGCTCCAACTGCCTGGTACTTACAAAAGACTCATGGGTTAATGACATAATCACTGGCGGAAAGATTTGATTTGGTCAGATAATCCTTTCCCTCAATTTCCTTTTCGGTTATATTCATTACCGAATAGCTCCTCCGTGAAAATAGCACTCATATATTTTTTCATCCATGTAAAATATTTCTTCATATCCCTGAAACCATACAAACTCGCCATCTACTTTGCAGTGATAATGGTAATCTCCTTTGGTATAAATCTCCGGTCCACGGAATGGCAAATCTGCCGGAACTTGCATAAGCACTTCTTTCAGGAAATCTCCATTAAAGTTTTCTCCTATCACTCGTCCCAAATAATTCATACTCCAAACCGGTTTTTCGTATAGCCATACCGCTTCCTCACCTACAAAACATTCACCACCTAGATAGGAATCGAGATAGGTATACCCGCTTTTGTCCTTATAACAAAAATCTTGGGAATTCATTCTGCATGAATCTACTTTATTATTTGTTGCTGCATAAGTATTCTTTTTTGCTTCAAGAAGAAACTCAATAATCTTATTTATATCCATACTTGCGTTTCTGCATAAAGAAATATTGCATTCATCATCTTCTTTTACTATACGATCTATGGTTACTCCATAAAGATTACTCAATGAAATCAAACTATTTAATTCAGGAACAGCCTGCCCGTTTTCCCATTTGCCAATAGTCTGACGAGCAATTCCTAGTTTATCTGCAAGTTGTTCCTGCGAATAACCATTTTGTTTTCTCAAAAGCTGTAATTTATCCTTTAATTCCATGAAAAACACCTCTCCATAATTTTGCTGTTATTATATCAAAGCATAGACTCCTAAACCACCACTTGTTAGTGACAATAATGCAAATCATTAGTTACATACTTTTTTAAATTGTCTTTCTTCTTCATTTTAGCCAAGCGCATTAACATCTTTTTTACCTGCTATGCACTACACCCTTGTTATAAAAGAAGGACAGGAAGATGCCTGCGTAGCGGATTTCGTTGAAGATAATAAAGATATAGCATAGGTCATGGTATTACCGAACCAAAGTTTGGAACAAGTAATTAATCATCTTCGATCTTTGACAGGATGTCTGCAATCAGTTCTTTCTGCTTTACAGTTGCCGGCAGTAAGTCAGTGGTGCTGTCTACCTTCTCCACTCCCTCACGGGTACTGATGTAGTTCATGTAATTGGAAAGATGTGAAGGTGGGCGTTCTTTAGATAATTACAACGCAAAATTAATATAGGCATTTATTTCCTTTCCAACTTAATACTGTCTCTCCAAAAAATATTGCTACACCTTCTTTATCCAAATATTTTCTACTGTGGCTATACATGATATAAATTTATTGTTTCTGCAAACACTTCATTATACAAAAAACATTCTCCGGAAACCCTACCCATTGATAAAAAAATGACTCTGGGAAATAATTATCTTGATTAAGAATATCATCAAATTTTCCATCCAATCCTTCTTCATGAAGCATTTCTTTTACAATCAAAATAGTATCTGCATACATTGTCGATCCGTGCAATCTTCCAACGCTTCTTTCCATGGTAAAATCCATCATTCGTATTTTTCCTTTGCAATTCACACCCCAAATCCATTCAAAAAATTTTTTAGATGTCTTTGCCATTTCATGAATAGCATTTGTTGCAACTACACCAGACCACGCCTCTGACAAAGTTTTATACTGCATACTTCCTTTTTGTGCTTCAGCTATATAAGTATAAAGACGATTAATCAAAACCATATTTCTCTTTGCATCTATTGGGATAAAAGTTCCCAAAACAGCTTCTGCTCCTGCACGCATAAACATATCTGCAACATTCACAGCTCCACTTCCTCTCGGACTAACATGGCATGCACTTAAAACTACAACTGGTGGAACCCTATAATCATTCTCGTCAGCCATCCAAAACTCGTTTCCCACCATCAATCCTGCCATATTACTTCTTCGGTCATAGTAACCATGCCCTGATATATGCAGAATATCTGCATCCATGTTGTCAGCAATAAATTTTTTTAAATCAGATATTGTCAACGTTTCACCATATGAAACTTGCAATTTCTTATTTTCTTTACTTAATCTTTTCAAAGAATAAACAATAGCATCTGGGCAAGCTCTAATCCCCTGATTCTGTTCATCATTCAGTACACATTCTGCAAATGCAATTTTGCACTGAGCACCATGATATATTTGTCGATGTTTAACCATCTCATTTTGGAAACATCTTGTCAGTGGACTTAACGGTCTGTAAGATATTTCCTTATAACATTGCAATGATGTATCGGAGTTTCCTATTATTGCTAACCCAATTGGGAAATCGGAAAATACAGTAATATGTTTCGCCCTATTTACTGCCCACAATTGTGCTTTCGTAAACTTTCTTTCAAGCATCTTCCCAATATCTCGCAACACCTTATGCACATATTTATTGTTTGTTCCTTGTATACAATTAACCTCTAATTCATTGAGTTTTTCAAACAATTCTTTTTCTATTACTGGCAATTCAATAAACAATGCTTCTTTTGCAATTGCGCGATGTACACCTAATAATTTAATAATCTTTTTTTCAGCATTCGGTATTTCAGACGCTAAACCTCCATAATTTATCTGTCTTTGAGGAACACCCGGCATCGTAATAACAACATTTATTCTTGTATTCTTCTCTGCACTTTTCATACCTTCTGCATACATTTTTCTAAATGCCACTCCATCTGCTCCCTCAAAGCCTTTACAGGACATCAGCGCATTATGATGTACCAACTGATTCCATATCAAATTTGCACATGTTTCAAACACATTTGCAGAATTAAAAACAGCATTATATGCAGAGTCTGCTTTTCCATACTGCCTAGCTGTAAATAAAGCCGGTAATAACAATTGTTTTTCTCCATCCAAAAAATACTGTTTATCAATGTCTACCAATTTTTCCCCATCTCTTAAATTTCTATTCTCAAAAAGCATATTCCATTGGCTAATAAGTAATCTTTGCGACAAATCTATTATCGATACAGCACCTAATTCAGAATCACAACTTTTTGCCTTATTCTTTGCCTCTTCTGAACAATCATCAGAATATATAATAAGTGTAGGTTGAAGTAGATGAAGAACCGAAAATATTAGCTTGTCTGGTATAATCACTATATCCTGTGGAACATCATATGCCTTATCTAATACTTCCGTATCTGTATCATATGTATCAAGTTCTGTTCTCGGCATGTGTAAACAGTAATCTATAGCTGGTAATATAGAGAGTAGTGATTCATCGAACAGATGCATTCTGCCTCTATTAATTGACTTCAGTTCAGACAAATCAGACACCCTAATAATCGGTTCTACATCTTCCATTTCCCCTTTAAACAAAATTACATATCTATAATATTTTGGAATATTGTAACTCATCTAACATCCCACCTCACTAAATTCAGTATGCTTTGTCCATTCTATTTTATCACGCCATTAAGTTCTATGACCAGAATAATTCCCTCTGCTTTTCACTCTTCTACATTCATGATACAAATACCCTGTCCTCTCGGACAATAACCCGGCGGCTGTTGCATTTGTCTCAGCGAATCAAGATTTCTACCGGACTCTTTGAACCGGTTCATGATCAGAGTAATTGTGCTACAGCCGACTTTATATCGGCTGCGGCAATCGTCATAGGATATGCCACGCTGACGCATATCTATGATTCCAAGAATTGTAGTACAGTTTTGCATAATCGTATGCTCTTTTCTCGTTAGTTTTTTACTACGAGAAAACTATACCACAATATATTTCAAACCGATGTTCCACGCCGGAGCACCAATGAACCGATATGCTCACACCGGTTCAAGCGAAAAGCTCACACCGATTGGGCGAAATTTGCAACAATATGCAAATAGTGGAGTTTCATATCGTAAATACAATTCTTTACCTTGGTATACCCTCCATAAAGTAGGGAGCAAACTCACAGCAGAACAATTCCTCTGGTGTTGGTCTTGGCATATTTTGAGAACTGCGGAAGCTCGCTTACATTGTCAATCTTGTTTGCATTTTGCATACTGATACATCCAAAAAGACATTATCGTGTTTCTCATTCCTAAATGATTGCACTCCAATGTCTTCCCTTTTTTCTCTGTTTTTTGTTTTATCCTTACTTTAATGTGCCGGGTCAGCACCTCTTCTTTGCAACAGGACGGTACTTTCCACATGCCATAGAAAAAGATTAGGTTTGTTTTTGAGATATAGGCCGGATTGGCTTATATTTGAATAATCTGTATGTACGGTGAAAGAAGCCGGAAAAGGCGATTGAATATAGAGATAAGTTTCTTGGGGTGAAACAATCGTTTTTAAAACAATTAGAATAATATTAATTTGTGACGCATAAACTACTACCACCACTAGGTTAGCGTAAAATTAGTTTAGGATAAATGGATATGATTTACAGGTTCGCTTTTAGTATACAGAAAAGCACCCCTTTGTGGTAAAATTAGGTTGGTCGAGAACCAAAAAACTACAAAGGAAGGTGCC
>JAAYNV010000053.1 GCA_012520645.1 Clostridiales bacterium | reverse complement strand
TGCTGATTGCCCTCTTAAGACTCTGACGCACATATTCTGTCAGGATATCCGTATCCCGTGTGGTAGAAGCATAATCTGCAAGTGTCTCTAAAATCGTAAGAAGATCTCTTATGGAAATACCTTCCCTCAAAAGATTCTGCAGTACTTTCTGTACCTCTCCGATTCCAAGAAGTTTCGGAATCAGATCCTCGATTAAAGACGGGTTGGATTCTCTCAAATTGTTGACCAGGTTCTGTACATCCTGTCTCGTTAAAAGCTCCGCAATATGCTGTCTGATAATCTCCGTCAGATGTGTTGCAATAATAGATGGCGGATCTACCACGGTATACCCAAGACTCTCTGCCCGCTCTCTCTGGCTTTCCGTAATCCAGATCGCCGGCAGATGGAATGAAGGTTCAAAGGTAGGAATACCGGTAATCTCCTCCTCAACAAATCCCGGATTCATCGCCATATAATGATCAAATAAAATCTCTCCTTCACTAACCTGTACACCCTTAATCTTAATAATATACTGGTTGGGATTTAACTGTATATTATCCCTCAGTCGAATGATCGGTACAACCGTACCAAGCTCCAGTGCAACCTGTCTTCGTATCATAACTACACGGTCTAACAGATCACCGCCCTGATTCACATCCGCAAGTGGAATAATTCCATAGCCAAATTCCAGTTCAATCGGATCCACCTGTAGCAAAGAGGTGACATTTTCAGGCTGCCGCATACTCTCTGCCGCCGTCTCATCCACATCGACTGCCTCTTCAATATGTGCTGTTTCAATCGTACCGGCAATGATTCTTCCCGTAATAATAAAGGCAATTCCAAGTCCCAGAAACAAAATCGTATTTAATGGAGTTACCAATCCCAGAACCGATATAGTCGCACCAACCAGATACAGTACCTTGGGGACACCAAACAGCTGTCTGACAAGCACCGATCCAAAATCGGCATCTTTCGAGCCTTTAGTCACCAGAATACCGGTGGACAATGAGATTAACAGCGATGGAATCTGGCTGACCAGACCGTCACCGATCGTCAGTATCGTATACTTATCCATAGCGGCTCCCATATCCAGGCCCTGTCTGAGCACACCCATGGCAATTCCGCCCACAATATTGACAAACGTAATAATCAGACCTGCCGTCGCATCTCCCTTAACATACTTTACGGCACCATCCATGGACCCAAAGAAGCTGGCTTCCTGCTGGATCTTATCTCGTCTTTCCTTTGCCTGTGCATCATTGATTGCTCCGGTATTTAAATCTGCATCAATCGCCATCTGCTTTCCCGGCATAGCATCCAGAGTAAATCTGGCTGTTACCTCTGCCACTCGCTCAGAACCCTTATTGATAACCATGAACTGAATCAGTATCAAAATAATAAATACAATGATACCGACAACCAGATCTCCGCCGCCTACATAATTTCCGAATGTTGCAACGACATTACCCGGATCTCCTGTTGTCAGAATCAGTCTGGTCGATGAAACATTCAGTGCAATTCTGAAAACAGTGGTAAATAAGAGTACCGTCGGAAAGAAAGACATATCCAGCACTTCCTTCGCAAACATACATCCAAATAATATGGAAAACGCCACCGACATATTTATCGCAAGCAAAATATCCAACAACCAATTTGGAATTGGAACAATCAGCATGACAAATGCTGCCAGCACATAAAGTGCTACGCCAATATCCGCCTTTTTCATGTCCTATTCTCCTTCTCGTACTTTATACCTTCCCCTGCATCTTATAAACCATGGCAAGCACCTCTGCCACCGCCTGATACAGTTCCGGTGGAATCATTTCGCCAACCTCCACATTTGCATAAAGCATTCTGGCAAGCGGCTTATTTTCCACTATCTCTATCTTACACTCACGTGCTTTTTCCTTAATCTTCTGCGCCAGATAGTCCTCTCCTTTAGCTAAAACTACCGGTGCATCATATTTCTCTGCATCATATTTTATAGCTACCGCATAATGCGTCGGGTTTGTAATAACCACATCCGCTTCCGGCAGGGACTGCATCATACGTCTCTGGGATACTTCCCTCATTTTCTGTCGTATCTTTCCCTTGATCTGCGGATCACCTTCTGCATTCTTATATTCGTCCTTGACCTCCTGCTTGGTCATCTTCATATCTTCACTGAATTTCCATTTCTGATACCCAAAATCTACAAAAGAAATGAACAGATAAAATGCAGCAATTTTCAGTCCAAGACTGCTTACAACATTCCCTAGCAAAGCGATTGCCTGCTGAATCGGCATATCATACAGATGAAAGATCATGCCCATCTGATCCTTTAAGGTCGCATAAGCTATGTAAGTGATCAAGAAAATCTTTGCAACTGATTTCACTAACTCCATTATCGACTGGGAAGAAAAAATTTTTTTAAACCCCTTCAATGGATTTAGCTTGTTTAACTTTGGTTTTAACGGTTTGGAAGTGGGTTTCCACTTTACCTGCATAATTTCCGTTACAAGTGCGATTACAAGACCGACTGCAAAAACCGGAAGAATCGCCAAAAACAGACTGACCATCATCTGCCGCAGCATCATGCTGACTGTGCGGCCTGAAATCTGACCGTCATACAGCTTTACCACTTCTGCCATCCTGTCATAATATGCCGGAAACAAGGAAAGAAATTTTGTTCCCAGACTTCCTGCCCAGAATTTCAGCAAAAGAAAAAGTCCCAACAGCATAAAACCGTTCCCTATTTCACGGGATTTTGCAACCTGTCCTTCCTTTCTGGCATCAGAAAGTTTTTTCTCGGTTGCGGGCTCTGTCTTTTCACCACCCGGACCGTCCTTTGCAAAAAACTGAAGATCCAAGGAAAGTATCACATTAATCCCTCCACAAATCCTACCATCATACGCTTCATCTCTGTAAAGATAAAATCCGAAGCTCCCGGCAGCATGCCTACGGTCAGAAACAAAACCGATAGACCAACCAGAATCTTAATCTGGATACCTACAGCAAACATATTCATCTGAGGCGCCACCTTGGCAAGAATTCCCAATATGGCATTGACCATCATCGTCACAACAAACACCGGAAGACAGATACGAAAACCAACAATCAGATAGTCACTCATAAAGGAAAGCATATTCTGAAGCAGACGGTTCGCATGAAAAACAGCTCCGCCTACCGGTATCAGCGTATAAGTATCTATCAATGCCCTTAATATATAACGGTGCATTCCGCTGATAATCAGCATCAGCATGACCATATACTGGTAATAGACTCCTGAAATACTCATAGACTGTTTTGTTGTCGGATCAAATTCATTCATCATGGATAAACCGATTTCCATATCAATCAGACTACCCGCAAAGTTTACGATCATTGTACAGAGCTGTGCACCCAGTCCAATAATCATCCCCGATACAGCCTCTTTTAAAATCAATGCCGTAAATCCAAGCAGCGTATTGTATACAGACATCTCATGCGGTACCATAACATAGTACATCAGAACAGAAATTAAAAATCCCAGTCCGATCTTGACTCTGCCCGGCGTATTGCTCATTCCGTAAAACGGCGCTATATATATAAAACAGGTGACCCTGACCAGAATCAGAAGGAAAAACTCTAATTCTGACATTGAAAAAGACAAATCAATCATTTTCTGCCCCTATTCATCGTATATAGTAAGCGAAATTTCCCCACAACAGTTCAGTAAATTCCACCAGCTGCTGCAGCATCCAGTGTCCAAGCAGCATCAATCCCAGAAAAACGCAAACTATCTTCGGTACAAAAGTCAGCGTCTGCTCCTGAATTGAAGTCACAGTCTGAAAAATACTGATAATCAGACCAATAACCAGCGAAATGAGCAGCACAGGAGCTGATGTTTTAATAATCGTATACAAGGCATTCCGCGCAATCTCTACTACACTGTCAACCGACATATGTTCCACATTCCTTTCCCGGTTCTATTCGCATCCCTGCGGCGCTAATAGAAGGTTTTGACCAGATTTCCTATGACGAGACTCCAGCCATCTGCCAATACAAAAAGAAGTATCTTAAACGGCAGGGAAATCGTAGTCGGCGGCAACATCATCATACCCATACTCATCAGGGTAGATGCCACAACCATATCGATTACAATAAAAGGTATATATATCAAAAAACCAATGATAAATGCGGTTCTCAGCTCACTGACAATGAAACTCGGAATCAGTACGGAAGTGGGGATTCCTTCCAAAGTTCCATCCCATTCTATCTGAGAAATTTCCAGAAACATTTTTACATCCTTGGTCTGAGTCTGCTTATACATAAATTCCCTAAGGGGTTCCATCCCCCTTTCAAAGAACTCTTCCTGTGTGATTTCTCCTGCTTCAAACGGTTTTACAGCCTCCGTATTAATTTCTGAAATCACCGGACTCATGATGAAAAAGGTCAAAAACAAAGTTAACCCAATCAGAACCTGATTCGGAGGCGCCGTTTGGGTGTTCAGTGCCGATCTTGTGAAATGCAGCACAATAATAATTCTGGTAAACGAAGTAAGCATGATCAGCAGAGTCGGAGCCATTGCGATCAGAGTCAGAATAATTAAAATCCTCAGCGTCCCTGCCACTTCACCATTTCCATTCTCATAGGTAATGGTCAGATTATTTGCAATATTTAATTCCTTCAAATCATCTGCTGTCTCCGCAGTTCCCGGTTCCTCAATATTGGTTCTGGTATCCGTTGTTCCTGTTTCATTCTGAAAATGCGAATCCGGCACACTAGCATGTACCTTCAATGGGCTGATACAGAATATGCCTACCACAAAGAGCAGGCGTACCATAACTATTCTTTTCTTTACCGTGAAAATTTTTTCCATTTATCCAGTGCCTATTTTTTCGATTTCTTTATTCCTGCCTTCTCCAATACGTCCTGAAATCGAAGCCCCTTTTCCTTACTTTCTTCCAGTCTTTGAATTTCTGACTCATTAAGCTCTGTCAACATGGTTATCGTATCCTTACAAAGTGCTAACACCAGATACTTCTCCCCAATGCGCACAATCTGAATATATTTATTCGTTGTCAGCTTATAAGTCTCAATCACCTCAATATTCTTACTGGAAAGCTTCCCTTTCTGATAATTTGCGGTCCACTTTGTCGTATAATACGTCAAAGCGAGAACCGCAATAAAAATAATCAGAACGGTAAAAAACTGTGCAACCGCGTCCAGTTCTCCCGAAACCAACAGCATTTAGCCCACTACTTTCTTTACAGCTTCCAACACACGGTCTGCCTGGAACGGCTTAACAATAAAGTCCTTTGCTCCCGCCTGAATGGCTTCGATAACCATAGCCTGCTGTCCCATTGCAGAACACATAATAACAAGTGCCCCCGGATCAGCCGCCTTTATATTTTTCAGTGCCTGAATACCATCCATTTCTGGCATGGTAATATCCATAAGTACAAGATCCGGCTTCAGTTCTTTATACTTATCTACTGCTATCATTCCGTTTTCTGCTTCACCGGCAACATTATATCCGTTCTTTGTTAAAATATCTTTAATCATCATACGCATAAATGCTGCATCATCACAAATTAAAATATTCTTCGCCATATCTACTTCTCCTGTTCTGACTATTTAATAATTTCTGTTACCCGGACACCAAAGCTTTCTTCAATTACTACAACCTCACCTTTGGCTACCAGTTTTCCATTTACTAAAACATCTACCGGCTCACCGGCAATTTTATCCAGCTCAATAATCGT
Organism: Clostridiales bacterium; assembly: GCA_012520645.1. GTDB lineage: Bacteria > Bacillota > Clostridia > Lachnospirales > Lachnospiraceae > JAAYNV01. The sequence continues at coordinate 30,396 of JAAYNV010000053.1, read as the reverse complement.
ACCCGGTGCAAAATCCAGAATTTCTGAAATGGACTTATGAGTCCTTCCCAACTCTACCGTAACCTCCAACGGAACATCCATGATCAGTCCGATATTCTCCTGACTCTGCATTGGATTGAATCCACCGGAAAAATTCTGGAACTGCGCCGGTTGGATATTCATATTCTGCACTGGTGCATATCCCTGCATCGGCATCCCCATCTGCGGCATCGGTGCATATCCCTGCATCGGCATTCCCATTTGCGGATTCGGCTGCATTTCCGGTGCATACCCCATCTGTGGTGCCGTCGAAACAGGTGCTGCCTGCTGCTGTGATACTGCTCCGGCTGTAGGAGCGGACTGCATTTGTGATGCAGATGAACTTGGAATCGGTGCCGCCGGTTCATCCTTCGCATTGTCAATAAAAATACTATATAATGATTTCGCAAAATCAATCGGATACAGCTGCAGAATCGTACTGTCTGCCAGTTCATCAATCTGCATTCTAAACTCAACCTTTACAAAAGTTCCTGTCAAAAATTCTGCAATATCCGCCGGATCTTTCTCTGCCAGATCGATTCTGCTTGCCTCTGGCGGGCTGATATCGATCATCCTTCCAAGCATGGAAGACATAGAAGTCGCAGATGTACCCATCATCTGATTCATTGCCTCGGAAATAGCGGAAAGCTGAAGTTCTCCGATTTCTCCTTCTGTATTGGTTCCATCACCACCCATCATCAGATCGGTGATAATCTTAACATCCTGTTCCTTCAAAATCAGAATGTTACTTCCATCCAGCCCCGTCGTATACTTAATCTGTATAAAGACACACGGCTTTTCATATGTAGCCAACATATTTGACCAGTTCGAAAGACTGACTGTTGGAGTTGTAATATTGACCTTTCTATTTAGTAATGAGTACAGTGTTGTAGCAGACGAGCCCATGCTGATATTGGCTACTTCTCCAATCGCATCCCTTTCTTCATCCGTCAAAAGCCCTTCCTCTATTGTTCCTGACGTCTGGGATGCTTCTGTGCTGTCCGTTTCTTCCACACTGTCTGCAACTCCATTTAAGAGCGCATTTATCTCATCCTGTGACAGCATTCCATCCATGGGTTTAATCCCCCTCTCTTATTACTGATGTCACCTGCATGGCATAATGATTTTTCTCCGTGCCGGGAAGAGCAGTAAATTTTTTAATATTGCCAACGTAGATCGGTAATTCCTCTTCTACCTTGGATTCAAGTCTGATAATATCTCCGCACTGCAGATTCACAAAATCATTGACAGAAATAGCAGTATTTCCAAGAAGCGCTTTTAACGGAATATCCACCCGCTTAATCAGTGCTTCCACGGCTTCCTCATAATCCACATCATTTTTTTCCTGCATCGTAGAAAACCAGTACTTGGTATTCAATTTATCCATAACACCTTCCAACGTAAAATACGGAAGACAAATGTTCATCATACCCTCTACGTCTCCGATTTTAATATTCAAGGTGACAATGGCTATCATATCAGAAGGCGCAATGACCTGCGCGAACTGTGAGTTTGTCTCGATGCGCTCTAAGGCCGGATTGATTTCAATCACATTCTTCCACGGATCCCTTAAGAGCTGCATACTTATAACCATCATTTTTTCCAGAATCGTCAATTCGATTTCTGAAAAATCCCTGTTCTTTTCCAAAGGATTCCCCTGACCACCAAGCATACGGTCTATCATAGCAAAACCAATATTGGCAGCCAGTTCTATTAATATTGTGCCGCTTAACGGCTGAAAATTGATAATTCCCAAAATAACAGGATTTGACAGCGCATTCTGAAATTCCGAATAGGTCACTGTCTCAGAGCTTACAACCGATACCTGTACCGTCTTACGTAAATAAACCGGAAGGTTTGTCGACAATAAGCGTCCATAATGTTCAAAAATAATTTCCAGCATTCGAAGATGCTCTTTGGAAAACTTTGCAGGTCGTTTAAAATCATAGTCTTTAACGACACGCTCATCCTTATCCTGCATCTCATCCATATCCAGCTCACCGGTACTGAGTGCAGCCAGCAAACTGTCTATCTCATTTTGAGATAAGACCTCACCCACTTGGCTCACCTCCTTGTTTCATATTCTCAAGTCAGAGGCTTACTGGAACTTAATATCGCTGAAGTTCACATTGAAAATAAATTTTGAATCATACATCTCCTGAAGCTTTTTCGTAATTTCCGCCTTTAAAGCATCCTGATTACTTTGTGCCTCTTCTATTGTATGTGAACCAAATACATCAATGATCTGATTCTGGATCAGACTCTGCTTTTCTTTCAGGCTGGCATTATGTTCTTCATAACCCTTATCCTTCATATTCATAGACAAAGACACGGCAACCACCGCATAATGCTGTACACCGTCTTCTCCCATCTTCAATGGAATCGTCATAGCATCCGGCAGCTCATATACTGCCACATCACTCATCGGAATGCTTTCCGCCGGAGCTTCCTCCACTCCTTCTGCCATATCGATCTTAATGATGGAAGCAATGTCCGTCACCAGAGCGCTTGTCTTCTTTGTCATTCCGACTACGCTGAACATCATGATCGCTGTCAGCACAATATTTACAATCAGCAATGCCAGAATCAGAATTGATAAAATATTTTTCTTCATTCCCATTTACCTCTCATCTTTTTATGAACTTAATGTATGATAAATCTTTATCTCTACACGTCTGTTTTTTGCTCTTCCCTCCGGTGTTGCATTATCCGCAACCGGAACATATTCCCCACGACCGGAATGTTTGATCATGGACGGCTGAAGACTGGTATTTTCTATCAAATAATCAAATACAGCAAGAGCTCTGAAACTGCTCAGTTCATTGTTATTTCCAAACCTTGAGTTATGAATCGGTACATTATCGGTATGCCCCTCAATTTCAATAGTACTTTCCGCATAACGTTCCAATATAACTGCTACCTTGGATACAACAGGAAGAGACTCTTCTTTGAGTTGATCACTGCCGGAATCAAACAGCAGCGCCCCTTTTAGCGCCAACTGGACATATTGCGAATTAAACGTTACATCCACAACATCCTGAAGATTATCTTCTTCCAATGCCTCTGAAATTTTTTCAGCCAGTTCTTCCGATTTCTTCAGTTTCTCCTGTTCTATCTTATCAATGTTCTCCGGATTTTCTGCCTCTACCTCCGGGGCTTTTCCGGTGCTGTTTATGTACTGATCCAGTTCATTCAGCTGGCTCATACCGTTACTGATAAGCATTCCGTCACCGATGGCACTGGCGCCGCCCGAGAAAATGCTGAAAGTCTGTGAAAAGGACTCCGCCATCGCTTCAAATTTTTCCGCATCTACGGTAGACATGGAAAAGAGCAAAACGAAGAAACAGAGGAGCAGATTCATCAAATCACTGAAGGTCGCCATCCACGCCGCTGCAGGCGGTGTCTCTTCCGGCTTTCTCTTCGCCATTTATTCTTCACCCCCGTTTTCCTCTTCCTGAGGTGTCTGTCTGTCCTTCGGTGCCAGGAAGGATTTCAGTTTTTCTTCAATTACACGCGGGTTTTCTCCTGCCTGAATCGACAAGAGCCCTTCAATCATAATTTCCTTTACCAGCATCTCTTCATTATTAAATGCCTTCAACTTATTTGCTGTTGGCGTAGCAATCCAGTTTGCTAATATGGAACCATACAAGGTAGTAATCAACGCAACCGCCATATTCGGTCCGATTGCAGAAGGATCATCCAACATTTTTAACATGTTAATCAGACCGATCAACGTACCGATCATACCCCATGCAGGACCCATGGCAGCAACATCCTGCCAGAAACCTATATTCTTCCTGTGCCTGTCATCCACACTTGTAAGCTCTGTTTCCATAATGGCACGCACCAGCTCCGGGTCGGTACCATCGACAATCAGCAAAATACCTTTCTTCAGAAAAGCATCATCCAAATCTCCTGCCGCCTCTTCCAAAGACAACAGTCCTTCCTTTCTTGCAACATTGGATAATTCTATAATCTTTGCAATAATCTGGGGAGTATTCAAAGACGGGCTCTTAAAAATAAGAGTGAAACTCTTTAAGCCATTAATAAATGAAGGCATAGTATAAGATGCCATAACACAGCAGAAGGCTCCACCAAAGGTAATCAATGCAGAAGCCGCATCCAAAAAGTTGCCCAATGCTGCAAAGCCCTGATCGCCCGATACAATACCGAAAATAACCAGGACAATACATACTAATAAACCAATAATCGACGCTAAATCCACTCGTTCCAACCTCCCTTTTACGCAAAAAAACCTAATTCCCAAGCGTTTTTTACGCAAAAACGTCCTTTCTATAAGATTTTACTAGATTTTTCACTTCTTGTCTACTTTCTTTTACAATTATTTTCCGTCCAGTTGTCAGCGTAATGACCGTATCCGGCGTCTCCTCCACTGTTTCGATCAGCTCGGCGTTAATCATTAACATTCGGCCGTCCATCCTTGTAATATCAATCATTTATCTCACCTCACAACCATTTATTTTAATGACACTGCATTCGGGCAGTTTCACTTTTTTCCTTATTTAGCTGCAAAGCACGCGCCAAAAGCGCATTACAACAGCCAAGGGGACCTTTGCAAGTCCCCCTGCCTATGTATCATTTCTTATCGTTTTAAGTTTGTAAGCTCCTCAAGCAAAGTATCCGAAACCGTAATAATACGGCTGTTTGCCTGGAAACCTCTCTGTGTTGTGATCATTTCCGTAAATTCAGAGGAAAGGTCTACATTACTCATTTCCAGTACACCAGTGGACATATAGCCCTCACCGTCAGAATCAATGGAGACACCGATTCCATCAAATTCACCGGAGTTAAGTGTCTGCTGATAAAGGTTGTCTCCAATTTTCTCCAGACCAGAGGCATTGGCAAATTTGGCTACCGCAATCTGTCCGAGCAGTCTGCGCTGACCATTGTCATAAGAAGCATAAATCATTCCATCATCCTGAATGGATATACCGGATAAGTTACCGACCTTACGTCCGGCACCTCGTCCGTCCGGATCACCCTTTTCCGCACCGATCGTACAGGTTCCACCATTATCCCACCAGAGGGCATCCGTAATATCCACTTCAATATTTGCGAACTCTCCCTGTAGTGACTTGGCATTGATATTAAAGGCTTTCTTAGCATCCGTGCTTACCGCCGTTCCGGCACCTCCAGTAATTGTCTTTACCTTACCTGTTGACGTATCGAATTCGATATTCACATCTGCCATCTCAAATTTATCAGCCACCGTCATCTGTTTTCCTTCGGAATCCAGCATATCGGTCAGCTTCAATGTATACTTGCCGTCCAACGCTCCTTTGTTGGTTTCAGTCATTGCAAACTTCAAAGTATAAGAATATCCCAGATTATCATAAATCTGCAGACTTATCGTTCTTCCCGCATCTGAAGTTACATTGGAATCCTTTTTGTCCAGAATACCGGCAATCGTAGCTTTTGTCGTATACTCCGGCTCATACTGCATTGCCTCCGGGCTCATAACACGCAGGGCAGACACGGTATCGGTCTTAATCCTAGTCGGATCCTGTGGATCCGGCTTCCATCCCATAACATTGTAGCCATTGCTTGCCATTGCAAGGTTTCCGGCTGCATCGACATAGAAAGAACCATCTCTTGTAAAGCAGTTGGAACCTCCTCCATTTACAACGAAAAAAGAGTCTCCTGTAATCTTAATATCAAACGGATCTCCTGTTGTCTGTGCTGCACCCTCTGTTGTAATCTGTGTCTTGATCGCCCCTACCTTTACACCAAGACCAATCTGTTTTGCATTTGTTCCGGCTGTTCCTGTCTCAGCATTCGGTCCGGATGCCCTCTGTGTAGTCTGATACATTAAGTCATTAAAGGTAGTAGACTGTGATTTATATGCTACTGTGTTGACGTTTGCGATATTGTTACCGATAACGTCCATCTTTGTCTGGTGTGTCTTAAGACCTGCCACACCAGCAAAAAGTGATCTCATCATAGTTGAAATTGACCTCCTTAAAATACGGTCCGTTCATCCCCTCTGTCAGTCAGGGATGTTAGCCTCCAAAAAGGTCCGGCTACATAATTACGGCACCGTCTATGTTTGTAAAAATGTTCTCATCTGCCTCATTCTGGTTCATGGCTGTAACCACTGTCCTGTTTGGCACATTCACAATAAACGCTAATGAGTCCACGAGTACAAGTGATTCCCTGATTCCTTTCGCTCCGGCCTTCTGCGTTCCTTCGCTCAAACGTTCCAGCTGCTTGTCCGTCAAAGTAATATTCCGATCTGTAAGACGGTTGGAAGCATGCTTGGAAAACTTAAGTTCCCCTGCTCTCTCCGTTTTTTCTGCCAGAATATCCTGAAAAGAAAGTCCATCCGCTTTCGCTTCGTTTGCTGCCGGCTTTGTCTGTTTCAGGTATTGATCCTGTAATTGTTCAATAGAAAGGAATGGCTTATTATTAATTTTCATAACCGTTTTCCTTCTTTCCTTTCACAGATCCTGTGTAATTGTAATACCTTTATTGATTCCTTCCCTAGTTTCCACCGTCCGAACTTTCGTCACTCGAATCACCGCCGTCCGCTGTATCATTGCTGCTGTCCGACTTATCAGATTCATCGGTTTTGTCGGTTTCATCCGTCTTATCGGTTTCATCGGTCTTATCGGTTCCATCGGTCTTATCAGTTTCATCGGTCTTATCAGTTTCATCGGTCTTATCGACTGTCGTCGTATTATCCACAGTACCACCGTTTCCGCCTGTACCCGCTGTATTTCCACCGCCTCCGGAACTTTCTGATCCACCTGCTACCGATATGTTGCCGACTCCATCGATCAATGCGTCGATCTTGCCAAGCAGCTCTTCCATCATCTCTTCCACAGTCTTCTGCTTTTCTTCCTCCGGCTCTTCGATTCCTGCGATTGCCATCAGTTCCTTCATCTTGTCGAAGTACTTTGTCAGTACAGTAACCTCGTCCTTGGTTAAGAAGGATTTTTCATAATCCGTCATCTCATTGTAGGTCTTCTTGATGCTCAGGACCTTTTCCATATCATCAATGGAAAGCGAAGATAGTGTCGGCAGCTTATAAACCTCTGTCAACAGATCATTTACCTTATCAAATGCTTCCTGATATCCGCTTTCTACTACCGTTACCAGGTCATCCATAGAATACAGATTTCCTTTGATTGACAGATATGCCTTGTTATTTTCAAACTCCACATAATCTACCGGACCCGTCACATAGCTGGTCGCACCTGTCTTGCTCCTAACCTCCATAATGACATTCTGTCCTACCAGAGCGGATGCCCTTTGAAGATCCATAGTCGCACTCATATTCTGCATCTGCTCCAATTCAGAGAAGGTTGCAAATTGAGAAATGTATTCCGTATTTGACGTTGGTTCCAACGGATCCTGATATTTCATCTGTGCTACCAGAAGCTGAAGAAACGCATCTTTATCAAGACTGCTTCCACCTGATTTTACCCGCTCTGCCGAAAGGGAATTTGCCGACGCACTGGTATCCTGAATTTTTCCGTCTACAACTGGTGCTACTAAACTCATTTGATTCTCCTTTCTTATGCACTAAAATCAACTGTGTTGCCATTTCTGACCATCATGTCTGCTGCGATTTTCTGTGCCTCTTCCATTTTTTCCATTTCAGATTCTTCCATGCCTGTCAGATTCAGATTCATTCGCCTTCCGCTCTTTTTTTCCTCTGACTGTGCATGTCTTCCCTCTGACTGATTTTGTTCCAGATTTCTTTCAAACTCGTGACTTGCTATGGTCACTTCAACAGCTTCTACCTTGATTCCCTGCTCATTCAGACTTTCTTTCAGTTGAACGATCTGGGATTCCAGTGCTGTCTTTACTGCTTCGTTCTGTGCAGTAATCTGTGCTGTAATCACACCTTCTTTTGCTGCAATCTGAATGTGGATATTCCCGAGGCTTGCCGGATGGAGCTGTATTTCCATCTGCGTCATATCTGCTTTTACCTGAACCTTCATATAGTCCATGATCTGCTTCATAATCTGCTCGGTGCTTACGCTCTGCGAATTTCCCTGAGACTCCGAAACCAACGTTTCAAGTTCTGCTTTTGCAGTCTGTGTGTCCATCTGCTGCAGGAAGCCGTTTTTACTGTCATTTCCCTTTTTGTCGTCCTTTGTCTCATCGCCTGTCTCTGTCCTTTTCTTTGCCTGATCCGGCTGCGTCTGTTCCGTCTGTCTGAGTGAGTCCGTACCATTTGTCATCTGTGACTCCTGTCTGACTTCGACCACAGGCATCCGTTTTTCAGCCTCTGGCACAACATCCGACTGTTCCGGCATCTGCATGACTGTATCAGCAGGATTCTCAACCTTTTGAAGATGCGACTTTTCCGCCATTTTTACGATCATGGCTTCCAGTTCCTCCGCACTCATACCGGTCTGCTCCTGTAATTCAGACATAACGTTTTCCAGAGTCTTAGTCACTTCCTTAACAGACTGATATAATACTTCGTCTGTCAGAAGATTTACCTGATCCTCTCCACCGGATAAAGCAACCATAAGCGACCGAATTCCATCTGCACTTAAAAGTTCCTCTGGATTTATCTGCAGCTTCTGCATCGCCTCCTGTACCTGCTCAATTGTCATCCCAAGCTGGTCTGCAATGGCTGCGATAATCTGATCTGCCGCTGCGTAGATTTTTTCCTCTGCGCTGTCCTCTGCTACTGCTTCTTTTGTGTCTTCAACCTCTGCTGTCGTTTTGTTTCGAAGTGATTTGTGCACTGCACTGTCTGTTCTTGTGCCTGTACTGCCCGTTTTTACCAGATTGGCATCCTTACCGCGCTGTCCTTCCTGATTTTTACTGCAAATTTCTGTGAAACAGTCCGTAAACGCATCAGACTTTCCGGATGCCTTTGTTCCGCCTACCGGCGTTTCTGCAAACAGGCTCACTCCCTTTACAAATGTGCTGGTCATTCCTTTTCCTCCTTTCTTCAGTTTTCAAGGTACTGAATAATATATAATAAGCCTCCCGGAACATCAATTCTTTCAAACATTCCAGAAAGTTATTATCTTTTATTATACTACATTTTCCGCTGTCTTCCAACATAATCTTCTACGATATGATCTAATCATACTTCTAATATTCCGGATCCATAATTTTGGTCAGACGTGCGGCAATTTCAGGATCCATTGCTCCAAGGATTTTACCGCGGTTTTCTGCCGGCATAGCATTCAGAATCTTTGCTGCCAGATCCAAATTATCCCCCATCTGTTCAAAAATACCGGCAGCCTGTGCCGGCTTCATTTCCGAATAAGCCTTGGCATAATCCTCTACCTGTGAATCTTCTTCCAGCTGCTGCACCACCTGCTTATAGAGCTCTTCTGCCGCTGCCGGATCGATTGCCTCGTAATATTTACGATATTCTTCTGCTCCCGGTCCCTTTTCCGCATAAATTACTTCATTATAAAATTCATTTTTGATACGCTCAAATTCAACCTGTTGTTTTTCGAAAGAACTGAGTCGTTCTACCTCTGCCCTGAGCTCCTCGATTTCCTCCGTATCACTCTGTTTTTCATTCTGCGCCTTTTCCAGTTCCAGTTCCAAAACCTTAATCTGGTCTACCGCATCTCTCAAATCCTCATATCCGCTGTATTCTTCCGCCGCTTTGTCCGACTTTTCTTCCACGTTCACCGTATTAGGCAGAACCTTATTAATTACCGGAACATCCTTTAACAACGGCGCTAACACTCCCGATCCAAATCCTCCTACATCCAGCTTGATCAGAACACAAAGAATAGCCACCCATATAATTACAATAAAAAAGGTGATTAAAACGACCGGCACGCCGTTTCCCTCTTCTTCATCCTCAATATCAGCTTCCTGCAGTGCCAACTCCTTTGCCTTTTTCTTCGCTTCCTTCTTCTGCTGCTTCTGCTCTGCTTTTAACTGCTTTCTTTCCGCCTTTATTCTCTTTTTTTCATCTGCTGTATTCGCTGATTTTTCAACGTTTTCTGTTATATCCGGCATTCTGTAATCATGCTCCTTTCAGAGTCAGTTCTGTTTTTGCTTTTGTCCATAGGTATAACTGGTCAGTTCATCAATTTCACGGCTTTCCTTTGCATTTTCCTCTGCTACAAATTCATCAAAAGCTTTTTCCTTAAGCTTCTCATGCGTCTTTCTCTCCTGTCTTGCCTCCGCGAGCTGTATCCGTCTCTGTTCCAGTCGTTCCTCCGCCTTCCGGATCTCTTCCTCCTGACTCACGATAAACTCATCCATTCGAAGAATTGCTTCTTTCGCTTCTATAATCTTTCTGACCTTAAGCTGTCCATGCAGACGTTCCCTGTTTTCATCCTCATAATGCAGCTTCCGCTTATACAGCCTGTCCCTTTTTTCCTCTTCTTCCGTCAGTTGTATTCTGGCAGCGGCATAGTCCATTTTGGCTTGTTCTTCCATCTTATTCTTGATGTCAAGTATGCTCTGCATATGATAAACAAACCTTGCCATATACTACTCCTATTCTTCAAACAGTGCTTTCAGTCTGTGAAGTGTTTCCTCAAATTCCACCTTTTCCTCCACATCCTGCACCAGAAACTCATTGACTGCATTAATTTTCTCAATCGCGTAATCAATGTTCGGATTGCTTCCGTCTTTATAAGCTCCGATGTTGATCAAATCCTCTGCCTCATTATAAGTGGCGAGTACATTTTTCAACTTTCCGGCAGCTCTCTTATGCTCCTTATCTGCAATCTGACTCATACATCTGGAAATACTCTGCAATACATCTATGGCAGGATAATGATTCTTATGTCCAAGCTTTCTGCTCAACATAATATGTCCATCCAATATACTTCTCGCCGTATCCGTGATCGGCTCATTAAAATCATCACCGTCTACCAGAACCGTATACAGACCGGTAATCGAACCTTTTTCCGCACAGCCGGCTCTTTCCAGAAGCTTTGGCATTTCAGAATATACGCTCGGCGGATATCCCCTTGTTACAGGCGGTTCTCCGCTCGCCAGTCCGATTTCCCTCTGTGCCATGGAAAAACGGGTAAGCGAGTCCATCATTAGGAGGGCATCCTTCCCCTGATCCCTGAAATATTCTGCAATGGCCGTTGCTGTCTGTGCTGCCTTTTTACGCTCCAATGCCGGTCTGTCGGAAGTCGCAACGACCACAATCGACCGCCGCATTCCTTCTTCGCCAAGATCTCTTTCGATAAATTCCCGCACCTCTCTGCCTCGTTCTCCGATCAGTGCGATCACATTGATATCAGCTCTCGTATTTCTGGCAAACATCCCCATCAAAGTGGATTTTCCAACACCCGATCCGGCAAAGATCCCAATTCGCTGTCCCTTTCCGACCGTAATCAGACCATCCACTGCCTTGACTCCAAGCGGAAGTATCTCATCAATGATTTTCCGGCTCATCGGATCCGGCGGCGGCGCTTCTACACTATAAGGGATTCCCCTCTTTGCATGTTCCTCTGCTGTATTCTCTGTTGCCACCACTCTCCCGAGACCATCCAAAGTCTTCCCTAACAGGAAATCACCTGCTATGACTTTTAGAGCTGCACCGGAATTTTCCACCATACACCCTGCTGCAATTCCTCCGGTAGCCTCATAAGGCATCAACAACGTCTTACTGTCTTTAAATCCAACCACTTCTGCCATGATTTTTTCCTCGGAGTCACGGTTCGGATAAATATAACAAATATCACCCAGTCTTGCCTCCGGTCCGGCAGATTCAATCGTAAGCCCTACTACATTGACGACCTTTCCCATACGCTTAAAAAAAGTCTTTTCTGCCAGTATTCTGTATTTACTGAAATTCACATTTCCTGCTTCCAAGCCCTTTTCCTCACCCTCTGTACACTCTATTTTTCATAGGATAACAATTCCAGTTCTCTCTGGAGCTGTCTAAGTTCCGTTCCAAGACTGCAGTCAAATATGCCCCCTCCGGTTTCAATCAAACATTCATTTTTGGACAGCGTCATATCCTCAATAATTTCCACGCTGGCTCCTCCAACCAATGACTCACTCGACAAAACCGATTTGGCGGCTCTTACTTCCTTATAATCCTGCGGCGAAACATGAATGATAAAATCCTTTGTTTCTTCAATTCCCCGCATAGCATTCGTCAGAAGATATAAAATCAATCCCTTCTGGTCACTGAACTTCACATCAAATACCCGCTCGTAAATACGATTAAGTATATCCACGAATTTTGGTTCCAGTTCTTCCATTTTATCCAGATACCGCTGTTCCAGTATGGCTTCTTTTCCCGCAAGCTCTGTCTCTAACTCACCGATTTTTGCCATACCTTCCTCATAACCATCCTGATATCCCTGACTTCTGCCTTCTTCATAAGCCTGGCTTTTCAGCTGTTCCGCTTCCCTGCATGCAGCCTGCCTGATTGCCTCTGCTTCTTCTTTCGCCTGTTCCAATAATTCTTCCGGCGCAGGTCCCTCATAGACCGGTTCCTGTACTTCAACCTTCTGTGCTGACAGACCACTCTGGAATCCCTCCTCAGAATCGGCAAAAAGAGCAGCCTCCGGTCCCTCAGCGCCATCCTCGTCCATCCGGTCATTTTCTGTCTCACCGGAAAACGCTTCCGCGTTTTCATGCCTTCCACCCGGTGCATCCTCATAGAGCTGTTCCAGTTTTCTGGCAACCCGTTCATTATTATCAATAACGAGCTTTTCTTCCTCTTTGCAGACTACCCAGCCTGCCTTTAACAGATTACTATACAACGATCTCGTCACCTCCACCTCTGGAAATGACAATTTCTCCGGAATCTTCCAGTTTTCGGATAATATTTACGATCTTCTGCTGTGCTTCTTCCACATCCTTCATACGCACAGGTCCCATAAATTCCATGTCTTCCTTGATCATAACAGCCAGACGCTTGGACATGTTGTTAAAAATCGTCGTCTGAACCTGTTCATTTGCTCCCTTTAAGGCAATCGCCAGATCATTATTGTCCACGTCACGCAATACTCTCTGGATTGCTCTGTCATCCAGCAGCAGAATATCTTCGAACACAAACATTTTCTTGCGGATTTCGTCTGCCAGCTCCGGCTCCTCGATTTCCAATGTCTCCATAATATGTTTCTCTGTTCCGCGGTCTACCGTATTCAAAATCTCTACGATAGCATCCACACCACCAATGACGGTGTAATCCTGATTGACCAGAGAAGAAAGCTTGGATTCCAATACCTTTTCCACCTCTTTTACAACCTCCGGGCTGGTTCTGTCCATCATAGCAATACGTTTTGCAACATCTGCCTGCTTGTCCGGAGGCAATGCTGACAATACGATCGATGCCTGATGGGAAGGCAGATAAGACATAATAAGAGCGATTGTCTGCGGATGCTCATCCTGAATAAAGTTAAGCAGCTGGGACGCATCCGTCTTGCGGATAAACTCGAATGGCTTTACCTGCAAAGATGCTGTCAGCTTGCCAATGACATCCATTGCTTTTTCTGTTCCGAGCGCCTTTTCCAAAAGCTCCTTGGCATAACCGATACCGCCCTCTGATATGTACTGCTGTGCCAGACAGATTTCATAGAATTCGTTGATTACCGTATCCTTAACCTGCGGCGTAATGCTTCTGGTATTTGCAATCTCCAGTGTAAGTTCTTCTATTTCTTCTTCTTTTAAATGTTTAAAAATCATTGCCGATTTCTCAGGCCCAAGCACAACCAAAAGAATCGCTGCTTTTTGCAGACCGCTTATTGTAGCGTCAGTCGATGCTGCCATTCTTTTTACCCCCAGTCTTCGTTCAGCCAGTTGCGAAGCAGATTCGCTGCGGCTTCCGGATTATCTTCCACAAATTTTTCGATCAGCTTACGGGTTTCGGATTTATCATCCAGTTCAATATCTTCCAGATCTGCTTCCGGTGTAGACTGCAGAAGGCTTTCCACGGAAAGTTCCTCCTCCTGCTCTGTTTTCTTTTCTCCCGCCATACTTCTGAGCACAACAAACGCAAGTAATGCAAGGATGACTACGATCAGAACAATCGTGACAATATCCGTTGCAGACATTGCTCCGCCTTCCCTGTCTATAAACATAGGCTCTTCATAAGCCACCAGCATAATGTTCTCTTCCGGAATACCGGTCGCCTTTGCAACTACCGTCACCAAATCCGGATCCACATCCAGTTTGGTGCGCGCGCCGTTTGCCGCTTTATACTCTTCCCAGGTAATGCCGTCTAACAGTCCCTGAGCCTTAATATCCTCTTCTTTTACAACCTTGTAATTGATTGCCGCTGCCGAAAGGGAAGAATCACTATACTTGATTACCCCCGGCGGTACCGTTTCTTTGGTAATACTCTCGTTTGGCAGATAATCTGTCGAACGCTCCGATGTCGAAGAGGAAGATTGCTCTGTATCCGGCATCACATAAGTCGTGTCGTTATCCGTGCCATTGGAATCCGTCCCCGGTACTCCACCCGTGCCGCCGGATGCTTCCGCTTCATACACATCCTCATGGCTTTTTAATCCCTGATCCTGTCCATCCGCTGCGGTATATTTATGATCTGTCAGTTCTTTGGAAGAAAAATCAAGCGCCAGATTGCTGGACACTTCCACGTTTGTAAATTCATTCGTGCCAAGCAGTACCTTGCGTACCGCTTCCTGCACCATCTTCTCTGCCTGCTGCTTGACAGCAAGCTGACTGTTGGCGCTTCCGCTTATGGAATAATTCTCCTCTCCGGAAAACAACAGATTTCCCATCGTGTCTATAATAACGATATTATTGGTCGTCTCATTGCCAAGTGCGGTTGCTACAATTCTGGCAACTGCCATGGCATTATCCTGCGTAAATTCTCCATCCAGTTCCAGAATAATGCTCGCATGGGACTCTTCTTCCTTTTGAATCAGAGTACCGTCATTTTCCGGAATGGAAAACTGCACATCTGCCTTTTTAATGGCAGACATTGTCATCAGATCCTCCTCCATCTTCTTTTCCAGATAGAGTTTATAAGTTTTCTGCTTATCGGATTCTGTTGTACTGAATCCGCCGTTTGTTACATTTTCGATTCCATACGAAGCAGCCGGAATATCATTTGCTCCAAGCAAAAGATTCGCCGTTGACTCATCCTTCTTTAGAATTTTTATCGTCAGCCCGTCCGCAGACGTCTGGTATGTCAGTCCTTCACCATCCAGAAGTTCTGTAATAACCGAGGCCTCCTTAGTTGTTTCGCAGTTTGCCAGAGCAACGTACTGGGGTCTCGTCAGAACAGTTACCAGAATGGCCAATGCCAATATCACGCCTGCACCTATGCAGACAATAATCGTTTTCTGTTTGGCAGTGAATTTGTTCCACCATTCCAGTATTTTCGCCGGAATTGCCTTTATTCTTTCCACCATGACCACTTATCCCTCACATTTCTAACGTTCTTTAAATCTGCATGTTCATGATTTCTTTATAGGCTTCCAGGAACTTATCCCTTACTGCTACTGTATATTGTAACGCCTCAGATGCCTTCTGCATCGCTATTGTCAAATCATGTGTATTATCCGTCTGCCCGAGTGCCAGACGAATCTTTTCATTCTCCGCATCCGATATGTACGCATTTGTTGCATTCAGATTATCAATGGCTGAATTCAGCACGGAAGCAAACAGATCACCGTTTGTATCCGTTTTCCTCCCTGAAACTGCTGCACTCTCTGCCGCCTCACGGATGACCCCTGAACTGATATTATGCAATGATGAAATATCCATTTTTAAACTCCCTTTCTACCCTTAGTTCGCCATTTCAAGTCCCTTCATCGCCATCGCCTTGCTGGCATTAAAGGCTGTCGCATTGGCTTCATACGCTCTGGAGGCATCGATCATATTCGTCATCTCCGTCACAATATTCACATTCGGATACCACACATATCCATCCTCATCCGCATCTGGATGTGCCGGATCATAGGTCTTGATAAAATCCGTCTTTTTGTCCTCGTACACACCGCTTACCTTAACTCCTTTTCCTGAATAATTGTCCCTCGCCTCATTCAGTACTCTGGAGAACGGAGTCTGGGACTCTTTTTCCGTAAAAGTAACGATTTTCCTGCGATACGGTGTGCCATCCTCCGTACGGGTCGTATTGGCATTTGCCACATTCTGTGAAATAATGTCCATACGATACCTCTGCGCCGTCATTCCGGAAGCATTAATATCAAATGCCGAAAATATACTCATTCTTTTCTCCTCCTACACAATTCTATTCCTATTTTGTTACCATCTTCAGATTTGCAAATTCCTGATTCACCGCATCCATCAGTCCATTGTACTTCACCTGATTTGCGGCTAACTCTACCCCTTCCATATCCGGATCTACATTGTTGCCATCCAGCCGGTAAGAATACTGATCATAATCGGTAAAGGTTCTCGGCTTCAGCCGGTTCAGTTTCACATTACCGACCTTTTCATCCATACTTTTACTGCGGTTGTGTCCGAGTGCCTTCCCCAGCTCTGACTCAAAGGAGACATCCTGTCTCTTATATCCCGGAGTCGTGGCATTGGCTATGTTATTGGCTAATGCCTGATTACGAAGTGCAGCTGCATCCATTGCCTTATCCAGCACATTTACATAATCATATACATTTGAATTAATCATATGACCCTTCCTCTTTTTACCATAATCACAACATCTTGTTGTTTTCTACAAGTGAACATACTACAACCACTCTATTTCATTATAAATTATTCGACAAAAAACACAAGGTTTTTTTATAAAAAAGGACTATTTAGAGAAAAATAGTCCTTTTTTACTATAAAATATATGCTATTTCTTGTTTTCAAGCTTTATCTTTTCAATTTCATCGAAAACCACATCATTGAGTACCTTAATATATGTGCCTTTCATGCCGGAAGAACGGGACTCGATCACTCCCGCGCTTTCAAACTTACGCAGCGCATTTACAATTACTGACCTGGTAATACCTACTCTGTCCGCAATCTTACTTGCTACCAGTATACCTTCCATTCCGTTTAATTCATCAAAAATATGCGTGATCGCTTCCATTTCCGAGAAAGACAGCGTACTGATCGCTGATTTGACAACCGCTAATTTCCTGCTCTCCTCCGCACTCTCCTCATTAACTGCACGAAGCATCTCCAGACCTACGACCGTAGAGCCATATTCACACAGAATAATATCATCAATGTCATACTGTTCATTACATTTGTAAATAAACAGTGTACCAAGCCGTTCTCCTGCAATCTCAATCGGAGAAATGATTGCCTGAAACTTCTTCACATCCGTGCTTTCAAAACCTAACGTTTCCAGATTGACA
The DNA here is from genome assembly GCA_012520645.1 of Clostridiales bacterium. Classification (GTDB taxonomy): domain Bacteria; phylum Bacillota; class Clostridia; order Lachnospirales; family Lachnospiraceae; genus JAAYNV01. The sequence goes on along the minus strand of JAAYNV010000053.1, from coordinate 13,147 downwards.
TTCTCTTTTGTGGAAAGCACCGCCAAAAGTCTTTCATTGAGCATATTATCAATAAAGCCACCAACTTCATCCGCAATCAGTTCCTTGATTTCTTCTACACCGTCTGAAATTCCGACTCCTAATACCTTTCCTTTTTTACTGATGACAAGAATATTGGAATTTAAGATTTCACGCATCACGCGGCAGATATCATTAAATACCACCTTGCTGGAATTGTTATTGTGCAGAAGTTTTCCGATTTTTCTTGTTTTATCCAATAACTGTACGCTGCTCATATGATCCTCCTTTAATAAGGTTATGCAATACTTGAAACATTTATAAATTATTGTTATCTTACCACATTTTGCATCAAACTTCAATGTATGCGTTATCAATTTGTTGTATTTTTTAAATATTTCATTATAATTTCTGAATTTATAGCTTATTCCGTACAATACAAAAACGGACAGTCTGCCTACAGCATCTGTCCGCTTTGCTTACTTATTTTTTCGGATCGTTCTCTTCTTTTTTCTCCGGTTTATTCATGGAAAAACCACACTGCTCATTCGAGCATGCCAGCTTGTTTCCCTTCTCCACTAAAATGGAACCGCACTTTTCACAGCGCATATCCACCGGCTTCTGCCATACCATGAAATCACACTCAGGATTGTCGATACAGCCATAATAACGTCTGCCCTTCTTGGTCTTTTTCAGTACAATATCTTTGCCACACTTCGGACACTCCACACCAATCTTTTCAAAATAAGGTTTAGTATTACGGCATTCCGGAAAGCCGGGACATGCCAGAAATCTGCCGTGCGGTCCGTACTTAATCACCATGTTTCTGCCGCATATCTCGCAGACTTCCTCTGTAACCTCATCCGCAATTTTTACTTCCGGCAGTTCCTTTTCCGCATTTTTCACCGCTTCATCCAGATCCGGATAAAAATTGGATACCACTGTCTTCCAATTCACACAGCCCTCTTCCACTTTGTCTAACAAGGCTTCCAGATTCGCCGTAAAATTCACATCCACAATACTCGGAAAAGCTTCCTTCATCATGCTGTTTACAACCTCTCCCAGTTCCGTTACATACAGGTTTTTATTTTCTTTTGCAATATAACGTCTTGCCAGAATCGTCGTAATAGTCGGTGCATAGGTACTCGGTCTGCCAATTCCAAGTTCCTCCAATGCACGCACCAATGTAGCTTCCGTATAATGTGCCGGTGGCTGTGTAAAATGCTGTTTCGGCACAAATTCCTCCAAAGAAAGCTCACTTTCTTTATTTAAACTTCCCGCCAGTGTATTGCTCTTTTCCTTTTCCTCATCTGCTTCCGTGTAAACACTCTTAAAGCCTTCAAACAGCATTTTGGATGCCGCTACGGAAAAACGGTGTTTGCCGGCATCAATTTTCACAGAAATCGTCTCATATTTTGCAGGCGTCATACGGCTTGCAATAAACCGCTTCCAAATCAGCTGATACAGTCTGAACTGATCTCTGGAAAGAGACTCCTTCAGTTCGATCGGCGTACGGGCAATGTCGGTCGGTCGGATCGCTTCATGCGCATCCTGTATCTTCTGACCGCTCTTTTTCTGTGTTCCTGTTCCTGCTGCGAATTCTGCACCATAGTTCTTTTCAATATAATCCTTTGCCATGGTCTCAGCTTCCTCGGATACACGGGTGGAATCCGTACGCAGATAGGTGACGATACCGACGGTCCCATTACCTTTTATGTCAATACCTTCATAAAGCTGCTGCGCCAGACGCATTGTCTTTTGTGTGGAAAAATTCAGTGCCTTACTGGCCTCCTGCTGCAGAGTAGAGGTCGTAAACGGCAGCGGCGGTTTTTTGCTGCGCTCGCCCTTCTTTACCTCACTCACATGATAGTCTGCTCCTTCCAGTTCCTTTAAGACAGCATCCAGTTCCTCTTTAGAGGCAATTCCCTTCTTTCCGTCCGCAGTACCATAATATTGTGCCGTCAGCGGCTTCTTTTCTCCTCCTACACGAAGCACCGCATCCAGACTCCAGTATTCCTCCGGAATAAATGCGTTGATTTCCTCTTCTCTGTCACAGATAATCCGAAGTGCTACGGACTGTACACGTCCGGCACTTAATCCCCGCTTGATTTTTGCCCATAAAAGCGGGGAGATACGATAACCGACCATACGGTCCAACATTCGTCTTGCCTGTTGGGCATCCACCAGACTCATATCAATTTTCCTTGGATTTTTCAGGGATTCCTTAACTGCGTTTTTCGTAATCTCATTAAAAGTGATCCGGTATACCTTTTTTCCCTCCAGATGAAGTGCCTCTCTGAGATGCCAGGAGATCGCTTCTCCCTCACGGTCCGGGTCAGTTGCAAGATAAACTTTATCCGCTTTCTTTACTTCTTTTCTCAGTTTCGCCAGAATATCCCCTTTTCCGCGAATCGTGATATACTTTGGCTCATAGTCATGCTCCACATCAATTCCGAGCTGGCTCTTTGGCATATCCCTTACATGTCCATTGCTGGCTGTCACCTCGTAATTAGCTCCCAGAAATTTTTTAATCGTCTTTACTTTGGCAGGCGACTCCACAATTACTAAATACTTTGCCATGCTTCTTCCCCTATTTCCTGTTTGTATTCCTTTTTTACGGTGGCAACTGTTCCTCTACCCTTCCACCGTAGTAATCGTGAATCACTATACACTATATTGTCTTTTGTTGCAAGAAAAAAATTATTAAAAATTAATTTCTTCTATAATAATAGTTTTTCCCTTTCTCAATAATGCTGCCCTGAATCTGTAAATTTACCACTGCCCTAAGCATCTGTGTCATTTTTATATGCCGGTATCGTTCGTCCCGTAAAAGTTCCTCATATATTTCTGTAAGTGACCGTGGGTAATAATCGCACAATGTATAGACTTTTTCCTCTAATTCTTCCCTTCCCTCGATATTGGAATTCTCTTCCTTCTCTTCTTTGTCCGTCCCTTTTTCATTTTGTTTTTTTATACAGACAGGAAGATATTGCAGCACCTCTTCCATAGAGGTAAAAATCTGTGCTCCCTGACCGATCAGACGGTTGCAGCCCCGGCTCAGATCATCCGTAAACCTGCCCGGTACAACCACTACCTCTCTTCCCTGTTCCAGTGCCATATCCACTGTGATAAACGTTCCGCTCTTCTCTCTTGCCTCCACTACGATAACGAGATCCGACAAACCACTGATAATCCGGTTTCTCGCAGGGAAATGCCACGTCTTTGGAGCAGTCCCCGGCGCATATTCCGACAGCAATATCCCCTGTTCCATACATTCTTCATACAGTCTGCCATTCTCCTTCGGATAATATACATCCACTCCATTTCCTAAAACTCCCACCGTACAGCCTCCGGCTTTTATAGCTGCCCGCTGTCCGATCCCGTCAATTCCGCGTGCCAGACCGCTTACTACAACCACCCCCGCTTCTGCCAGTTCTTTCCCAATAAACTCTGCCATCCTTGCACCATAGGCAGAACAGCTTCTGGCTCCGATTACGGCTACCTTTCCAGCTCCTTGTATCGTTCCGTTCCCCCGCAGATAAACTGCATATGGACTATCCGGTATTTCCCGTAACTTCTCCGGGAACTGTTTTGAAAACCATGGTACAAATTGAATTTTTCTATTTATAAGGTTTTCGTACACTTCTGCAGGCTCCTTTTCACACTGCCATTTACAAAAGGTAGAAAGTTTCCCGGGTGGCAGGATATTTTGTGCCTCTTTCTGTGACAGACGGTACGCTGCTTCCTCTCCTCCTGCGTATTCTACCAGCTTCCGTATCGTTTTATTCCCGATCCCCGGAATATTATGAAGCCAGCAGGCATATTCTGTTCCTTTCTCCATTCCCTCTCCTTCTTCTCTAATGTTTTGTATCCTTTCGCATATCCATGCGGAAACTGAGTGCTTCACACAAATGTTCTTCCCGGATCCGTTCACTTGCTTCCAGATCTGCAATTGTTCTGGCTACTTTTAAGGTTTTCTGATACCCCCGCGCACTGAGCTCCAGTGCTTCAAAAATATGCTCCACAAACTTTCGCTCCCTCTCCCCCAAAGCACAAAATTGTTCTGTTTCCCCGCTGCCCATCTGTGCATTGAACCAGATATTTCTTCCCTGAAACCTTTTCTCCTGCAACTTTCGTGCCTGCATCACTCTCTCCCGTATTATTCTGCTATCTTCCCGCTTTTCTTTTCCTGCAAGTTCTGAATATTCCAGTCTTTTTGTTTCCACGCACAAATCAATACGATCAAAAACCGGACCGGATATTCTCCCCATATAACGCTTGACCTCATTTTCCGTACAGCTGCACCTTTTCATATCAGGATAATAGCCGCAGGGACACGGATTCGCTGCCGCGACCAGCATGAAGTCCGCCGGATATGTATAATTTCCATAACTTCTTGTTATCAGGATCTTCTTTTCCTCTAACGGCTGTCTCAAAAGATCCAAAGTAGACCGTTTAAATTCTGTCATTTCATCCAGAAACAGCACTCCTCTATGTGCCAGACTGACCGCTCCCGGTCTCGGCACACTGCCTCCACCACTCAGCGCCTGTGGTGTAATGGTATGATGGGGTGCCACAAACGGCCGTCTTCCCTGTCCGTTTCCGTCCTCCTTCCATTTTCCTGCAACACTGTAAACCGCAAGCATCTCAAGCCTTTCCTCTCTGGTAAGCGGCGGCAGAATTCCCGGAATACATTTCGCTGCCATTGTTTTCCCTGACCCGGGCGGTCCTAACATCAGCATATGATGGAAACCGGCAGCTGCAATCTCCGCTGCTCTTCTGACTCTTGCATTCCCACCCATCTCCGCAAAATCATATATCTCCTTTTGTTCTCCCCTTTCAGGCAACATTTTTTCTCTGTTCTGTTTCTTCCCCGGAAACGTTCCATCCTTTGTATATTGTATATAGTCCTGCAAACTTTCCACCGCCCGGATCCGTATACCGTCAACAAGCTGTGCCTCTTCTTCATTTCCTGCCGGAATAACACATTCCCTCATGCCCTGTTTTCTCGCCTCCAGGACAATTGGCAAAATTCCCCTGACTGACTTCACCCGGCCATCCAGCCCTAGTTCTCCTACGATAACCGTCTCCTTCATTCTTCCAGCCTTCAGGATACCTAAACTCTCCAGAATTCCTGCTGCAATCGGCAAGTCAAATGCGCTGCCCTCCTTTCGCAGATCCGCCGGACTCAAACTGACTGTAATACGCATCGGCGGCAGGGATATTCCTGCATTTTTTAATGCTACCCTGACTCTCTCCTTCGCCTCCCTGACCTCACTGCTCAAAAGTCCTACCAGCTCTAAACCCGGAAGCCCGCCGGAAACATCCACCTCCACACATACGAGGAAACTTTCAATTCCATGAACAGCTCCGGAAGTGATCCTACTTACCATACATCCTCCTTCTCCCTTTCTGAAACGACACCTCTTTTATCTTTGCTCTTTTGTTTTGAATAAAAATGAAAAACGGGAGGAATCTCCCTGGAATCCTTTTTCCTGAAACGGAAACGGATCAGAATATGACCGGCGTGATGCCGGTCATATGAAACCTGCAAATTTTCTAAACTGATTACATTCTATTCCTGATTCGATACCTCTACATATTTGGGCTCTTCTACCTGAAATCCCTGCTTTTTCAATGCACTGGTATCAATGATACAACGGTTATCCATTGTCTTCATAATATCCTTGATCTTCAGATCTGAATAATCACGATTACTCAGATCAATAATACTGTTGTCCCCAAAGGTCAACACGATCGGTGACAAAATATCATCCTCATTCGAAGTGAGAACAAGCGCCTTCTCCCCGGTATTTAATTCCACACTCGTCCCCGGGGACAGAATGTTAATCGAACGGATTAATGCCTTTACTACCTTGGGATCAAACAATTCCGGATGATCCAGAAGATATTTAATCGCGACCACCTCTGATTCCGGATCACAGCCAAACCGCATTGCCGTCATCTGGTCATAAACCTGTGCCACCAGCAAAAGCCTTGCTCCTGTCACAATACGGTTATCTACCTCTTTTCCTTCTTCAAAATCCCGCAGGGAACGATAAAACTGCGTACAGATCCTTTTAATCGAAGCATCCGTTGTAAATACCTGTTCCAGAATCCGGAATCCCTCTGCCTGTATGGAGTCCTTTACTACCTGCTCTTCCTCTGTCAGCTCTGCTTTTCCTAACAGCTCTGGCGGCAGCTTCAAATGTCCGATATCATGCAGAACCGCAGCCAGAACCGCCGTGTGCTGTTCCTCCACACGAATATTCAGGACATGTCCCATCATAGCACAAAGAATCGCAACATTCAGGGAATGCTTATACAGATAATCCTCTCTGCTTCGAAGTCCCTGCGTAAAATTGATCTTATGGTCAAGATGCCCGTAACTTTTGGAAATACTGCTGACGATCGATTCTATCTTTCCTGTCTTATGTGTCTCTGCCATCTTCTTCAGTTCTTCTTCAATGGCAAAAACCTGCATGGTCTGAAAACGTTCAAATTCAATATCCTCTTCCGTCATAGGCGGCGCCGGTTCTGCCGGTTCCAGAATAAAAATACCAATCAGCCCGAAGTTCTTAATACTTTCAATTCCCTGATCCGTCAGCTTGGAATTCCGTTCGTATAATAAAACTCCGTTCTTACTGTAGATTGGTCGTGCCAACCGCATCCCGACCTTCAGTTTTTCTTTCTTTACAAATTGCATCTTTTTTTCCTCTTTATTTTTATGGTATCGTTTGATTCTTCTCAAAGCCTTCCCTAAGCTTCTTTAACGCTCTTTTCTCAATGCGTGAAACATAGCTTCTGGAAATACCAAGTCTTGCTCCAATCTCTCTTTGCGTGGATTCTTCTCCATTCCACATGCCATAGCGCATGTAAATGATTTCCTTTTCCCGATCTGAAAGGACATTCTCTGACAACTCATACAACCGGACAATATTCTGTTCCAGCGTAATACTATCTACAATATCCTTCTGTTCCTGCTCCATGATATCCAAAAGGCTGATTTCGTTTCCTTCCTTATCCGTGCCAATCGGCTCATAGAGCGATACTTCTTTCGTATTCTTTTTTTTTCGAAGAAGCATGAGAAGTTCATTGTCGATACATCTGGCAGCATAAGTCGCAAGCCCGCTTCCCTTATCACTGTCATAACTGCTGACTGCTTTAATCAAGCCAATTGTCCCAATGGAAATCAGGTCTTCCATATCCTCATCCGCATTCTGATATTTCTTTGCAATATGCGCTACCAGACGCATATTACGCTCAATGAGGATCTGTCTGGCTTCTTCTGCCCTTCCGCTGTCCTGATCCTGCAGCATTTGAATATAACATGTTTCTTCCTCTGCTGTGAGCGGTTTCTGAAAGGTTTTCAAAAAAAGCCCCCAAAGTCAATTTGTTATATTCTATGTATCCGTCAAAACGAAAGTGCCTTTCCAAAACGTTTTGACATAGGAAACGCAAATCTGTCTTCTCCTTTACTATTATACGAACCTAAATCCTTCTTTGCAAGATATTTCCCAAGATTTCAACAAAATTGACACTTTTTCACCAAAAATTACAATAAAAACTGCTCAAAAACATAATTACTCACGTCAATTCCTCTTGCCGTCAGACATAGTCTATTTCCACACCATTGAAGCAGTCCCTGTGCTTTCAGCACATCAATCCGGCTTCCGTATACCGTCTCCAGTTTTCTGCCAAATTGCCTGAAAAACTGCTCCGGTAAAATTCCCTCCATACAGCGCAGTCCCAAAAACATAAACTCTTCCATAGCCGCTTCGCAGCTTAGAGCTTCCACCTGTTCCTTCCTATGCTGTCCGGTCAGATATTGTTTAAAATCCCGTACATTGCTCCACCGGACCCCATCGACCAGCGATGCAGCTCCGATTCCAAATCCCGCATAGTCCGTCCGCTTCCAATATGCCAGATTATGTCTGCACGCATAACCCTTTTTTGCATAATTTGATATTTCGTACCGCTCATAGCCTGCCCTGCCAAGCATTTCCCCGGTCAGATAATACATTCGCCTCTCTTCCTCTTCCTGCGGCAGTTCAAGTTCCCCGGCATGCTGTGCAAAATAAGTACCCTCTTCAATGATCAGACTATAAGCACTTATATGTTCCGGTTCCAGAGAAAGCACTGTCTGTAAAGTCCGCTCATAAGCCTCTGTTGTCTGTCCGGGCAGTGCAGACATCACATCGATATTAATATTCGAAAATCCTATTTTCCTCGCCGTTTTATAAATCTTTTCAAACTGCTCATAGCTGTGAATTCTTCCCAGTTTTCTTAACAGTCTGTCCTCCGTGGACTGCAGACCGATACTCAGTCTGTTAATGCCAAGCTCATACATACACGTAAGCTTTTCTGTATCCGCAGTACCCGGATTCATCTCCATGGAAATTTCAGCCTGTTTTGACAGCCGGTAATTCCTGTATAGGCTGTCCATCAGTCTCGTAAGCTGCTCTTTCGACAAAAGCGTTGGTGTACCACCGCCAAAAAAAACTGTATCCACAGTGCGATTCTTATAATAATCCGCTTCCTGCTTAAGTTCACGAAGCATGGCCTTCACATAGGCCTCTTTTGCTTCCTCACTGTAAACACCGGAAAGGAAATCGCAGTAAAGACACTTCCTTACACAAAAAGGAATATGAAGATATAAACTGAACATATTACTTGTCATCCAGCTTCAGTACACTCATGAATGCCTTCTGTGGAATCTCCACATTGCCTACCTGATGCATACGCTTTTTTCCTTCCTTCTGCTTTTCAAGAAGCTTCTTCTTTCGTGCGATATCACCGCCATAACATTTAGCCAGCACATCCTTGCGCATTGCCTTAACAGTTTCTCTGGCAATGACCTTTCCTCCAACTGCCGCCTGAATCGGAATCTCAAATAAACGGCGCGGTATTTCATCCTTCAGCTTCTCACACATTTTCCGGCCGCGTTCATATGCGCTGTCCTTGTGTACGATAAACGAAAGAGCATCCACCTCTTCCTTATTAATTAAAATATCTAATTTTACGAGCTCGGAACGTTCATAACCCTTTATGTCGTAATCAAAGGACGCATATCCCCTTGAACGGGACTTTAACGCATCAAAAAAGTCATAAATAATCTCATTGAGCGGCAGTTCATATTTAAGAAGCGCGCGGGTTCCTTCTATATAATCCATGCCCAGATACCGTCCTCTCCGCTCCTGACACAATTCCATGATCGAACCGATAAACTCGGTCGTCACCATAATTTCCGCACTGACCACCGGTTCTTCCATATAATCAATTTCGGAAGGATCCGGCAGATTGGATGGATTGGTCAGTTCAATAACCTCCCCGTTCGTTTTATAGACCTTATAGATAACACCCGGTGCAGTTGTGACCAGATCCAGATTATATTCTCTCTCCAGGCGCTCCTGAATGATTTCCAGATGCAGCAGTCCCAAAAAACCGCAGCGGAATCCAAATCCGAGTGCAATGGATGTCTCCGGTTCGTAATTTAAGGACGCGTCATTTAACTGCAGTTTTTCCAAAGCATCCCTTAAATCCGGATACTTCGCCCCATCTGCCGGATACAGCCCACAGTAAACCATGGACTGTACCTTCTTATAACCCGGAAGCGCTTCTACGCATGGCCTGTCCGCATCCGTCACCGTATCGCCGACCGTAGTGTCCTTAACATTTTTAATGGACGCTGTAATATAGCCTACCATTCCGGCAGATAATTCTTCGCACGGCAGAAACTGTCCCGCACCAAAATAGCCTACTTCTACAACTTCTTCCTCTGCCCCGCTTGCCATCATGCGGATCTTGGTTCCCTTTTTGACCCTGCCTTCCTTAATACGGCAAAAAATAATAACTCCCTTATAAGAATCATAGACCGAATCAAAAATAAGCGCCTGTAAAGGAGCCTCAGGATCTCCCTTGGGCGCCGGAATTTTCTGCACGATCTGTTCTAACACTTCCTCGATGCCGATACCATTCTTGGCAGAAATCAGTGGCGCATCCTGTGCCTCAATACCAATCACATCTTCGATTTCATTCTTGACAAAATCCGGCTGTGCACTCGGCAGATCAATCTTATTAATCACCGGAAAAACATCCAGATCATGATCCAATGCCAGATATACATTTGCCAGAGTCTGCGCTTCAATTCCCTGAGCTGCATCCACCACAAGGATAGCTCCGTCACAGGCAGCCAGAGAACGGCTCACCTCATAATTAAAATCCACGTGACCGGGCGTATCAATTAGATTAAAAATATATTCTTCACCATCCCGAGCCTTATAGATCACGCGAACCGTCTGTGCCTTGATCGTGATACCTCTTTCACGTTCCAGCTCCATATTATCCAATACCTGATTCTGCATTTCCCGTTCGGTCAATAATCCCGTTTTTTCTATAATACGATCTGCCAGCGTAGACTTACCATGATCAATATGTGCCACGATGCAGAAATTTCTGATTTTACTCTGATCCATCTGACTTCCTTATTCCTCCGCTCATTCTGTTACGTAGTATAATCCGATTGTCAGTATAACACAAAGAACAAAGGATATGCAAGGACAGTATTCGCAGGAATACCTCTCCATTTTGCATAAGAAAAGGCTTTCACAGTTCCGTTCTCATTCTTCTCCCAGTAATACCTTTGCAATCATATCCGCAAGCGGCTCACAGGCATTGTATGCCTCCTCTACCGTATTGGTCTGTGCCCCCAGTTCCACAAGAAGCGTTTTCGGACAATAGTGCATATTATAACGATAACCCTTCAGATAAATTTTCCGGGTCAGTCCCGGATAATATTCATTACAGGCAAGCTGCATCTGAAAAGCAAATGCCAGATTATCCTCTATGTATGGATTTTCCAAATAAGGAATCTCTCCTGTCTTCTTGGTACGCGAAAGACCATTAAAAAACATAAAACGTGCAGTCGGCTTCCCATTCAATGTTGTAAGCAGTCTTGTTCCCTCCGGCACCTCGTCCCGATGCAGGTCAATCACCACCTGAATACTCGGATTGTCCTTTAACAGCTGTTCTAATGCCGGTGCTGCCTTGGCATAAGCATAATCTCTCTTTTCCACATCATACTGTCCCTTATGATGAAGCACCTTAAAACCATATCTCTCCTGCAAAAGTTCCGTCAGATAATCCCCTACCCCTACCACGGTCATACTTTCATCCCCCGGAACCGAATCCGCAAAGCCTTCCTGTGAATGTGTATGATAAATCAGGATCTGCGGACCATCCCCCGGATCCTTTAACGTCATATCCCGTTTTAAAAGATCATCCAGATTGAATAGTGTTTCATCCGCCATAGTGGTCGGATCTATCGTATAAAATTCCCCGATCAGCTTTTCATATTCCTGATATTCCTCCAACGGATAAAGCACCTGTTTCTGTGTCGGCGCACCTTTCCAATCCTGTTTCCCGCCTTCCGTTTCTGTCATATTTTCCCCTGCCATCAGCTGCTGTGCCGCTTTTTTATTTTCCTCCAAAAGAGCTTCTTCTCTGGCCTCTTCCACCTCTAAAAGATCTCCTGTATATTTTTCATCCATCCCCTCCATACGAATCAGTTTTTCATATTCCGGCATACTCTCCGTGGAGAGGCAAAAACCATCCCTGCCGGCATAAGCAGCAAGCGGCATCTGTTCTTCCAGTACCTGAAACAAAAAATGCCCTGACTCCTTCTCTGCCGTACCGCCTTTCACAAAAGAAAAGAGCGGCAGCAAAGTATCCAAAGTCTTCTCCTGACCAGTCCGCAAGATCTGCATCCGGATAAATCCCGGTTCTTTTTCCATCCCCCATATCTTTCCCATACAGAAACAGGAGAACAGAATAAGGAGGACTCCACATAAGACCTGCCTGAAATAATATTGTAACAGATTTCTTTTTCGCCTATACATACTTCCAGTATATTCATCCGATGTCCACTTTTATGTCATTCCCGGCTATGCGATCTCAAACGCCATATTCAGGGCTTCCGACAGCATAAAACTCAACCGCTTTACAGTTTCATCAATATCCTTACAGGTCACATACATATTGTTCAATTCATTCAATGCGCCTCCTGGAAGAGACGGAAACTTTTCCACACCTGCATCCGCATTCTCCCTTCTAACCTTTTCCAATGCGTCATTGACAATCGTTGCCGCATCCACGACCGTCGGGACTCCAATTGCGATAACCGGAACTCCAAGACTTTCTTTCGTCAGTGCATTCCTATGGTTACCGACTCCGGACCCCGGCTGTATGCCTGTATTGGTAATCTGTACGGTACGGTTCAGTCTCCTCGTGCTTCTTGCTGCCAACGCATCTATTACAACCACTACCTCTGGATTTGTCTCTTCCACAACACCCTTTATAATCTCTGCCGCTTCCATTCCGGTCTGTGCCATGACTCCCGGCACAATACCACTGATCAGATTCATCTGTTCCCGGCTATAGGCAGCCTTTCCATATTCCCGCACCACATGTCTTGTAATAAACAGATTATCCACTACGCCCGGTCCCAAAGCATCCGCTGTCACTTCCCTGTTTCCGAGTCCTACGACCAAAATGGGCTTTTCTTTTTCTGCTTCCGGAATCAACTGTTTCAGAATATGTGCAATCTCCTCCGCTATTTCTCTGTGATATCCTTCGTCCGGTTCCTGCATTCCCGGCGCTTCCAGCGTAATATAGGTTCCCATCGGTTTCTGCATTGCCTTCGCCCCATTTTTCGTCTCAATGACTACCTTCGTGATCCTCACCTCACTCTTTTCCCGATAGTCTTCTTCCACGGTTATTCCCCGTACCTCTCCCGCTGTTTCCTCAATGCTTTCTCTGGCTTCAAGCGCCAGATCCGTTCTCACATTAAAACAGTTCATACCTTCCCCACTCCTATTCTTTTCTTTATGTCTTATTTTTTACAAAAAAATCCGAATTATGTATTGACACAGTGAAAGTCTTAATCTACAATAGTATACGTATGTTTCGAGTGAATCGTCCGTGTCTGGTTTATATGAAACATTTTATGAAACAATAAGATTTTGTGAAATGGGAGGTGTAGGTCTTGGCTAACATCAAATCTGCTAAAAAAAGAATTTTAGTAAACAGAACAAAGGCTGATAGAAACAAAGCTATCAAATCCGGCGTGAAAACAGCAATCAAAAAAGTATAT
>JAAYNV010000052.1 GCA_012520645.1 Clostridiales bacterium | reverse complement strand
GTTTTGGTAACAATTACCTAATTGCATTTGCCATGCCATAAAACGCTTCCTGACAGCTTGTACCATCATTTTTGAAGCGCAACTTCACAACTGTACTTCCCACCATAAAGCAGTATGGGTTTCCAATCTGTTCTATAAAATCTGCAACTCGTTCCGGTACTGGAAGTTCTTTCTTTACTCGTACCTTCTTCAAATCACGCAATGTATTTTTATCCACTGTACAAATATCTACATCTCTCATTTGCTGTAGTTCTTCCAGATTCACAATCGCCATTTTCTACACCTCGCTTACACAAAAAAGTATAGCCAAGTAGTTGGAAGTTTATTCCTCTACTTGGCTATTTCCACTTACATTCCAAGCTGAACTTGCAATGCCTTTGTTATCTGCTCCATTACGGTTTCATTTACCTTTCCGTACTTCTCGTTTAAGATACAGTCACAACTCAAGACTGTTACCTGCTCACACAAAGCTGTACTGTCCTCTGTGAGTCCACTATTTTCTGCTGCTATCACTCTCACATGCGTTGGCAAATTTCTTTTCACTCTTGTGGTAAGTGGTACACCAGTAAAAACAGTAGAATGCTTATTATTCATATCATTTGAAACACACACAACTGGTCTGTCACCACCCTGAATACTGCTGCCAGATCTATCTCCAAGCGAGCAAAAGATTACATCGCCTCTTCTGATTTCCATATTAACTTTCCTCCTGTTCCGCTATATACTCTTCCGCTTCCGACTCTGTCGGAGTAGCGATTATTCTTTGATTGTCATCATCAAAAACCACTGTTTCTGATGCAAAAATGATGTAATACATTCCATTACCTAAGAAGGCCCTGCCATATACGGCAGAGCCCTCTTCCTTTTACTAATCTTCCATATTGAAGAAATCCTTAATACGTTCCACGAATGTCTCTAAGTCCATTTCCTCTTCCTGATGCATTTCACCACTGTATAACGCTTCATAGTACTCATCCATATCGTCCAGAACTGTTTCAACCGGAATGTTGAAATCATCAAGCATCTGTAACGTATTAACGATTGCTTCCTTACTATCGCCAACCATTTCGGCAAACATGGTAACCACTGCATCGAGAGTATCTGTTACTGCCATTCCCACCGCCATGAACGCTGTCGGTTCGCTCATTCCTGTTCTGGATGTGTTTTCACCAAAGATACCTGCGATTTCATAATCATGCTGCTTGCAATAACCTACGAGGATACTTTCCATCTGCTTGTCCACCACTACGTTGTCTGTTGTGTTTAAATAAACTAAAACTCTCTTCATTGTTAATAATTTCCTTATAATAAGTATTTGCTGATTCGATTTTTTGCGCGCTGTTATCTCCTCATTAAAGACGACTGAACTTCAATCGCCTTTAATGGGAAGATAACTACTCATCTTCCCATAGCTCCCCTTCTTCAGGGTATCTTCACTCGCCACACCCACAACGAAGTCGCTCTCCTTGCTAAAGGGGCTTCGCTAGTTAGCCAGACTCGGTCTTTTTTCCGGTGTTATTTCCTACTCTTTCAATTCGAACTTGGAACTCAAGTTTCCTAGCTCGCCTTACATGTAGCGACCGTAACAAGTACGGCAGGCACGTCGTCGCATGACTGATAATCAATCACTCCGAACATTCAGAGCAGAATTTGGTGTGCGTCTTCTTCAGTTATCAAAGTACAATTTGAAGAACTTTGCTTGTCCTTCAATCTGTAGCCGACGAGATAACTGATTTCGCACCCCCTATTTGAAATTTTTTAAAAAATTTTTCATACGATTAATTTTTTTGCTGATTGTCTGGTGTGAAACTCCTTTAAGCTTTGCAATTTCACCAACGGTATAGCCTTCCATTGCAAATAAGGTCAGTAATTCCAAATCTTCCTTTTTAATAGAAGATAAAGCTGCAAACATTTCCTCATTTTCAATTTCTTCTAACCATTCAGCATGACCATGTTGAACAGATTCCTCCATAGATACACTAATGACATCTATGTACTTCTCACGCATTTTTGCTTTTTTGGCTTCTTCATTCGAGTTATCCGTTGTCTCTTCCCAAAGAAATTCCGCATCTTCATAGTGCTCCATATAACGACGTTCACTATTAAATACGCTCCTCTCATACTCGTACATTTGAAGTATCATTTCTTCTGACATTCCTGCCTCACGATATTCTGTTGCCTGTTTGTTCCACTCAATATTAAATTTTTTCTCTGCTAGTCCATGATTATATTTCATTGTATTTACCTCCGATTTCTAATAACGATTTGCGCAGTTAGTAAAAATCGAAGGCTCATGGACCTCGTATATTTATCTTGCTCATGTATATCTCTTCTCCTTTTCCTCAATGAAAGGATGAAAGAAAAAGAGAAAAATAAAGACTGAGAGCATTATCACCCTCAGTCCAGATACCCAAATGCGTATACGAAGCTAAGGGTACATACCATAATTACTTAAAAAATCAGTAATTACTTTTCTATGTATCCTTCACCCTCCAACGCGTATGGGGTTCAAATATTTTGTTAAATAAAAAAAAACGCCTAACGAAAATAAATCTGTAACACTTGTTACAAACATATTCTCGTCAGGCGTTGGTAGCTATAGCTTTCTGCTATGCTCCGATTTGCTCAGTACGATACGTTCTGTTATTATTGTTTGCGCTACCATCATGGAGGGAAACTGCCACAACAGCTTTGCATATTGGACACTTTATTGAAACGATGCCCTTTGATCCTCGCAACAAATCAAACAATCTCTTATTCTTGCAGCAAGGACAGGCAAC
>JAAYNV010000051.1 GCA_012520645.1 Clostridiales bacterium | reverse complement strand
GGTATTTTGGAATTTTGGTCGAGGACATTATATCAAAAAAGGGAGGTCAATGCTCTTTTTATTTGCAAGCTCCCGAAAATAAAGGTTTTAGAAAGAAAAATAGGTAGTAAATTTGACACTACCAAATCGAAAGATGAGGTGTAGATATGAAATCAAGAGTAGATGAAGCTGCAAACAGAAAAAGAAACGGTTATAATTGTGCACAGGCAGTAGCATGGAAGGCACATGAGGGGCATTAGTAGGCGCAACGAGTGTGCTAGGTATGATCAATAAAAATCTGCAAAAGACTGTAAAGGATACAGGAAAAATGATGCAGCATGTTTGTTAGAGAAGAGCATACTTTCTTGATCACATAGCAAATAATAACACATTATGAACGGACTGTGTGAACTGATTGAAATGCTCTCAATATTTGCAGGAGAGGACGGATAATAATGAGGTTTATATGCAGAATACAACCCGTTAACCAACAGTATTGATATAACAACATTCGAGAATTTTGAAATTATAATGCAAGATACCAAATGTCATGATATAATTTGGTTTATAAATGTACTATTCTAAACAAGGAGCGATTTTATTTCGCTCCTTTATCTTTGCTTCTGTAGTTTTTTGTGCATGGTTTCTGTCTTTTGAGAGGCTTTCTACCAATAGACTTCTTTCCATTTGGCACTATCTTCTTAATACCGGATAATCCGGCTTTTCGGATGTCGAGTTCTTCGTTCTACATAAGAAGAAAAAGCGGATGGCAGAGGAAGTATGCAGAAATGCCGGTTTATAAAGAAATAAAAATGCAATCACCAGTTAGTGGTGGAAATTTAAAATGATTTAGGGGGTATAGAGAGATGAACAGGGTAACAAGAAGGGAAAACAAAAGAGAACAAAAAATTTTAAAGGCACTCTCAAAAGGAGAGCGGGGATTTGCCAGAATTCTGAAATGGCTGTTTTATCTTTTGGAAGTTTTCTGCTTTATGAGGATGGTTTATTATGGCAGATTTGAAATGAGGGGTATTTCCACGGAGGGCAGATTTCAGAATGAGCTCATTGCCTTTCTGATCGTTGCAGGCTGCATCGCTTTTCTTATGTTATTTGACTGGGGAATGAAAAAAAGCTGGGAGAAGGAGGCTGATTTTGACCCGCAACAGATGAAGCTGCCGGAGGCGGGAAGCGTGGATCTGGAAAAAGCGCTGCATTATATGTCTATGTGCCAGGGCGTGATTGCCTGGGATACCTGCTGGGGTACTTTTGCGCTTTTTTCACGATTACACTTTTTATTCCGGGAGCCAATATTCCGGTTGTGCTCCTATTCTTATCGGTTCCGGCGGTGATGCTTGCAGCCGGGCATTTTCTGATTCTGCACCGCTTCAGAAAGCGCCGCTATGCCGGAAAAATGCTGAAAAATACGATGGAGTATTGTCGGGTAACAGACGGACAGGGATATATAGCAGCAATAGAAGAAAGTGTGAAACAGGGAGTCTGGTATTATTCCAGAGAATGGATTCTGACGAAGGATTATATGATCGGAAAGGTGATTACAGATGTGGGATTTTATCCGGTGGCGGTTCCAAGAGCTTTGATTACAGAGATTGTGTTCTTTCGAAAACGTCCGGTTATGAACCGTATGCGAAGACTCGATCAGGGGATTCTGGTGTGTTGCCTTCCGGGAGGAAAGCCGGTGGAATTTCTGATCGGGCAGGGCGCCAGGAGTCAGCGGGTCCTAAAAATTCTGAATTATTACGGCATTCCATGGCAGGAAGCGCCCATGGTATATGGATATGGAAATAGTATGTGAACATTGTAGTGTTAAAATTAAGGATAACGGGGATCCGCCGTACGGGTGCAATGCTGTCAAAACAGCAGCTCTACAGGCGGATCAGGTACCGTATGGATTCCGGTAAAAGTTTCTTCATGGCGGCATAGTCCAACTCATGGTGATGATGAAAAACAACTTCATGGCAGAAGTCCTCGATCATATGAAAGACGAGGTGGATCTTTTCTTTTATATAGGCAACTCCGCCATCCATCTGTTCAAAGGCATCGGCAAAGCGATTAGTCAGATTTTCTTCAAAGTCTACCACGATCGCCGAAATTTCCGCATCGGAGTTGGACATCGTTTCAATCTCACGGTGCGCTTTTTCAAAACGCGCATGCATGTCAACCAGAGAATCAATGAGAGCGGGCAGGTAATGGTCTAAGTCGGTCAGACTGGAAAAAGAACTTAGCTGCTCATAAATGCCATTCTGTATCTGCTCGGAATAGCGTTTTACCGCTTCCGAAAAAATGGCTTTTTTATTAGGAAAATACCGGTAGATAATTCCAGTGGACATTCCGGCGGCTGCAGCGATTTCTGCAGTGTTGGTATGGTAATATCCCTTTTCACAGAAGAGCTGAAATCCGGTTTCTATAATTTTATTTTTCTTTTCAATGGAACGAGCCTGTTTTGGCTCTGTAATCTTGGTTTTATTCATATTTATAAATTAGCAGAAGCAGGACAGAATTGTCAATGCGGGGGAAAGAAAAAGTTGAAATAAATTTCATATTTTTATTGACAAGATATGGAATCGGTACTAAAATCGAATCAAAATATGAAATAAATTTCAACTTTCTAAAATGGAATCAATCTAAGAGGAAAGGGAGCATGGTTATCAAAATGAACACCAGACAGAAAAAATGGATTAAAACCGGTTTGCTTGTTCTTGCGGCAGCAGGAATTGCAGGAACCGGAGTGTATGCAGCAGTAAAGCCGGAAAGCTATCATACGGTGCGGCTGACCCGGGGCAGTGTGGAAGAGGTTGTGGAAGGGGACGGTGAGATCAAAAGCGGCGACTATCACTTTTATTATGCCGCAGTGACTGCACCCATTGAGGAGCTGCATGTGAAAAGGGGAGAGAAGGTCAGAGCAGGGGAGCAGCTGGTAGTCTATGATGTGACGGATCTTCAGTCGGCGGCAAGTCTGGCTTCTTCCCAGGCAAATGAAGTGTATGCGAAGGGGAATGCGATGCTGGAGAGCAATGAGCGGCTCAATGAGTATGTGGATCAGGCATTTACCGATTATGATATGGCGAGTTTTATGACGGATTATTTCCAGATGTATGTGGATTATACCAGAGATGAGCTGGCAGAATATGAACTTCGCGGGAAGGATGTGGAAAAGGCTGTTCTGGAATTGGAAGACTGTGAAAATAAGATGAATTTTATGGAGGAGGAAGAGGACCGGGAAAAATGGCGGGAAAGAGCATTTGACAAGAGCATGGAGGTCATCGGGGAAAAGAAGGATTATCTGGAAATCGACGAGGTGACCATGAAGAAGCATCTGCAGGCATACGAAGAGAAGTTAGCAGAATGGAAGGCAAAAAAGGAAAAGTATGAGACTAAGGCAGAGAGCAAGCTGGAGCTTCTGACGCCGACAGGAGAGTCGCAGATTGGTGCGGCAAAACAGAGTGCATCCATACAGAAGGAAGATGCAAAGAGACAGCTGTCCATTGCAGAAGACGGTATTGTAGCAGGAGAGGACGGTATTGTTTCAGAGGTACTTGTAGAGGAAGGCAGTTTTGCCGTAAAGGGCGCCCCGCTCTTTGTCGTACAGGATGTGACGGAGAAGAAGGCAGAGGTCTACATATCAAAATACGATATCGGAAAGGTACAGGAAGGACAAAGTGCAAGGGTCACGATCGGAGACCGGGTCTATACGGGTGAGGTATCCCGGATTTACCAGATTGCGCAAAAGGACAGTTCGGATAAGGCAAAGATTTTGACGGAGATTACAATTCATGAGCCGGATGATCAGGCTTATCTTGGACTGGAAGCGGAAGTGGAAATTATAGCACAGAGCCGCACGGATGTGATGCTTCTTCCGGTGGAGGCAGTTTATACGGATGATGCGGGAAGCTATTGTTATTGCATTCAGGATGGAAAGATTGCAAAACAGTATATGGTAACAGGCATTTCGGACGGAAACAATGTGGAGATTCTGGAAGGGCTGAATGAGAAGGATGAAGTGATTCTGGATGCCATGACAGATGAATAGGTTGGAAGCAGAGCAGAGGGCAGTGAGGAGTAAATGGAAAAAAACGGATTATGAGTTTTCGGGATGTGGGAAAACAGTATCGGCAGGGAGAACACGTATTTGATGCACTTGCCCATGCACAACTGGATATTTACGAGGGAGAAATGGTTGTTATTTTAGGACCTTCCGGAGCCGGAAAAAGCACCCTGCTTAATTTAATAGGCGGGATGGATACGGCGGACAGCGGAGAGATTCTTTTTGGGGAGGAGAAGCTGAGCGACTATAATGACAGACAGCTTACAGACTACCGGGCGAAATATGTCGGAGTTGTGTTTCAGTTTTATAATCTGGTGCCTACCCTGACCGCCTATGAAAATGTGGCATTAATGGGAGATATTCAAAAAGAGATTATGGATCCGGAAGAGGCACTGGCAGCAGTCGGACTTTCCAGACAGAAAAATCAGTTTCCGTCCCAGATGTCCGGCGGAGAACAGCAGAGAGTTTCCATTGCCAGGGCGATCGTCAAAAGACCCAGACTCCTTTTGTGTGATGAGCCCACCGGAGCACTTGATACGGCAACCGGAAAAGAGGTGTTGATGCTGCTTCAGAAAATGAGCCGGGAAAATGGACAGACGGTCATTATGGTAACACATAACAGCCTGTTTGCAGAGATTGCCGACCGTGTGGTGCGGGTGAAGAATGGACGCATTGAGAACGTGACTGTGCAGGAGAGACCAAAAGATGCAAGTGAGGTGAACTGGTAATGCTTAAAAAGAAACTTTTGCGTGATCTTTGGAAAAATAAGACACAGTTTCTTTCTATTTTTCTCATGGCTTTTCTGGGTCTTTTGATCTTTTGTGGAATGGATACGGAGAGTGCGGGACTGATACGATCCTTTGAAGGTTATTATGAAAAACAGAATCTGGCGGATCTTTTTGTGTACCGGACAAATCTGAATCTTACAGAGGAACATCAGATGGAAGCGATTCCCGGTGTAGAAGAAGTAGAACGCAGACTGGTGCTTGAGGGGAACGCAAAGTTTTCGGATGATCCCAAAATGACGCTTCTATTTTTGGATGAACAGAAAATCTCCGCAAGCTATCTGGTGGAAGGAGAAAATTTTGAGCCGGGAGCGGGCGGTATCTGGCTGGATGCGCAGTTTGCGAAAGTGCGGGGAATTCAACCGGGCGATGTGATGACGCTGGAATTTGCGGGCAGGGAAATCACCGAACAGGTAAGGGGGACGATCCTGCATCCTGAATTTGTCTATTACGTAGAGGATTCCGGTTCCCTGATGCCGGAATACGGGAAGTACGGATTTGCGGTACTGTCTCTATCGGCATGTCCGGATCTTGTCTGCAATCAGATGGTGGTAACCGTTTCAGACAGCGAGGATGTGGAGCAGGTCAAAAAGAAGATCGAGGACAGTTTCTGCGAGGATGGAACGGTGGTCGGGGACCGGAAATCCAATACCGGCTATGTGACAGCGCAGGCGGAATACGAACAGCACCGTATGATGGCTTATATGTTTCCGACGGTCTTTTTGTGTATTGCGGTGCTGGGTATCATTACGACGATGAGCCGTATGACGTCGAACCAGAGAACTGTGATCGGAACATTAAAGGCACTTGGCTTTTCCAAGAGGCGCATCACCCTTCATTATGTATCCTTCGGTTTCTGGGTCAGCCTGTGCGGAAGTCTTTTGGGGGCTTATGTGGGATATATGTGGCTGCCGGAATATATGGATAGCATGATGAAGGAGTATTATATCATACCGGAATATGTGAAGGTGATGTCAAACAACAGTTATATTGCGGTTGCAATGTCGGTATTTGTGGCGGCTCTTGTAAGCTTTTTATCCTGCAGGAAAGAGCTTAGGGAATGTCCTGCGGTCACGTTAAAGCCAAAGGCACCGGGCAGCCAGAAAAGCAGCTTTCTGGAAAGCAGTCCACTCTGGAAACATATGGCATTTTCTTCCCGGTGGAACTGGCGGGATATTATGCGCAACCGGGTCAGAAGCGTGATGGGTATCGTAGGTGTGGCAGGTTGTTGTATGCTTCTTGTATGCGCATTTGGTTGCAATGATTCCATGCGGGATATGGGCAGCTGGATGTATGGGGAGCTGATTTCCTGTAGAAACCGGATTTTATTTGAAGAAGGAACCTCCTACGGGGATGTATTCGAATACAAGAAGGAATATGCCGGACAGATGATACAGGAGACAGCAGTGGAATTTTTAAAGCCGGACGGTAATAAAAAAACTGCTATCCTGACAGTATATGACAAGGGTGGCTATGTGCATTATCAGAATTCGGCTCTTCAGGAGGTCAGATTGTCAGACGGGGAGATTGCAATCAGCTATAAGATGGCGCGGATTCTCTCTGCCAAGCCGGGCGAAATCGTAACCTGGCGACCGGTTGGGGAAGAGAAGTGGCAGACCTTCCGGGTCGGAACGATTTACCGTGTTCCCTCTGGACAGGGCATTGCAATGACCCGCAATACCTACGAGGCTTTGCAGTTTGATTTTGCACCGACTGCAGTGCTGACCAACCGAAGCGTACCTGCGTCTGTGACCGATGACGAGGAGGTGACCGGTGTACAGAGTATGGCGGAAATGCGTGCAGGCATGGATCAGAACATGGAAGCCATGAATCAGCTCATTGGAATTTTAATGGTGGCGGCAGTATTGCTTGGCGTGGTGGTGCTGTACAATCTGGGGGTGCTTTCTTATGTAGAGAAAAATAAAGAAATTGCCACGCTGAAGGTGCTCGGTTTTCAAACCGGAAAGGTAAGGATGATTCTGCAGAAACAAAATATCTGGCTGACCAGTGCAGGGATTCTTGCAGGACTGCCAGTCGGCTGGTGGTTTTTGCAGACAATCTGTGATACGCTGTCCGATGAACAGGATTTGGTGGCTGTGATCAAACTACCTTCCTATGGCATGGCAATTTTCGGTACCTTTCTGGTATCAGTGCTTGTGAATTTCATTTTGTCCAAAAGGGTAAAGAACATTGATATGGTGGAGGCACTAAAGGCGGAGTAAAAACAGCCTGTAAAACGAATAAAAACCGGAGTCGGGGAAAAATACCTTCCATAGCACAGCATGCTCAAAATCCGTATATACCACGTCCGAGCCGGAAAACAGACGGATGAAGTAAACAACAAAGAAAAGTACACAGGTAAGTGAAAGCAAAATCAAGTTTCTCTTTTTCTGTATGTCAGTCAGGGGTATTTTTCGATAAAAATACAGGCGGATGCCATAAAGAAACCAGAAAATTACAAGCGGAAAAAGCGGATGATAGTGGAAAGCCGCTGCAAAATCCAGCCGCAGCAGGGAAAGCAGTGCACGGGTCATTCCACAGCCCGGGCAGGGAATGCCCAGGAAAAATAAAAAGGGGCATTTATAGGATAAAGTGATGAAGTCAAACATAAGGTCAAAGCTCCTGTCTGGAAAATGAATCTGCGTTTTGGATGAATCATACAAAATATATGTATATTTGTCAATTTCACTTAGAAAAAATGCGGTTACATAGTTACGAAGCATCTGTTTAATCCTGAAAGAGGCTTGCAATTCCCGACATTTTTCGGTATGATAAAACCAAATACACGACTGGCGGAAGCAGGTGTTGCCTGTGTAGGAGAACCTACAGGAAGTGTATCGTGTTTTGCGGAAACATAGAACGGTTGTTTCATACAAAATACAGAAGAGAAGAGCCGACCGCCTGGGCAGCATGGTAAGAGTGTGTCCGGGAGACCGGCTTTTTACTTTGTACGAGAGGAAACTTTGTTATCTGCCGTACAAAAAACACGTTTATGTGTACACTCTTTTTAACATCTCACAACACCACAAATTTCGGAGGATAGGAAAATGAATATGTTATCACTGGAACAGGAACTGAAGGGAAATGCTTATCCGGGACGGGGAATCGTAATCGGAAGATCGGCAGACGGTAAGAAGGCAGTGACCGCTTACTTTATTATGGGCAGAAGCGTAAACAGCAGAAACCGTGTCTTTATAGAGGAAGGACAGGGAATCCGTACGCAGGCATTTGACCCGTCAAAGTTAGAGGATCCGAGCCTGATTATCTATGCGCCGGTCCGCGTGCTCGGGAACCATACGATTGTAACAAATGGTGATCAGACCGATACTATTTATGAAGGAATGGATAAAGGACTGACCTTTGAGCAGTCTCTTCGCTCCCGTGAATTTGAGCCGGACGGACCGAACTATACGCCGCGTATTTCCGGTGTGATGAATGTAGAAGGCGGAAAATACGACTACGCCATGTCCATTTTAAAGAGCAATAACGGCAATCCGGATGCGTGCAACCGCTATACCTTTTCTTATGAAAATCCGGTAGCAGGAGAGGGACATTTTATCCATACCTATATGCACGACGGCAATCCGCTGCCGAGCTTCGAAGGAGAGCCAAAACTCGTAGCTGTTCCGGATGATATTGATGCGTTTACAGAAAATGTATGGAATAGTCTGAATGAAGAAAATAAGGTATCTCTGTTTGTGCGCTTTATTGATATTGCAGATGGCACATACGAGACCAGAATTGTGAACAAGAATAAATAAAGAACAGTAAAATTTCATACCCCTAATCAATGAAGAAGGAGAAAGAACATGAACGAAATACAGTTAAAATACGGATGCAACCCGAATCAGAAACCGTCCCGCATTTTTATGGAGGATGGAAGCGATCTTCCGGTTACGGTACTCAACGGAAAGCTGGGCTATATTAATTTTCTGGATGCTTTTAACGGCTGGCAGCTTGTAAAAGAATTGAAGGCGGCTACCGGACTGCCGGCAGCAACCTCTTTTAAGCATGTTTCCCCGGCAGGTGCGGCAGTGGGACTTCCGCTTAACGAGACACTGGCAAAAATTTACTGGGTGGATGATCTGGGTGAATTATCTCCGCTTGCCTGTGCCTATGCCAGAGCAAGAGGTGCGGACAGAATGTCTTCCTTTGGTGACTTTATTGCCCTTTCCGATGTATGTGATGCGGATACGGCACGCCTGATTAAAAGAGAGGTATCGGATGGCGTGATTGCTCCGGGTTATACAGATGAAGCACTGGAACTGTTAAAGGCAAAGAAGAAAGGAAACTATAATATTATCCAGATCGATCCCGCCTATGTTCCGGCAGAATTGGAAAGAAAGCAGGTATACGGCATTACCTTTGAACAGGGTCGCAATGAACTGGATATTAACGGAGATCTGCTTTCCAATATCGTAACTAAAAATAAAAACATTCCGGAATCCGCCATCATTGA
Source organism: Clostridiales bacterium (assembly GCA_012520645.1). Lineage (GTDB taxonomy): Bacteria > Bacillota > Clostridia > Lachnospirales > Lachnospiraceae > JAAYNV01. The sequence continues at coordinate 54,206 of JAAYNV010000051.1, read as the reverse complement.
TATGAAGATTGCGTTAATTACCTTAAAGTATACACAGTCCAATTCCGTATGCTATGTCAAAGGCGGACAGGCAATCGGTATCGGTGCAGGACAGCAGTCCAGAGTACACTGTACGAGACTGGCAGGGCAGAAGGCTGACAACTGGTATCTGCGTCAGGCTCCGCAGGTACTGGCACTGGAATTTTTGGATACCCTCGGACGTGCCGACAGAGACAATACGATCGATGTTTATATCGGCGACGAATATGAGGATGTACTGCGTGAGGGAGAGTGGCAGAAGCGTTTCAAGGTGAAACCGCCGGTATTTACGAGAGAAGAAAAAAGAGCATGGTTAGATGGAAACACGGATGTGACGCTTGGTTCTGATGCGTTCTTCCCGTTTTCCGACAATATCGAGAGAGCATATAAGAGCGGCGTGAAATACATTGCACAGCCGGGCGGCTCTGTAAGGGATGATCTGGTGATTGAGTGTTGTGATAAGTACGATATGGCAATGGCATTCACCGGAATCCGTCTGTTCCATCATTAAATTGGACTGATTTTTTGACTTGACTTTCTGAAAAACCATTGTTAAAATAAAGACCGTCGAGTAGCAGAATGCGTAAATCCAGATCTTGGGTTTACGCATTTTTTATACGATTGGTATCGAAGCTTCCAATCGTATGAAAATATGGGTATCTACACTCTTTGCGCTGACAGGTTATGGCAGCTTTCCTGAAAAGACTCCAAAAAATATGCAGGAGGTTTTGTATGGAACAAGAAGAAACAAAGAACCGGATGGGAACCATGCCGGTTCATCAGCTGATGCTGATGGTTGCAGTCGGAATCGGAACCGGTGTTGGAACAAATGCTTTGTTGGGTGATTCTTGTAAAAATCAGTGAATCGGCGGTAACCGCATATGGGCTTTACTATAAGATTCAGCAGTTCATCCTGTTTGCAGCCTTTGGACTGAGGGACGCGATTACACCGATTATATCTTTCAACCATGGAATGCAAAGCAAAAAAAAGAGTGCAGGACGGCATACGGTATGGCATGTGTTACACTCTGTTGGTGATGTTCGTAGGACTTGTTTTGCTGGAGATATTTGCGGGACCGATCTCTGCGCTGTTTGGTCTAAGCGGCGGAACAGAGAAAATGTGTATACAGGCAATGCGGATTGTATCCTTGAGCTTTCTGTTTGCAGGAGCGAATATTGCACAGCAGGGATTTTTTCAGGCATTGGATGCAGGGGTTCAGTCCCTTGTTATATCGGTATGCAGACAGCTTCTGTTCGTTCTCCCGGTCGCATGGTTCTTTTCCTTATTTGCCCGCCAATCTATGGATTATATGTGGCTGGTATGGCTGACGTTTTTTATTGCAGAGGGAATTTCAATGGGGATTGGCACCATATTTTTATTACAGATCAATAAAAAGGTTATAGGAACACTGACTTAGAAAACGGGTCAGTGTTTTTCTGTGGGCAGAAGTTGAATTGCGGGGGACGGTATGGCATAATGGAAAAGAATGATACGACATTAAAAATGGACGAAAAAGAGAACAGAACGGATGTGAACGGATGACAAATTTAGTAACCGGCATACTCGCCCATGTAGATGCGGGAAAAACAACCCTGGCAGAAGGCATCCTTTATCTGACAGGAGAAATCCGAAAGTTAGGAAGAGTGGATCATCAGGATGCTTTCCTGGATCATCATGAATTAGAACGGGCAAGGGGAATAACCATTTTCTCGAAACAGGCACAATTTACCTATACGGATGCAGAAGGGCAGGAGCATCCCATGACGTTGCTTGACACTCCGGGGCATGTGGATTTTTCGGCGGAAATGGAACGGACGCTTCAGGTACTGGACTATGCGGTGCTTTTAATAAATGGTGCGGACGGAGTGCAGGGGCATGTCCAGACGCTCTGGCGGCTGTTAAAACGGTATGAGGTTCCGGTCTTTTTGTTTATCAATAAAATGGATCAGGAGGGGACTGACCGGGCAGCGCTGTTAAAGGAAATCAAAAACCGGCTGGACGAGCGGTGTGTGGATTTTACGTTTGCGGGAAATGCGGCTGCAGAGCATATGGGTACTGCAGAATTTTTTGAAAGTGCCGCTATGTGCAGTGAGACGCTGTTAGAGTCCTATTTAGAATCCGGCAGACTGGAAAAAGAGCAGTTGATCCGGGCTATTGCGGACAGAGAACTGTTTCCCTGCTATTTTGGCTCGGCATTGAAGTTAGAGGGCGTACAGGAATTTCTGGACGGTTTCTTCCGTTATACTAGGACTCCGAAATATAGTGAGGAATTTGGTGCAAAGGTTTATAAGATTGGAAGGGACAGGCAGGGAAAACGGCTGACCTATTTAAAGGTTACGGGAGGATGTCTGCGTGCCAGAATGAATGTGGCAGAAGAAGAAAAGGCAGATCAGCTGCGCATTTACTCGGGCGTACAGTTTCAGACCGTGCCGGAAGCGTATGCCGGAAGCATCTGTGCCGTGACGGGACTTACAAAGACCCGCTGTGGGCAGGGACTTGGCTGTGAAAAGGATTCCGGACTGCCGGTTCTTGAACCGGTACTGACCTATCAGGTGCTTGTACCGCCTGAGTGCGATGTGCACCGGATGTATTTACGGATGCTGGAACTGACAGAGGAAGAGCCGCAGCTTCATATGGTCTGGAACGAAGCATTACAGGAAATCCATCTGCAGGTGATGGGTGAAGTGCAGATGGAGATTCTAAAGAGCATGGTTTGGGAGCGCTATCATGTGGAAATCGGCTTTGGTGCAGGCAGCATAGTATATAAGGAAACAATCCGGACCTGTGCCGAGGGAGTCGGGCATTTTGAACCGCTCAGACACTATGCTGAGGTACATCTTTTGTTAGAGCCGGGAGAACCGGGAAGCGGTCTTCAGTTTGATACGTCATGCAGCACCGATCAGCTTGCCAGAAACTGGCAGAGGTTAATCCTTACGCATCTGGAGGAAAAGGTACATAAGGGCGTATTGACCGGGTCTGAAATTACGGATATGAAGATTACGTTAGTGGCAGGAAAAGCGCATGCCAAGCATACGGAGGGCGGTGATTTCAGACAGGCGACCTACCGTGCAGTCAGGCAGGGGCTTAAGATGGCAGAGAGTGTGCTGCTAGAGCCGGTCTATGAAGTGACACTGGAGGTACCTTCTTCAATGATCGGGCGTGCCCTGACTGATATCGAACGGATGCACGGCAGGTTTGAAGCACCACAGACACAAGGAGATCTGTGTATTCTAACCGGATATGTTCCGGCGGCAGCGATGCAGGGCTATCCGATGGAGCTTGCAGCCTACAGCGGAGGAAAGGGCAGGATATCCTGTACCCTGAGTGGTTATGAGCCGTGTCACAATGCGGAAGAGGTGATTGAGCGGATCGGGTATGATGCGGAAGCGGATTTGGAAAATCCGACCGGTTCGGTTTTCTGTGCCCATGGTGCCGGTTTTGTGGTAAGCTGGGATCAGGTCTATGATTATATGCACGTGGAAAATGGCATGTATGGGGGAAATGCGGAGGAGAATGCCCGGATGCAGGCGGAAGCTTTGGAGCGGAAAGCGGAAGCGTGGCGCAGAAGAGAGAACGAAAAGCGGGAGCAGGAGGAAGCCCGTCTCGGACAGAGCGCAACAGGTGCAGGTTATGCAGCGGAAGAGGAACTGAAGGCAATCTTTGAACGAACCTACAAAGCAGGAGGGGAAGAACGGGGCAGATATCGGAAGAGTCGCAGGGACGGCTACTCAGAGAGGGAACGTATGCGGCAGTTTGCAGCGTCTGGGTCAGAGAATTCCGGTGTTTTCGGAAAGGACGGAGACAGAAAAAAAACCGGGCAAAATGACGCAGAGGAATATCTTCTGGTGGATGGCTATAATATTATCTTTTCCTGGGAGGAACTCCGGGAGCTTGCCAGGGTAAATATCGAGAGTGCCCGTGGAAAGCTGATGGATATTTTGTGTGATTATCAGGGATACAAAAAATGTACGCTCATTCTCGTATTCGATGCCTACCGTGTGGAGGGGAATCCGGGGGGTGTTTTTCCGTATCATAACATTCATGTGGTCTATACGAAGGAAGCGGAGACTGCGGATCAGTATATTGAAAAGACGGTGCACGAAATCGGCAGAAAATACCGGGTTACGGTTGCCACCTCGGATGCGTTGGAACAGATCATTATCTGGGGGCAGGGAGCCGAAAGACTTTCTGCACCGGGACTTTTGGAAGAAATCGAGCGGACCAGGGAGGAAATTCGCAGAGAACATTTAAACAGCGCTGTTCAGGGTAAAAATCAGGATAAAAATTACTTCTTCGATCATCTGCCCGAAGAATTGTCGGAAGTGATGGAGGATGTCAGGCTGGGAAAACGGGAGTTGTAGGAAAGGATTAAAATTTTATGAGTTCAAGATTGTTAAATAGTCTGCCGTATGAGGACGGCTTTCACATGCCGGCGGAATTTGAGCCACAGCGGGCGGTCTGGATGATTTTTGCTTCCAACGGAGCAACCTGGTATAACGGCTGCATACCCGCACAGCGTGCCCAGGTAGAAATGGTCAAGGCAATCAATGCCGCAGGGACACCGGTGCATATCGGTGTAGCTCCCGGGCTTTGGCTGCAGGCAGAACAGATGCTGAAGGGACTGGATGTCACCTTATATGAAATGACGAGCGATGACAACTGGGTGCGGGATACGGGCGCTATCTGTGTCAGGAATGATGCGACCGGAGAGGTGCGTGGCGTGGATTTTAAGTTTAATGCCTATGGAGGAGAAAAGCACGGAGCCAGCATGTACTATGCGGTGGATGATCTGATTGCCAGAAAGATGCTGCAGGCAGAAGGGTTGGACCGCTACCGGACATCCTTTATTTTAGAAGGAGGATCTGTTATCTGTGACGGAGAGGGAACGGCAATCGTGACAGAATCCTGTCTGTTAAACGAAAACCGCAATCCGGAATATGACAGAGAGGGAATCGAAAAGATGCTGCATGATTATCTGGGCTTTGAAAAGGTAATCTGGTTAAAGAGCGGAGTGGATAATGAAGAAGGCGAAACGGACGGACATGTGGATGATGTCTGTGCCTTTCTGGCTCCGGGCGAGGTCGTGACCTGTTATACGGAGGATAGAGAGAATCCCTATTATGAGGTGTTTCGTGACTGCTATGAGACACTTTCGCATGCGGTGGATGCAAAGGGAAGGGGTCTGACCGTGCACAAACTGACGGCTGCGGCACCGTTTGCATTTACCGAGGAAGAGGCAGAGAATCTGCTGGCGGCTCAGGGTGTCGGAAAGGAAGAAGACGGACACTGGCGGAAGGCAGGAGAGGCAGCTGTACCCAGCTATGCGAATTTCCTGATTACGAACGGAAGCATTATTTTTCCGGTTTACGGACTTGCTACCGATGAAGAGGCAGTTGCATGTATGGAGAGAATTGCAGCAGGAAGATTTACGGTACGTCCGGTGCCGGCCCACGATATTGCGCTGGGCGGAGGCTCGGTACACTGCACGACACAGCAGATCCCAAGATGATGTATGACAAGATACCGGGTGAATAAACAAGAGAGAATGAATAACTATTATATATAGAAGGAAAGGGAACAAAACAATGCGGAAAGTGACGGTTGCAGCAACTCAGATGAGCTGTGGTCCCGGTCGGGAGGAAAATATCAAAAAGGCAGAGAAACTGGTGAGGCAGGCAGCGGGAAAGGGAGCCAATATTATACTATTGCAGGAGTTGTTCGAGACACTGTATTTCTGCCAGAAAGAGAAGGAGAACTATTTTGCACTGGCATCCGCCAAGGAGGAAAATGCGGCAATCCGGCATTTTTCCAAACTGGCAAAGGAACTTCAGGTGGTGCTGCCAATCAGTTTTTTTGAGCGCGCTGGCAATGTATATTATAATGCACTGGCAGTCATCGATGCAGACGGCAGTGTTTTAGACACCTACCGTAAGACACATATCCCGGACGGTCCCTGTTATGAGGAAAAATTTTATTTTACACCGGGCGATACAGGTTTTATGGTTTGGAATACGAAATATGGCAGAATCGGTGCGGGTATCTGCTGGGATCAGTGGTTCCCGGAGGCTGCACGCATCATGGCATTAAAGGGAGCAGAGCTTTTGTTTTATCCGACTGCGATCGGCTCAGAGCCGGATTCGGATATGGATACCCGCCCTCACTGGCAGAGATGTATGCAGGGACATGCGGCATGCAATATGATTCCGGTTATTGCCTCTAACCGGGTAGGCTGTGAAACAGAACAGGACAGCAGCATGACCTTTTACGGATCTTCCTTTATCACCGATGCCACCGGAGCGGTTCTGGTTCAGGCAGACCGGACGGAGGAGACGGTGCTGACAGCCGAATTTGATCTGGATGAACTGGATGTCTTCTGTTCTACGTGGGGTCTGTACCGTGACAGAAGACCGGGGATGTACGAAGGAATTCTGCATAAATCGCTGGTGTAGATATGGATAGTTTTCAATAGTTTGAAATTCCATTTCCCTTCATTGACAACCTGCTGTGATATCTCGTATAATAGTCCATAGACGACTTTTCATCTAAACAATAAAAAAGGAGGAGATAAGGGAATGAAAAGAAAGATTCTTTCTGCGATCTCAGCGATGGCACTGGCACTTACGCTTGGCTTGGTTGGAATCAGCGGAGGCAGTGTGAAAGCAGCAGGCTATACAAGTGCAGTACAGTCCTGTTCGATCAATGGGGATAATGTAGTGGTGACAGCAGCAGTACCGGCAGGTCAGGCAAGTGATGACGGTACTTTATATTTATTTGAATTACCGACTTATGCAACGGCTCTGACAGGTTCTCCGGTTGCGACAGCTCCGATGGGACAGACGGCAACCTTTACGACACCGTTAAATAACAAGCAGGCAAATTCTAAACTTTATTCTAAATTTGCAGTAGCAGTAAAATCCGGTGGAAGCTTCGTTCAGATTTCGGAAGCAAAGTATATTTCCAATCCGGAAGCAGTAGCAGAGCGTTCCATGGAATATCCGGCAACGGTATCCAAGAAGGGACTCCAGATTTATCCGCCGCTGATCAGCACCGGAGAAATCGAGGACCTTGGAATCAAGCATTCTACCTATGATATCGTAATTAACAGAATGTTTGGACCGACTACCAATGCGGCTTATCCGACGATCAATTATACATACAATGGAAAGAACTATCAGATTGACGGATATTATATCAAGCAGGTAGATGGTGTTATTCAGGCACTGTCAGACAGAGGTGTTGTTGTAACAGCCATTCTGTTAAATGAGCTGGATGCAGACTGCATGCAGACGACACATCCGCTTGCAAGAACCAAGACTACAGCACCGTATTATATGATGAATGGTGCGGACCAGAATGGTGTGGATTATCTTTCCGCAGCAGCCAGCTTCCTTGCAACCAGATATTCCGGCATCGGATGCGGACGTGTGGACAACTGGGTAATCGGAAATGAAGTGACAGCCAGAAGTGAGTGGAACTATATCGCACCGATGGATGTGACAAGCTATACAGAAGAATATGCGAAGGCACTTCGTATTTTCTATACCGGTATCAAGAGTACCAATGCAAATGCAAGAGTTTACATTTCTCTGGACCAGACATGGAACAGAAATATGACAAACGGCACAGGCTATGATGGAAGGGATATTGTCGATGCACTGAGTGCAAACTCCATTGCAAAGGGTAACTTTGACTGGGGTGTAGCATACCATCCGTATCCGGTACCGCTTACATGGCCGAAATTCTGGAACATGCCGGCACAGTATAAATCCATGAATCTTGTCAGCATGAATGAGAACACACCGATGATCACACCACAGAACATGTTTGTTATGACAGACTATATGTGTAAGGCACAGAACCTTGACAGCAAGGGACAGGTGCGTTCCATTATTGTCAGCGAGGTGGGCTTCCCGTCTTCTCTCGGAGAGGATGTTCAGGCAGCAGCTCTTTCCTATGCTTACTTAAATGCAAAGTATAATCAGCATATTGACGCATTTATTGCAGTTCGTGATATTGATTATCAGGCAGAGATTAATCAGGGACTTCCGATGGGTCTTAAGAATGTAGACGGAAGCAATAAGGCAGCTTACAATGTTTATAAGTACATTGATGTGGATGAATCCGTCACAGCTCCTTATTTAAGACAGGTCGGCATTTCCAGCTGGAGTCAGGTAATTCAGGCAAGATAAGCCGTTTGGAAGAAGAAAATAAAAGCAAAAAAGAAAGAGGGCAGAACTTCTGAAATCAAAAGGAGTTCTGCCCCTTTTAGCATAGTGTAATTTATCTTTGGCGGTACATTGGATTTCATATGAAATTGATAAAATAAGGTCAGGTCCAGCCGCCGTCAAAGGTAATGATCTGTCCGGTCAGATATGCGGGCGCCTCTGCCAGACTCAAGATCATTTCAGCCGCTTCTTCGGGGAGGGCGATGCGGTCTGCCGGAATTTCCTCGCAGATGGCAGCACGTTCTTCTTTTGTAAAACATTGATTCATTTCCGTATCGATCATGCCATAGGCTATGGCATTGACCGGAATGCCGCTCGGTCCAAGTTCCTTGGCAAGAGCCTTTGTCAGTGCATTAATACCGCCTTTAGAAGCAGAATAGGCAGCCTCCATGGAAGCGCCCACATTTCCCCAGACAGAGGAGATGTTGATAATACGACCGCACTCCTTTTGCAAAAAGAGCGGGATGGCACATTTGCAGGTATGAAATACACCACTCAAATTTGTTCGTATCAGATTGTTCCAGTCAGAAGCGGACATTTCGGATAAAAGGCCGATATAGGAAACACCGGCATTGTTAATTAGCAGATCCAGCCGGTCAATCTGGGAAAAGAGCTGTTTTACTTCTTCATAATTTCCGACATCACATCGAAAGATTGTACATTCGGTTAAAAAGCGTGAGCGGATAGTGTCCTGCAATTCTTCCAATAAATTCAGCCGGCTTTTACAGGTCAGATACAGATCATAACCGTGGGATGCAAAAAGCAGGGCAGCAGAACGACCAATGCCGCGGGAAGCGCCGGTAATCAGAGCCTTTTTATTCATAGTAGAGCTACCTCTTTTCTGTTTTCAATATTTATCGTTGTTCACAGTATACAATAAATGAAGCATTTTCAAAACACCAAAAATGTTTTAATATAGAAGATATGAAAACTGAGCAGACAGGAAAGGAATAGAATTATGAAAGATGTAATTATCGTCGGCTCCGGTCCGGCGGGACTGACGGCGGCAATTTATGCAAAAAGGGCGGGACTGGATATGCTTGTCATTGAAAAGAATTATGCAAGTGGCGGACAGGTTCTCACGACTTATGAAGTGGATAATTATCCGGCACTGCCTGGTATCAATGGATTTGATCTTGGTATGCAGATGCGGGAGCATGCGGATAAGCTGGGTGCGGAATTTCTGGAGGCAGAGGTGATTTCCGTAAAGAGTGAGGGAGCGGTCAAGCAGGTAGTGACGGATAACGGGACATATGAAGCGGCTTCTGTTATTCTGGCAATGGGAGCCAGTCATGCCAGACTGGGAGCACCCGGAGAAGAGGAGATGACCGGGATGGGGGTTTCCTATTGTGCAACCTGTGACGGTGCCTTTTTTAAGAATAAGGATGTGGCTGTCATTGGAGGCGGGGATGTTGCTGTGGAGGATGCCATTTTTTTAGCAAGGACAAGCAGGAAGGTGTGGCTTGTGCATAGGAGGGATGAACTGCGTGCGGCAAAGTCTTTGCAGCAGAAGCTATTTGAACTGGAAAATGTAGAGGTAGTCTGGGACAGCGTAGTAGAGCAGATTGAAGGCAGCGATCAGGTAGAAGGAATCCGTGTGCAGAATGTGAAGGATGGAACGAAACAGGAGATAGCCGTGCAGGGAATTTTTGTGGCAGTAGGTATCCTTCCCAATTCGGGCAGCATTTGTGAAGAGGCGCTAAAGGATGAAAAGGGGTATTTTGAAGCAGGAGAGGACTGCGCTACCAGTGTGCCGGGCATTTTTGCGGCAGGTGATATCCGGACCAAGGCGCTGCGTCAGATTGTGACTGCCGTAGCGGATGGAGCCAATGCGGTTACCGGTGTACAGAATTATCTGTTGACCAGATAGACTGGTTGTCGGTATGTAAGGGGAGAAAAAGAACCAACACCAACTTTGGAAATATTCGGAAAATTTGATGAGCGGTTGACAAGGAAAAATAATCGTGTTATATTATCTTTCAGATGTAACAAATTTGTAATAAATGTAACAAATGTGCGAAGTCCATTTGGAGGATAAGATGAAAAATAAAGGTGTTAAAATTGCAGCATGTGCGCTGGTATCAGCGGCGGTAATTACAGGAACACACTCTAATGCAGATGCAACAGCCATTTCAGCGGCATTACCGGTGGCAGGACTTTCTCTTACATTGAATGAAGGTATTTCCATTGATACCATTCAGGAAGTGGCAGCAGAGAAGTCTGTATCCGATAATTCTTCGGAAGGCATAAAAGAAATAGAAGAGACATCAGAAGAGTCTTCTGCAGTGTCTATTTTTGACAAGATTGCAGCAGAACATGAAACCGAGACGGAGGAAGAAGAGACCGAAACCGAGACAGAAGAGATAGAAACTGAAACGGAAGAGGAAAGTGAGGAAGAAAGCTTCAAGAGTCTTGTAATCGCACAGGTAAATGACTATGTCAACGTCAGAAGCATGCCGAGTGAGGAAGGCGAAATCGTTGGTAAGCTGTATGATAAGTCCGTTGGTACTTTTATTTCCGAGAAAAACGGATGGTATGAGATCAATTCCGGCAGTTGTACCGGTTATGTGAAAGCAGAATATTGTGTGACCGGAGATGCCGCAGTAGAACTTGCAAAGCAGGTCGGAACAAGAATTGCTAAGGTAACCACAACAACACTTAAGGTTCGTCAGGAGCCGGGAATGGATGCTCCGGTACTTGGTCTGATTCCGATTGATGATGAACTGATCGTTCTGGAAGAACTGGACGGATGGGTTAAAGTTAATATCGAGGAAGGTGACGGATATGTTTCTTCCGAATTTGTAAGTCTGAGAACGGATTTTGTCCAGGCAGAGTCAAAGGCAGAGGAAGAAGCCAGACTTAAGAGGGAAGAAGAAGCCCGTAAGGCAGCCAGAAAAGCAGCAAGCGAAGCAGAGAAAAAGCGTGAAGCAGAGCGTGCCGCTAAAGAAGGCAATCAGAAACAGGAAAGCAGTCCTGCAAAGCAGGAAACTCCTGCAGAGCCGATTGTCGTATCCGGCGGAAGCGCAGAAGGAAGTGCGGTGGCACAGTTTGCAACACAGTTTGTCGGTAATCCATATGTATATGGAGGAAGCAGCCTGACAAACGGAACAGATTGCTCCGGTTTTGTTATGAGTGTATATGCAAACTATGGTGTCAGCCTGCCGCATTCTTCATCCGCACTCAGAAGTCAGGGATCTAATGTAGGAGGACTTGAGAATGCACAGCCTGGTGACATCGTATGTTATTCCGGTCATGTAGGTATTTACATTGGCGGAGGTCAGATTGTCCATGCAAGTACAGCTAAGACTGGTATTATCATTTCTAATGCAAACTATAGAAACGTATTGTCTGTAAGACGAATTTTCTAAAGAATAGTAAGACAAATAAGAAGCGGTTCTTTCATATGGAAAGAACTGCTTTTTTTGCGCGTCAGGAACGAACTCTTAGCTTTATTTCTGTATTCTGCTTTAAAGTCTGAATATAAGAAAATGAAAAGGAGTGCTTGACAGGATTCAAAGTATGCAAGTTGCACAAAGTTTTGTGGAAATGTAAATCTTAAGTCGAAAAGAGGAAAAAGTTTTCCACATAAAAATGTGCTCCAAAACGCGGAAAATCGAATTATACACCAAGTTATACACATTATCCACATCGAAAAATGTAAATATATGGAGATTCTTTCAATAAAAAACAAAACATTTGTTTTGTGTAGTTGTTCTAAACCGGTTTAGAATAATGGAAAAAACGAAAAGAAAATAAAGCAGATAAAAGAAAAAGTTTACTGATAATTTGTTAGTGCATTGCAAAATGTATGTTAAATATGTTATAATTAGTTCATCTAAAACAGACAGGAAGGGATGGTCAGCATGAATTTTATTATTAGTGGAAAAAATATCGATGTTACAGAAGGATTAAAGACCGCCGTACAGGACAAGATTGGAAAGCTGCAGAAATATTTTACACCGGATACAGAGGTACATGTTACGCTTAGTGTGGAAAAGGACAGACAGAAGATCGAGGTAACGATACCGGTAAAAGGCAATATTATCCGCTCCGAACAGGTTAGCAATGATATGTATGTTTCGATTGATCTGGTGGAAGAGATTATTGAAAGACAGCTGAAAAAGTATAAAAACAAGATTGTGGATAAGAAGCAGTCCTCTGGATTTTTCCAGCCGGAATATCTGGAAAAGGAATATATGGAGGAAGAGGATGTTAAGATCATCCGTACCAAGAGATTTGACATCAAGCCGATGTATCCGGAAGATGCCTGTGTACAGATGGAACTGCTTGGACATAATTTCTTTGTATTCTGTAATGCTGAGACGGATCAGGTTAATGTAGTGTATAAGAGAAAAGGAAATACATACGGTCTGATTGAACCTGAAGTTTAAAAAGAAAATTGAGCAAAGCCGGAAGCGGACATGTTATCATGTCCCTTCCGGTTTTGCTTTTGTATACGCTCATGTGCAGCAGAAAAGGTTCATATATTAATTTAAATAGATGAATACCGGAAGCGGATACTTTATGAAGAAGAGGGAATGGATCAAAAAAGGAATCGCGTTTGAGCTGATCTGCATTGCGGCGGCTTCTGTGATCATGCTGAAACAGCGTTTAGAAACTTTGACATATGATAATGCTTCGCAAAGCAGGTGGGAGAATACAGTGGAAGGAAAAGGGAAGAGTGAAGAGGCTGTGGATGTGGTCAGCAAGGATTATATTAAGTGGGTCGATTTTAAGGTTCCGTATGAAGTGCTTTGCAAGGCATATGAACTGGATAAGGAGACGTGGGGAGAAGAGGTACATATTGAGTGGATTCCGTTCCTGTCCTACTTCGCTGCGAAAGGAGGCGGGGAGTTCCCAAATGGAACGGTACAGAAGATGGAGAAGACGGCAGACAGCCTGATAAATGGTGAGACAGATATGAAAACGCTGACAGAGGATCTGAAATATTATGATTACTATCTGGAAGCGTATACGGCAGTACTGGGCGGCATGGTTGGGGAATACCGCATTGAGACGTTGGATGAGGACGGAAACAAGGTATGGAAGGAATGCTATGGACTGAAAGCATTTTCCCCGATTGCGAAAGGGTTTCCGTATAATGATTATGATGACTTCGGAGCCAGCAGGAGCTATGGCTATGCCAGACCGCATCTGGGACATGACATGATGGGGCAGGTGGGAACACCCGTGGTGGCAATTGAGTCCGGCTATGTGGAAGCAATCGGATGGAACCAGTACGGCGGATGGAGACTTGGCATCCGCAGCTTTGACGGGAAACGGTATTACTATTATGCGCATCTTAGGCAGAATTTTCCCTATTGTAAAGATTTGGAAGAAGGCAGTATTGTGACAGCGGGAGATGTGATTGGATATATGGGACATACGGGTTACAGTAAAAAGGAAAATGTGAATAACATAAAGACGACACATCTGCATTGGGGATTGCAGCTTATTTTTGATGAATCCCAAAAGGAAGGAAACAATGAAATCTGGATTGACTGCTACCCGCTCACAAAGTTTTTATACAGAAACCGTTCAGAAGCGGTAAAGGAGGAAGGAACAAAGGAATGGCGCAGAGTCTATCGGATGGAGGACCCGGCGGTGGAGGAGTACCGGAAAGGACATGGAAAACGCTGAAGATTCGCACGAATGGATGGAAAACGTAGTAGAAAGCAAAAGGTCTGTATGCTATAATCTGATAGAGGTACATAAGGATAAAATTTACAATACTTATGAGAGGTGGAAACTATATGAAAAGAGGGTATGGAAAGTGGAAAAAGGCAGTGCGTCCGGCTGCTGCGACAGTGATGTGTGCTGTGGTGATGGGTACGGTATTTTGTGCCGACCGTCTTGCCGTGCGGGCAGGCGTAGGAGAAATTGATCTGGGAGGCGGGAAAACGCTCTATTATGGATTCAGCGGCAGCGGTTCTGGAACAAAAACTCCGCTCACCCACTCGATGCCGGGCGGTGACATAGAGGATGTCATTGCCAGAGTACAGTCTATGGAGACTCCGTCGGATGGCGGCGGAATCGAGATTGTGGGAGAGATTACAGCACAGCCGATGACGCCTGTTGCGGCGCATTTTCCACCGATTTTACAGCGAGCGAAAATGGGAGAACCGGATCTGTATCAAAATACCGGTTGGGAAAATGTCGCATGGACGGCATCCAATGGTGTGACGTTGTATATTACTGATGAATGGGCTAATATAGGCAGGCAGGATCCGCATCGCGTTGGAGAGGGAAGACTATATTATGGTGGAGGAGCGAATTATATCTATTATGCAAATATGATGTATTCCAATCGTTATGAGCCGAATACCCCGGAATGGTGGGCGGCAAAGGAATTGGAATATGACCAGGACTGGTGCAGTCATCGTGTCATTGCAAGGTCGGGAGGCTTTGAAATCAAGCCGCCGCAGGTAGCGCTTGTCGATCACTTCCAGCCGGAGATATCGGTGGATGAGACTTTCAAAAATTACAGGGATAAGATGCGGTTTTATACAGCGTACCGTGCTTCGGGACACTTTAATGTGTTTCCGTCCTATGACGGAAGTCTTGCCCCGTCACTGGGTGTATTTACACTGAATGCGAATGAGGAGGCTGTACAGGTGACGAACCGGGTGTTTGGTGAGGGGGGATTTACCATCAATCTGTGCAGGCCACCCGAAGCACCGGAGAAATTTGGCTATAACTATCGCCTGGAGCTCTGGAACAATCCGGATCCCTTGGACTGGAACATTCTGTACAATGCCTTACGACGTATTACCCCTGATGCGGATGCTGTCTATCAGGAGATTTATAAGCAGACCTACAGCGATAATCCCACATTTCAGGATTACAATCAGTGGGTGAATATCGGAAATGAAACCTGTGTGGCTGTAGCACTGGATCGCTCGGATGCAAGGATCATGTTCTTTATCAAGGATCGGAATCTGCATCCGGGTGCGGACGGAACTGAGTTACCGGAGCATTCCAATGCCGTGGATGTAAGATATCAGAGAATTGTCTGGGAGTAGGGAAGAGCGGTTATCAAGCCATGCCATCGGAACAATGCTTCGCATCATTCCGATGACGGCTCGCGCCGTATAAAAATAAGATTCAACAGATTCCTGCAAGCAAGCTTGCATCATCCGTTGAATCTTATTTTTGCATGGCTTGATTTTTTACATTTTCCGACTTAGTAATGATTGCAAATTGGAACCCTATATGATAAAATAGAACCAACGGACAATGATAAAAAAATAACAATCATTGTATTTGCCGAAAAAAGGCACTTTTATTCTAATAATGGAGGAAAAGAATCATGGCAAGAAATGTAGTAATCGCAAGCGCATGCCGTACTGCTATCGGAACAATGGGTGGCTCCTTAAGCACAACTCCGGCTGCAGAACTTGGCGCAATCGTAATCAAAGAAGCAATTAACAGAGCAGGTGTGAAACCTGAGGATGTTGATCAGGTATATATGGGATGTGTTATCCAGGCTGGTCTTGGACAGAACGTGGCACGTCAGGCAACTATCAAAGCAGGACTTCCGATTGAGGTTCCGGCTGTTACTATGAACGTAGTTTGTGGTTCCGGTCTGAACTGTGTAAACCAGGCAGCTCAGATGATCATGGCTGGTGATGCAGACATCGTAGTTGCAGGCGGTATGGAAAATATGTCCATGGCTCCTTACGCTGTTCCGCAGGCTCGTTTCGGATACAGAATGAACAACGGTACTTTAGTGGATACCATGGTAAATGATGCACTTTGGGATGCCTTCAACAACTACCACATGATTACAACAGCAGATAATATCTGCCGTGAGTGGGGACTGACCAGAGAAGAACTTGATGAGTTCGCATTAAAGAGCCAGCAGAAGGCTGAAGCAGCTCAGAATTCCGGCGCATTCGAGAAGGAAATCGTACCGGTTATGGTAAAGAAGAAAAAAGAAATGGTTGAGTTTAAGGTAGACGAGGGACCGCGTCACGGTTCTACAATCGAAGCCCTTGCAAAACTTCGTACCATCAATCCGGACGGATTCGTTACCGCAGGTAATGCTTCCGGTATCAATGACGGTGCAGCAGCAGTTGTTGTGATGAGCGAAGAAAAAGCAAAAGAACTCGGAATCAAGCCGATGGCAAGATTCGTAGCAGGTGCCCTTGCAGGTGTTAGACCGGAAGTTATGGGTATCGGACCGGTTGTTTCCACAAAGAAGGTTATGGAGAAAGCCGGATACAAGATTGAAGACTTTGATATTATCGAAGCAAATGAGGCATTTGCAGCACAGTCTGTAGCAGTTGGAAAAGACCTCGGAATCGATGTAGATAAGCAGTTAAATCCGAACGGCGGTGCAATCGCACTCGGACATCCGGTAGGAGCTTCCGGTTGCCGTATCCTTGTTACACTGCTTCATGAGATGCAGGCTAAGGGCGCTAAGAAGGGTCTTGCAACACTCTGCATCGGCGGTGGTATGGGATGTTCCACTATCGTTGAGATGGACTAATATTTAAGAAATAGAAAAACAGGCTCGGGGCATTTCTCCTGTATGGAATACAGTGCATCCTATACAGAGACAGTGCTCCGGGCTGATTGTGTGATAAAACTGATTTAATAGAAGGAGACGAAACATGGAATTTGTTTTATACGAACAGAAAGACGCAATCGGTATCATTACGATCAATCGTGAGAAGGCATTAAACGCTCTGAATTCTACAGTATTGGATGAGTTGGACAAGACTCTGGATGCAGTGAATCTGGAAGAAGTAAGATGCCTGATCTTAACAGGTGCCGGACAGAAATCCTTTGTAGCAGGTGCAGACATCGGAGAGATGAGCACACTGACTAAGGCAGAAGGTGAAGCATTCGGTAAAAAAGGAAACGATGTATTCCGTAAATTAGAGACTTTCCCGATTCCGGTAATCGCTGCAGTAAACGGTTTCGCATTAGGTGGCGGCTGCGAGATTTCCATGAGCTGTGATATCCGTATCTGTTCTGAGAATGCAGTATTCGGTCAGCCGGAGGTTGGTCTTGGAATTACTCCGGGCTTTGGCGGCACACAGAGACTCGCTCGTCTGGTAGGTGCAGGAATGGCAAAACAGATGATCTACACTGCAAGAAATATTAAGGCAGACGAAGCATACAGAATCGGTCTTGTCAATGCAGTTTACCCGATCGAAGAGCTTATGCCGGCAGCTGAGAAAATGGCAGCAGGCATCGCTAAGAATGCACCAATTGCAGTACGTAACTGTAAGAAGGCAATCAACGAAGGTCTGGATGTAGATATGGATCAGGCGATTGTAATCGAAGAGAAATTATTCGGTGACTGCTTTGAATCCTATGATCAGAAAGAAGGCATGGCTGCTTTCTTAGAGAAGAGAAAAGTTGAGAAATTCCTGAACAAATAATTGTTAATTCATTTTCATTTTAAAATAAAAAATATTTAGGAGGAACTACAATGAAAGTAGGTATTATTGGCGCAGGCACAATGGGATCTGGTATTGCACAGGCTTTTGCCCAGACAGAAGGATATGAAGTATTCCTTTGCGATATCAATGAAGAGTTTGCTGCAAACGGTAAGAACAAAATTGCAAAAGGATTCGAGAATAGAATTGCAAAAGGCAAAATGACACAGGAAGACGCTGACAAGATCTTAGCTAAGATCACAACAGGTGTTAAGACAATCTGTACAGATTGTGATCTGGTAGTAGAAGCAGCTCTGGAAGTTATGGACATCAAGAAACAGACCTTCAAAGAGTTACAGGATATCTGCAAACCGGAATGTATCTTCGCTACCAATACATCTTCCCTTTCTATTACAGAAATCGGCGCAGGTCTGGACAGACCGGTTATCGGTATGCACTTCTTCAATCCGGCTCCGGTTATGAAGCTGGTTGAGGTTATTGCAGGTCTGAACACACCGGAAGAGACAGTTGCCAAGATTAAAGCTATCTCTGAAGAAATCGGTAAGACTCCGGTACAGGTAGAGGAAGCTGCAGGATTTGTTGTAAACAGAATCCTGATCCCGATGATCAATGAAGCAATCGGCATCTATGCAGACGGTGTTGCTTCTGTAGAAGGTATCGATACCGCAATGAAGCTGGGTGCAAATCATCCGATGGGACCGCTTGCTCTTGGTGATTTAGTAGGTCTTGACATTGTTTTAGCTATCATGGAAGTATTACAGGCAGAGACAGGTGATTCCAAATACCGTCCTCATCCGCTTCTTAAGAAAATGGTACGTGGCGGCCAGTTAGGTATGAAGACAGGAAAAGGCTTCTACGACTACAGCAAATAATAAAATCATTTAAGATAGATGGAGGAATAAAATCATGGATTTTATGTTAAGCAAACAACATGAAATGGCGAGAAGTCTCTTCAGAGAATTCGCAGAAAAAGAAGTAAAACCTCTTGCACAGGAGGTAGATGAAACAGAAGTATTCCCGAGAGCTACCGTTGAGAAAATGGCGAAAGCAGGCTTTATGGGAATCCCGGTTCCGAAGGAATACGGCGGACAGGGCTGTGATATTTTAACATACGCTATGTGCGTAGAAGAGTTATCCAAGGTTTGCGGTACTACAGGTGTTATCGTATCTGCTCACACATCTCTTTGCTGTGACCCGATCTTAACCTATGGTACAGAAGAGCAGAAGCAGAAATATTTACCGGACCTTGCAGCCGGCAGAAAGATCGGTGCTTTCGGTTTAACCGAGCCGGGCGCTGGTACAGATGCTCAGGGACAGCAGACCAAGGCTGTTCTGGATGGTGATGACTATATTATCAACGGATCCAAGATCTTTATCACAAACGGTAAAGAAGCTGACGTATACGTTATCTTCGCGGTAACTGGAACCGTTGAGAAGCGCGGCAGAATGATCAAAGAGATTTCTGCATTCATCGTAGAAAAGGGAACACCTGGATTTACATTCGGTACAAAGGAGAAGAAGATGGGTATCCGTGGTTCTTCTACATACGAGCTGATCTTTACAGACTGCCGTGTTCCGAAGGAAAATCTGTTAGGTAAGTTAGGCGAAGGCTTCAAGATCGCTATGCACACACTGGATGGCGGACGTATCGGTATCGCTTCCCAGGCACTTGGTCTTGCAGAGGGCGCTTTAGAGACAACTATCAACTATGTAAAAGAAAGAAAGCAGTTCGGCAGAGCAATCGGCGCTTTCCAGAATACACAGTTCCAGTTAGCTGATATGGCTACTAAGGTAGAGGCAGCTCAGCTTCTTGTTTACAAGGCAGCTATGGCTAAGGCAACACAGAAAGTTTACTCCGTAGAAGCAGCTAAGGCTAAATTATATGCAGCAGAGGTTGCTATGGAAGTTACAACAAAGGCTGTTCAGCTCCACGGCGGATACGGCTACACAAGAGAATATGATGTGGAGCGTATGATGCGTGATGCTAAGATCACAGAGATCTACGAAGGAACAAGCGAAGTTCAGAGAATGGTAATTTCCGGAGCACTGCTGAAATAATTCGCAACAGGCAAAAGAAAAGCAAATTTCAAAGAAAATATAAGGAGTGAAAATACAATGAAAATCGTTGTTTGTATTAAACAGGTACCTGATACAAAGGGTGGCGTTAAATTCAATCCCGATGGTACACTTGACAGAGGCGCTATGCTTACTATCATGAACCCGGATGACAAAGCAGGTCTGGAAGCAGCACTGAGATTAAAAGATCAGTACGGTGCTGAAGTTACTGTTATTACAATGGGTCTTCCGAAGGCTGAAGAAGTTCTTCGTGAAGCAATGGCTATGGGTGCTGACAAGGGTATCCTTGTAACAGACAGAGTACTCGGCGGCGCTGATACATGGGCAACCTCCCAGACACTGGCTGGTGCTATCCGCAACTTAGAGTATGATCTTATCATCACAGGCCGTCAGGCTATCGATGGTGATACCGCACAGGTTGGACCACAGATTTCCGAGCACCTTGGAATCCCGGTAATCTCCTATGCACAGAAAATCGAAGTAGAAGGCGACAGCGTAATCGTTGAGCGTCAGTATGATGACAGATATCATGTATTAAAAGCAAAAATGCCTTGCTTAGTTACAGCGCTTGCTGAATTAAACGAGCCGCGTTATATGACTCCGGGCGGAATCTTTGATGCTTACAATGCTGAGATTACAGTTTGGGGCAGAGCAGACTTAAAAGACGTGGATGACTCCAACCTCGGCTTAAAGGGTTCACCGACACAGATCGCTAAGGCTTCTGATAAGGTAAGAAAGGGTGCTGGTGAGAAGGTTACTCTGGATCCTACAGAATCCGTTGATTACATCATTGGTAAATTAAAAGAGAAGCACGTCATCTAAATGTGGCTTTGAAAGGAGCATGGAAAAATCATGAATTTAGCAGAATATAAAGGAGTATTTGTCTTTGCACAGCAGGTTGACAATGAAGTAAGCGGAATCGCTTTAGAGCTGATCGGTAAAGGTAAAGACCTCGCAAATGATTTAGGAACAGAAGTAACAGCAGTTTTAGTTGGTTCAGACGTAAAGGCACTTGCAGACGAGCTTGCTGCATACGGTGCTGACAAGGTTATCGTAGTAGACGATCCGGAATTAAAAGAGTACAGAACAGAGCCGTATGCTCACGCACTCGCTTCCGTAATCGAGAAATACAAACCGGAAATTTTCTTAGTAGGTGCTACTGCAATCGGTAGAGATTTAGGACCGAGAGTTTCTGCAAGAATCCATACAGGTCTGACAGCAGACTGTACCCAGCTTGAGATCGGTGATTTCCCGATCAACCCGATTCCGGGCAAAGAGCAGTTACACAACCAGCTGCTTATGACACGTCCGGCATTTGGCGGCAACACAATCGCAACAATCGCCTGCCCGAACTTCCGTCCGCAGATGGCAACCGTTCGTCCTGGTGTTATGCAGAAGCTTCCGAAGGATGAGAGCAAGAAGGCTGTCATCGAAGAGTTCAATCCTGGATTCACACCGGACAACAAATATGTTGAAATCTTAAAGGTTGTAAAATCTGTAGTAGATACTGTAGATATCATGGACGCTAAGATCCTTGTATCCGGCGGACGTGGTGTTGGAAGCGCAGAGAACTTCAAACTGTTAGATGATCTGGCAGAGGTTCTTGGAGCAACCGTAAGCTGCTCCCGTGCTGTTGTAGATGCAGGCTGGAAGCCGAAAGATTTACAGGTAGGTCAGACCGGTAAGACTGTTCGTCCGAACGTATACTTTGCAATCGGTATCTCCGGAGCAATCCAGCATCTTGCAGGTATGGAAGAGTCTGATGTCATCATTGCAATCAACAGGGATGAGACAGCACCGATCTTTGATGTAGCTGACTACGGTATTGTAGGTGACTTAAACAAGATCCTTCCGGCATTAACAGAGAAGTTAAAGGCTGAAATCGCTGCAAAATAAGAGCATGGAAAAGTCTGACTGATAAAGAAAAGTCGGAAAGATTAAAAAACAAATAGGTAAAAATGAAAAGAAGAAAGAGGTCAGAATGGTTTCACTATTCTGACCTTCTTTTATAGTGCGCTGGGAGAAATAGCATGGGCAAACAAAAGGAAGTCAAAACAAATGCAATGCGGATTTTAGACAGTCTGAAAATCCCATATGAGCATTATACTTATGAATGTGAAGAGTTTATAGATGCGATTCAGATTGCAGATAAACTCGGACAACCATATGAAAAGATGTATAAGACACTGGTTACAGTAGGGCACAGTAAAAATTATTTTGTATTTGTCATTCCGATTGCAGAGGAACTTGATATGAAAAAGGCTGCAAAGTCGGTAGGGGAAAAATCGGTAGCGATGATCCATGTAAAAGAAATCAATGCGATTACAGGTTATATCCGAGGTGGCTGTACAGCAATCGGGATGAAAAAGCAGTATGTGACCAGGATTGATGAATCAGCACTGTCGCAGGAGAAAATTATTGTCAGTGGCGGGAAATTGGGGTCTCAGATTGAATTGACGCCGGATGATCTGCAGAAAGCATCCAAAGCAGAATTTGCACAGATTATTGTGAATGAATCATAGTGGTAGAAAATACGGCAAAACAGCTGTTGAATCATATCTTGCAAAAGAATGTAAATTTTTTATAAAGATAGAAAATTCAGATAATTATTCAAAATGGTTGAAAACAAAAAAAGTCAGGAAATACAACAGTTTCCACTGCATTTCTGAAAAAACAGTTCTGAAATATGAAGCAAACAAATAAAAAAGGGAAAATAAATATCACACGATATTAAAAAAGATGCAAAAAGAAATACTTTTATACAGGAAAAATGCAGGAATACCATTCATAATCTTGAATTTTTGAAAAGTAAAAGGATAAGGGAAAATCAAAATCCCTTATCCTTTAATTCTGAAACAATAGTTATGTATTCTTCGATCACATCAAAACCGCGATAATCTTCGCGTTTCAAATCGATCATATCACCATGAGAGATTCCACGACCATGCTTTGTGTTCCGGAAGGTACCATGAAAGTTTGCCCATCGGGCAGATCGTTCCGTAACCAGTCCGTCATTTTTCTCACCGGTTACAAGCTTCATAATCAGATAGGGAATGCTCAGCAGAGAATCACTGAAAAAATGATTCATAACAGAGGCGTAGCTTTGGTAGTATACACCGGGAACATCCGGATATTTGGCATTAAATACTTCACAATAGGCTGGAGAAAGCTGCTTACTGGAATGATAACAGTCCGGTTTTTGATCCCCGAATTTAGTAAACGAACGGTCAAACCAGGATGCGATAAGGCGATAGATACCATCCGGCAGCCTGTTCAGTACATTAATGAGCTCTGAACAATAGTGAGGAGTATTGATTGTAGTCAGAGAGGCTATCTGGTCGGCCATATGCAGAGCATTTATCAGATAGCGGCTGTCCAGCCCGCCCTTGGAATGCGCAATGATGTTAACCTTTGCTGCACCGGTTTCCTGACAGACGGTTTCAATTTTTAGGCGGAGTGCCTCAGCATTTTCTTCAATCGTACCCCACGCATTCTGATGACCATAGTAGACGATGGCACCGTTTTTGCAAAGCTCTTTGGGAATCCGGCCCCAATAATTAAAATAGCGCAGGTCACGGAATCCGATTCCGTGCATCATAATGAGTGGGTATTTTAAAGAACATACGTTATTTCCAGAACGGCAGCACTTTAAATCAAAGCGGCAGCACTCCTGAGAATATTCTTCCTTAGCTTTCTTACACAGATAGTGGATTAAAAACAGGTTTACAATAGGTACCCAAATGTTGATAATTATTAAAAAACGTTTTAATATACCGAGCCTTCTACATGTACAAAGAATCCGGAGAGTTCCGTTATAAAGAAAGGTTCCCAGAAATATAACCGAACATACGGCAAGATTGATGCAGAAGCATTTTAAGGCATACTCGTTGTCCGGTGTAAAACCATATGAAGCACAAAAGGTGTTCGTTGTCATATCACAGGTAGAAATCCAAGCCAGTTTAGGTGGCATATAAGGAATCCGGAATAGTCTCTTTGTAAAAAAGAGAAAGCAGAATAGAAGTTCTGCTATACAGCCCCAGAATCCTGTCTGTAGTAATATGCGTCCGCCATATAAGATGCGCATCCTTTTACTCCCGCTCTTATTCTGTCGAAACGGGATGATATGGAAACGAAAAAAGGTATATAGCACGAATACAAGCAATGTCACAAAGCAACCGTCAATCAAAGCGGAAGTCCAGAATGTTTCCGGCGATCTTTCTATATGTATCTGCCAGATAGAAAGTGAATGAAATAGGAGTACACAGTTGGATATCAGGAATATCACAGGGAGTTTGAGCCATTTTCCGGTCAATTCTATCAATCTGCTGGCATCCAGTACGATCAGGAGAATGGGAAGAACAGAGAATGACAGTAGTATCAGTTCATTCATTTTATAACTTTAAGACCTCCTGTACGACCGCAACACCATCACGGATACAATCGGGACAGGTATGAAGCACTTTGCCGGTATTAACGCCTTTTAATTCACAGCATACGGTAGAGCCGGTTTTTTCTTTGAAACGTGACACAAGCTCCTTGGACAGTTTGTAGGTGTCAGCTTTTGTTTTTGGGTCATTGACATCACCGTCACTATTTAAAAAGCCAGCCAGCATAATGGCACCGGAAAGAGCACCGCAGGTTCCCTGCATACCGCCCATACCAAGTCCAAAGGCTTCTCCTGCTTTAAAGAGTGTTTCCATATCCACTCCGATTTCGTCTGCAAAGGAACAGGCTACGGCCTGACAGCAGTTGTATCTTTTGTCGTGTAATTCGATAGCTTTTTCTTTTTTGTCCATTGGTTAGTCCTCCTTTGATATGTGATGAGTAAAATATGATTCTAATAAAATTTATGGATCATCCATTAGAAGATATTTTTATCTAGTATATCATTACAAAAAGTGATTGAAAAGTATAGAAATCGTATATGGGATGATAGGAGTGAAAAGTTATGCGTTTATGGGCGGAAAGCAGTATCAATATATATTCGGAAAAGGTTTTTTCAGATATACCAATTGTGGGAAAAAACTTCTGAAAGAAAAACACCGTGTGCAAGAACTTTCAAACGAAGTGTTAGAAAGTCTGACACACGGTGGTGTGAGAGGTGGATAGATAAAATAATGATCCACCGACCATTTTATTCTAAAATTAGAAGCGACAGTGATTCTTGGAACAACGGTTTAATACTCCATCGCCTTTTCTTCGCCGTTCATGACACGCAGACCACCCTGTACGAGTGCAAGCAGTTCGTCCTCGCCCGGATATACGGTAAACGGAGCAATCCACTCTGCCTTTTCCTTCAAAGCAGCAACGACAGCTTTGTCATATGCGATACCGCCTGTCACAATGATCTGGTCTACCTTTCCGTTTAATACGCATGCCATGGAGCCGATGTCTTTGGTTACCTGGAAGATGAAGGCATCACGGATTTCCTTAGCCTTGGCATCGCCGCCATCTACCATTTTCTCTACGTCACGCATGTCATTGGTGCCAAGGTAAGCGTTAAAGCCGCCTTTGCCGACTACTTTCTTGTAGACTTCATCCTGAGAATAGTTGCCGGAGAAGCACATCTTGATCAGTGCGCCGCTCGGAAGACCGCCGGCTCTTTCCGGTGAGAATGCACCATCGCCGTCTAAGGCATTGAAAACATCAATGACTTTTCCGTTTTCGTGAGCGCCTACAGAAACACCGCCGCCCATATGTACGACAATCAGGCGAAGAGAATCATAAGACTTTCCGGTTTCTTTTGCATAGCGTTTTGCAACGGCCTTCTGATTCAGTGCATGGAATACGCTGACTCTCGGAAGCTCCGGTACACCGGAATATCTGGCAATCTGACACAGCTCGTCAACAACAACCGGGTCTACGATATAGGAAGGAACACCGATGGAGTCACCGATTTCTCTTGCCAGAATACCGCCCAGGTTGGAAGCATGCTGTCCCTGTTTACCGATCTTTAAATCCTCTAACAGCTCATCGCTTACTGCATAGGTACCGCCCGGAATCGGTTTTAACATACCGCCGCGGCCTACAACCATGTTCAGGGATTTGATGTCAAAATCCTTCTCCTTCAGGAAATTTACAATGATGTCCTTGCGGAAGTCCTTCTGGTCGATAATGGAAGCATATTTGCTGATCTCTTCTGTGGAATGTCTTAAGGTCTCTTCAAATAACAGAGTCTCATCCTCGAATACACCGATTTTGGTGGAGGTGGAACCCGGATTGATGATTAAGCTTTTGATAGACATTTTTTTATTCCTCCTGCTTTTATATATGATTTTACAAAAAATTCTGTAGAAAAAAGTTCCGTAAAAACGCTGCAGCGATTAAGAATTTTTCTTCATAGCCTCAGCAACCACAGCACCGAGTGCGATGGAATTTACCTTTACTTCAAAAGTATCGGAACGGGAAGTTAAAATAACGGGCGCTTTTGTTCCTGTCAGAATGTTGCCGTTCTTGACATCGGCAGTATGTACAAGTGCTTTGTATACCAGATTGCCGGCATGGATATCCGGGAATAAAAGGACATCAGCATCACCCTGAATGGCACGGTCGGTTGCGCTTTTGTGCTTGGCTGCTTCCGGGTCGATTGCAAGATCAAGGGAAAGAGGACCGTCTACGATACAACCGGTGATCTTACCGTCCTTATTCATCTGTGTCAGTTCTGCAGCTTCTACGGTTACCGGCATTTGCGGATTTACAACCTCAACAGCAGCTAAAGGAGCTACCTTCGGGTTTTCAATATCGCAAGCCTTGGTGATTTCCAGTGTATTGTTGATAATGTTGACTTTATCCTCCAGAGTCGGATATGGAATAAATGCCACATCGGTTAAGAATAACAGGTGATCAATTCCTTTGATATCAAATACACATACGTGTGACAAAGCGTTTCCGGTACGAAGACCAACTTCTTTATTTAAAACACTCTTTAAGAAATCCTTGGTGTTGATCAGTCCCTTCATATACATATCAGCTTTTCCGTCATGCACCAGCTTCACGGCAGTTAAGGATGCCTCAATGTCATCCTCAACATGGATGATCTCAAAACCTGTAAGGTCAATGCCCATTTCATCAGCAACTGCCTGGATTTTGTCTTTGTGACCAACCAGAATGGCATCAGCGATCTTACGATCTTTGGCAGCTTTTACAGCCTCTAATACAGCGGAGTCCTGAGCCACGGCCACGGCTACTTTTTTCATCTCGAACTCATTGACCTTTGACACTAATTCATCGAAAGTTTTGCTCATTTGTTTACACCTCTTATTTTCATAATCTGTCTCAGAAAATGTCAGAGCAGACATCTTCTGCGGCGTACGTTTTCTATCGTTAAAATAATAACACTTCTGATATATAAGGTCAAGGTGTAGGATTTTGCGGTTTTGTGTATAAATATGGGGAGTTTACCGGAAAACATTGACGGAGTGGGAGATGCCGGATAAAATGGAAAAATATTTAAAAATGAAAGATAATGTAAACGGGAAAAGAAGGGAGTATGGGTATAAAAATGTCAGAAAGAAGGTTGATCGCGTATTGCAGCACTGCAAATTTGAAACAGATTACAAAGGAAGATGCAGAAAGACTTCATTCGATTCATGTGGCTTTTGGTGTAATACAGAATGGGAAGATTTATATTTCGGGAGAAAATATCTTTTCTGAGCTTAAAAGAGTACGCCGTCTGAATCCGAATATCCGGCTGGTTTTATCGGTAGGAGGATGGGGTGCCGATGGCTTTTCGCAGGCAGCTTCGAACTATGAGACGAGAAGGAGACTGGTGCAGTCGGGTGTGGAACTGATTCATACATTGGACCTGGATGGCATTGACATTGACTGGGAATATCCGTGTTGTGAAATAGCGGGTATTCATGCAGATGCAGCAGATAAGGAAAATTATACTCTGCTTCTGAAACAGTTCAGGGAAGCACTGGATGCCTTTTCATCCTACAAAATATTGTCCATTGCGGCTGGAGCTGAATCTTACTTTCTGGAGAGTACGAGAATGGATCAGGCAGAGCAATATCTGGATTATGTACAGCTTATGACCTATGATTTCAGAGGTTCCATGCGTACACTGACCGGGCACCATGCCAATCTCTGCAGCTATGAGGATGTATCGGAGGCCAGTGCGGACCGGTCGGTACAGATTTTCTGTGAAGCAGGTGTACCGAGAAGGAAGCTGGTGCTTGGTGCTGCCTTTTATGGCAGGAGGTGGTATGGAGTAAAGGACAGTTCTGAAAAGCATGGACTGGGCTGTGAAGCGGAGTCTGCCGGATCTACGTTTCTGGGCTATGGACAGATTGAGGCAATGTTAAATGACTTTGGACATGCCTACCGGAAATACCACGATGAACGCGCTCAGGCGGCATGGCTTTATAATGGGGAGAGCTTTATCAGCTATGAGGATGCACATGCTCTGGAGCTGAAAGCGCATTATACGAGAGAAAATGGTCTGTATGGGCTGATGTATTGGGAATATGGTCTGGATGAGACCCATACACTCACAAAGTTACTGTATGATGCTATTCAGGAGCCGTAAAACATAATAAAAATAAACGAGGGGAGTTTTCATATAGAAAAGTTTCTTGAGTTTCGCTTTCTTCATGAAAAGAAATGTGATATAATGAATGCTATGTAATAATGATTCCAGATTCAAAATGAAGGAGTCTGCAAAAGAAAAAACGGAGGGTTACGGGTGAGTACGATTTATGTAAATGCCGACAAATGTGTAGGATGCAATTCCTGTGTCAGAGTTTGTCCGGTCAGTGATGCCAATCAGACAAAGAAGGATGAAAACGGTGATATCATAATAGAGATTGATGATTCCAAATGTATCAAATGTGGAGCCTGCATTAAGGCATGCAGTCATAAGGCCAGAGGCTTTGAGGATGATACGGAGCAGTTTATAAACGATTTAAAACGCGGGGAAAAGATTGCGGTTATTGTGGCACCTGCCATTAAGATTGCCTTTGACGGGAACTGGAGGCATGCACTGCAGTGGCTTCGAAATGAGGGAGTTGCCGGTGTTTATGACGTTTCATTTGGAGCCGATATCTGTACATGGGCGCATCTGCGGTTTTTAGAGAAACATCCGGATGCAAAGGTTCTGACACAGCCGTGTGCTGTTATTGTCAATTATGTGGTAAAGCACAGACCGAAGCTGTTAAAGAATCTGTCTCCAATTCAGAGCCCGATGCTCTGCACGGCGGTTTACCTGCGCAAATATTTGAAGTATAGCGGAAAAATTGCGGCTATTTCCCCTTGCATTGCCAAACGGGATGAGTTTAAGATGACGGGGTTAATTGATTACAATGTTACGATGGAACATATGAAGGAATACTTTCAGGCACAAAACATTGAACTGCCAAAGGTAAAGCTGTATTCCGAATTTGAATTTGATGTGGAACAGGGACTGGAAGGCAGCATTTACCCGAAACCGGGCGGACTTATGAAAAATATGCTGTATCACAGACCGGATCTGGATATTATGAATCTGGAAGGTACCGAGAATGTTTACACGGAACTGGAAAAGTACATGTGTGAGGAGGAGCGTTATAAGCCCCAGGTATTGGATGTATTAAATTGTGAGTTTGGCTGTAATGACGGACCGGCTGTTGGACAGGATTACAATTTTATGCGTATGAATGCTATCATGCATGATGTGGAGACCTATACCCATGAAAAGCGGTTAAAGGGCATGAAAAAGGGGAAGGATGCCCAATATAGCCGGTTTGACAAAGAACTGCGGCTGGAGGACTTTATTCGGGATTATAAGGAAGAAAATGTGAATAAGGTGGCAGTTTCCCAGTCTGAAATGGAAAAGGCCTTTGAACTGCTTGGAAAGAAAACAACAACGGAGAGACATTTTGACTGCCATGCCTGTGGTTTTAAATCCTGTGAGGAGATGGCGAAGGCGATTGCAAGAGGCTTGAATTTGCCTGATAACTGTCATCAGTACATGCTGAAGAAAATTCACGAGGAGCGGGAAATGATCTTCAGTGTCAATGAGCAGGTTCGGGAGATGACAGGACGGCTTCAGAATGTGACAGAGCATCTGAACCAGAGCATGAATCAGGTAAGAGATGCTGCCAATGAGATTGATGAGATCGGTAATCACAATGAGGGCGAAATGACGGATGTCATCCGTTATATGGATGGGCTCAAGCAGCTCAATGAGATCATTCAGAGCGGTATGCAGGATATTAATACCAATGTGGGTAAATTCAGGGATATGTCCCAGAGTGTTGAAAAAATTGCCAGAAACATCAATCTGCTTTCTTTAAATGCCAGCATTGAAGCAGCCAGGGCAGGAGAAGCCGGAAGAGGCTTTGCGGTAGTTGCTGACAATATCAGACGGCTTTCGGATGAATCCAAACAGTCTGTAGCGGATGCACAAAGCAATGATGAAAAGATTGCAGAGGTCATTCATAACGTCAATGATACGGTGAACGGTTTTACGGAAAATATCCAGAAGCTGATGGAAGTGGTTCAGACAGCAATCGAAGGTATCCATGAGAGTGCGCAGCACAGTGACCAGATCAAGGGCACGATGGAGGAGATGGGAAGCATTCTGAATGAGATAACGGAGATGGTGGAGCAGACAAACCGTATTCTGGAAGAAAACGACTGAAAAAATTTGTCGGAATCTTAACGGAAGCGACAGTTGAATAAAACGCACGAATCTGTTACAATAGGTGATAGCGTCGGTGTGCAGAGGGAAGCACTCCCTGCACACCGCTTTTTTGTGAACAGAAGAGTATCCATGAAGCGGGTGGCTTGTTGTTTGCAACATATTACATAGGAGTTTAAAGGCATATGAGTATTATTGATAAAGTATTTGGAACGCATAGTGAGCGGGAGTTGAAACGCATCATGCCGCTTGTAGACAAGATTGAGAGTCTGCGGGATGATATGATGGCATTGACGGATGAGGGACTTCGGGAGAAGACAAAAGAATTTAAAAAACGTTTTGCGGACGGTGAGACACTGGACGACCTTCTGCCGGAGGCATATGCGGTAGTCCGTGAAGGTGCGAGAAGAGTTCTGAATACGGAGCATTACAGGGTACAGCTGATTGGTGGTATTATTCTGCATCAGGGGCGTATTGCAGAAATGAAGACCGGTGAAGGTAAGACACAGACCTGTCTGCTTCCGGCATACCTGAATGCACTGGAAGGAAAGGGTGTGCATGTCGTTACCGTCAATGACTATCTGGCAAAGCGTGATGCGGAGTGGATGGGACAGGTGCATGAATTTCTGGGACTAAAGGTAGGTGTCGTATTGAACGACATGAAACCGGAGGAGAGAAGGGAAGCCTATAACTGTGACATCACTTATGTAACCAATAATGAGCTTGGTTTTGACTACCTGAGAGATAACATGGTTATTTACAAGGAGCAGCTTGTACTTCGCAATCTCCATTATGCGATCATTGACGAGGTTGACTCCGTTTTGATTGATGAAGCGAGAACGCCGCTTATTATTTCCGGTCAGAGCGGCAAGTCCACAAAGCTTTATGAAGCATGCGATATTCTGGCGCGCCAGCTGGAACGTGGTGCGGATATGGAGGATATGTCCAAGATGGATGCCATCATGGGCGTAGTGCAGGAAGAAACAGGAGATTTTGTCGTAAATGAAAAGGACAAGATTGTAAACCTGACGGAGCAGGGTGTTGCCAAGGTGGAGAAGTTCTTCCAGATTGAAAACCTGGCAGATCCGGAGAATCTGGAAATCCAGCACAATATCAATCTGGCACTCAGGGCTCATAATCTTATGTTCCGTGATAAGGATTATGTCGTAAAGGATGACGAGGTACTTATCGTTGATGAGTTTACCGGACGTATCATGCCGGGACGTCGTTATTCGGATGGTCTGCATCAGGCGATTGAAGCGAAAGAGCATGTAAAGGTAAAGCGGGAAAGCAAGACATTGGCTACGATCACCTTCCAGAACTTCTTTAATAAATTTGAAAAGAAGTGCGGTATGACGGGTACAGCGCTGACCGAGGAAAAGGAATTCCGTGACATCTACGGTATGGATGTTGTGGCGATTCCGACCAACCGTCCGGTAGCCAGAATCGATCAACAGGATGCCGTTTATAAGACACGAAAGGAAAAACTTCATGCAATCGTGGATGCGGTAGAAGAGGCACATGCCAAGGGACAGCCGGTACTGGTCGGCACGATTACGATTGAGGCCTCCGAGGAACTCAGCGGAATGTTAAAGAGACGGGGCATTGAACACAAAGTCTTAAATGCGAAGTTTCACGAACTGGAGGCAGAGATTGTTGCGGATGCAGGTGTGCACGGTGCGGTAACGATTGCAACCAACATGGCGGGTCGTGGTACGGACATTAAGCTGGATGATGCGGCAAGAGAAGCCGGCGGACTCAAGATTATCGGTACGGAGCGGCATGAATCCAGACGTATTGACAACCAGCTTCGTGGACGAAGCGGTCGTCAGGGTGATCCGGGTGAATCAAAGTTTTACATTTCCCTGGAAGATGATCTGATGCGTCTGTTTGGTTCTGAGCGTCTGATCAATATGTTCAATGCGCTTGGAATTCCGGAAGGACAGGAAATCGAACACAAGACACTGACGAGTGCGATTGAAAATGCACAGAAGAAGATAGAGAACAACAATTTTGGTATTCGTAAGAACCTGTTGGAGTACGATCAGGTTATGAACGAACAGAGAGAAATTATTTATGCAGAGAGAAGACGGGTTCTGGATGGCGAGAGCATGCGGGATGCGATCTACAAGATGATTACAGACTTTGTGGAGGCTTCCGTGGATTCCTGCATCAGTGACGATCTGGATATTGAGGAATGGGATTTCAAGGAACTCAATTCCCTGCTGCTTCCGGTGATTCCGCTTCGCCCGGTCAATACCGGACGTGTGGAGACGCCGAAGAAGAACAGCTTGAAGCACCAGTTAAAGGAAGAGGCAGTGAAGCTTTATGAGGCCAAAGAAGCAGAGTTTCCGGAGCCGGAGGCAATCCGTGAGTTAGAGCGTGTCATTCTCTTAAAGGTGATCGACAGGAAGTGGATGGATCATATCGATGATATGGAGCAGCTTCGTCAGGCAGCAGGATTACAGGCTTATGGACAGAGAGATCCGCTTGTGGAGTATAAGCTGAACGGTTATGAGATGTTCGACGGCATGACTGCCGGCATTCAGGAGGATACCTTGCGTCTTCTGTTCCATGTCAGAATCGAACAGAAGGTGGAGAGAGAGCCGGTAGCCAAGGTAACCGGTACCAATAAGGACGATTCCTTACAGAAGGGACCGGTAAAACGTACGCAGGCAAAGATATACCCGAACGATCCGTGTCCGTGCGGAAGCGGCAAGAAATATAAGCAGTGCTGCGGAAGAAACGCATAAACTGGCTTAAAAGCGGGAGCCGTACGGTTCCCGTTATTTTATAAAATAAAAGAAAAAGGTGGTGACGCAAGTGGTTGAATTAGATAACATGAAGACCGAATTACAGGCATATGAAACTCCATTAGCGGAAGTGAGGGATTCACTTTGACCTGGCTAACAAGTCAAAGAGGATAGAAGAGCTGGAGATGGAAATGGAGGCCCCGAATTTCTGGGACGATCCGGAACGCTCCAATAAGCTTATGAAAGAACTGAAAAATCTCAAGGATACGGTGGAGACTTATCAGGGGCTGGAAACCCAGTATCAGGATATACTGGAGTTAATTCAGATGGGCTATGAGGAAGAACCGGAGGAAGCTCAAATTCTGATACCGGACATCCGTGAGGAACTGGACAGCTTTGTGAAAACGTTTGAAGACATTCGTATTGGTACCCTTTTGTCGGAAGAATACGATAAATGCAATGCCATTTTAAAATTGAATGCAGGAGCGGGCGGAACCGAGAGCTGTGACTGGGCGAACATGCTCTATCGTATGTATACCCGTTGGGCAGAGCGAAAGGGTTATACAGTCGAAGTGTTAGATTTTCTGGATGGAGATGAGGCGGGTATCAAATCCGTTACCTTTCAGGTCAACGGCTTAAATGCCTATGGCTACTTAAAGTCTGAAAAGGGTGTGCACAGACTGGTGCGTATTTCCCCGTTTAATGCGCAGGGAAAACGACAGACCTCATTCGTATCCCTGGATGTCATGCCGGATATTGAAGAGGATTTAGACGTGGAGATCGATCCGGGAGACCTTAGAATCGACACGTACCGAAGCAGTGGTGCAGGTGGACAGCATATCAATAAAACCTCTTCTGCCATCCGTATCACACATATTCCAACCGGAGTCGTGGTACAGTGCCAGAATGAAAGGTCCCAGTTCCAGAACAAGGACAAGGCAATGCAGATGTTAAAGGCAAAGCTTTACATGCTCAAAAAGGAAGCCAATGCGGAGAAACTTTCCGATATCCGCGGAGAGGTGTCAGAGATTGGCTGGGGCAATCAGATCAGATCTTATGTTCTGCAGCCGTATACGATGGTCAAGGATCACAGGACAAATGCAGAGTCGGGAAATACCGATGCGGTATTGGATGGAAGCATTGATCTTTTTATCAACGCATATTTGAAATGGAAAAGCGTAGGAAATTAATTCCTACGCTTTTTTCATACGACCGGTGGGCACATATTCTGTTCTTCTCTTTTACTCTGCATCAGATCCATATAAAAATTGGCAAAAGTCATTCCTATATAAGGACCCAGCCACAAATAGCCAATGCCGCAGGTGCAAAGGCACAACAGCATAAGCGGCAGAAAACTCATGGAAATATAGAAATAACGTCCTTTGTGACCTTTCATAAAGCGATGACTCATTTTCAAAGCCTCTATAGCCGTACATTCCGGAAAATCCAGAGCAATGTAATATGCTTGTGAAAAGGTAATATTGATATAGATGGCAAGCACATTAAAGATGGTCAACAAAATCAGATCCGCAAAAAGAAACGAAAAGCTGCCGGTACGAAGAAAAGACCAGGAAAGCAGTAAATGCGGCAGCTGCAGTGTAAAGCGGATCAGGGACAGAATAAAACCGATAACGATAATCTTGTCGGTATGATGTCTGAACGCATAAAATAAATCAGTAAAAGAATAGTTACCGGTTTTTATGGTCTGCAAATACATGCGGATAAAGCCGGCTACAAAAAGAGAACACAGTACCTGTACCAGAAACAGGATTGCATAATAGATCACAATACCTGTTATGGAATATAAATCCACGGATACCAGTATAATCATGGAGAGTGTTACTGTAATAAGACTGTATATCATTTCAGCGGCAATATAACCGCCGTAATTGCCGAGCAGCTGACCTTTGGCAAGACGCTTTAACTCGGCAGATGGTCTGTTTTTTTGCATGGATGTCAATACCTTTCTGTTTTATTAGCATTAATTATTAGCAGGCAGCATCCACATTCATGCCCTTATAAAGAATGGCATCAGTGGCCTTTTTATCCTGCTGATAAGGATTTTCTTCATTGTAATATTTAATCTGGGTACTGGTCTCACCGCCGGATACATAGCTTCGTCCGCATTCCGGACAAACGGAGGTACGGATGGAAACAGAGGCAGAGATGACCTTGCCGTTTCCCATGGCAGCTTTCTTATAGGCATTCGAAACATGCTCCTGCTCGTGGGAACGTACCGCTGCGGCAGCAGCTTCAGGTGCGATATGTGCCGCTGATTTGAAGGAGACCATTTCATCGGAGCCGTCCTGATACTTACGGTTTTTACACGTCTCGCATTCTGCCGGTGAAGATTTTTTCCCGGGCAGTTTTTCAGTTGATTCTCCCGGATTGCGGATGATGCCGCTTTTCGGTGAAAATCTTTCATCTGTGCCGGAAAGTGAAAAGTTTTCATAGGGGCTGCTGTAACCGTTTATTCCTCTGACCATACGCTTCCTCCTTCTATATAGTGATCAATATCAAAATCTTCGCCAAACGTATCCTCTAATATATCGTCAAACTGTTCCCCATATATCCGTTCCCCTACCTCTTTATAAGAACTCCAGAATTCTGAGCTAAACTGTTTGGAATTCATCAGAAATACCCACATGATAAGCATTAAGGGAATAAAAATGCAGGAAATGGCAAGTCCGATAATACCGGTGGAAAGTCCTGCCATTGCATTCCCGTTCATCTCTTTTTCGTACCCCTTGGACAGTAGCGCAAATAAAATGGCAAGTCCGCCAAACAGGGGAGAGAAGTATATCAAACAACATAGGGAAAGCAGCGATAAAATACCGAATATCATGGAAACTACGGAAAAACTGTTTGGTTTATTCTGGGGTTGAAAATCCATATTAAATCTCCTTTGATCAGTAACAGATGGAAGTTTTTTTATACTGACCTGTGATATCAGTTTAACACTTTTGCAGACAGAATACAATTCAATCTTGAAAACCGGGCAGAGGAACATGTATAATAAAAAGTACAGTGCGTAAGAAGAACAGCAGGAGCGGACTGTCTGCAGGAACACACAGGAAATGGAGAAAGAGAATGGATATTATTGCAAAGCTTACAAGTGAACTGAAGGTTGAGAGGTGGCAGGTGGAAGCTGCCGTTAAGTTGATTGATGAGGGAAATACGATCCCTTTTATTTCCAGATACCGGAAGGAAGCAACAGGAGCTTTAAATGATGAGATACTTCGTAATCTGGATGAGAGACTGACTTATCTTCGTAATCTGGAGGAGAAGAAAGAGTCGGTATTAAACAGTATAGAGGAGCAGGGAAAGCTGACGGATGAACTGAAGGAAAAGATTCTGGCAGCAGAAACGCTGGTGGTCGTGGAGGATTTGTACCGCCCTTACCGTCCGAAACGTAAAACACGTGCCAGCATAGCCAGAGAGAGAGGTCTGGAGCCGTTAGCACAGCTGATTCTGGCGCAGGAAACAACAGAGGCATTAGAGCTTTCTGCAGAAGCATACATAGATCCGGAAAAGGAAGTGGAGAGTGCACAGGCGGCACTTGCCGGAGCGAAGGATATTATTGCGGAGCAGATTTCCGATGAGGCGGATTACCGTATCTATATCCGTAATATTACCATGGAGGAAGGAACACTTACCAGTACGGCCAAGGATGAGAAGGCAGAGAGCGTCTATGAAATGTATTATGCTTATGAGGAAGCAGTAAAGAAAGCGGCAGGGCATAGAATTCTCGCATTAAACCGCGGAGAAGCGGAAAAATTTCTGACCGTCAGGATCGTTGCACCGGAGGAACGCATCCTGCAGTATCTGGCAAAGAAGATGATTACAAAAGAAAATCCAATCACCACGCCGGTCTTACAGGAGGTTATTGAAGACAGCTATAGACGTCTGATTGCTCCGGCAATTGAGCGGGAGATTCGA
Organism: Clostridiales bacterium; assembly: GCA_012520645.1. Classification (GTDB taxonomy): domain Bacteria; phylum Bacillota; class Clostridia; order Lachnospirales; family Lachnospiraceae; genus JAAYNV01. The sequence continues at coordinate 17,163 of JAAYNV010000051.1, read as the reverse complement.
AACGAACTGACCGAGAAGGCAGAGGACGGAGCCATCAGTGTATTTGGCAAGAATCTGGAACAGCTTCTGATGCAGCCGCCGATTGCAGGGAAGGTTGTGCTCGGCTGGGACCCGGCATTCCGCACCGGTTGTAAATTAGCGGTTGTGGATGCTACCGGAAAGGTGCTGGATACAAAGGTGATTTATCCGACGGCACCGCAGAATAAGGTGACAGAGGCAAAGGCGGAGCTGAAAAAGCTCATTAAAAAATACAATGTTTCCCTGATTTCCGTAGGAAACGGTACTGCGTCCCGAGAATCCGAACAGGTGATCGTGGAGTTGATTAAGGAACTGGATATGCCGGTACAGTATGTTATTGTCAATGAAGCCGGAGCTTCCGTATATTCTGCCAGCAAGCTGGCAACGGAAGAATTTCCGAACTTTGATGTGGGTCAGAGAAGCGCCGCTTCCATTGCAAGAAGACTGCAGGATCCGCTTGCAGAGCTTGTAAAGATTGATCCGAAATCCATCGGTGTGGGGCAGTATCAGCATGATATGAACCAGAAAAAATTGTCCGAAGCGCTGGGTGGTGTAGTAGAGGACTGTGTAAATAAGGTCGGTGTTGATCTGAATACGGCATCTGCTTCCCTTTTGGAATACATCTCCGGTATTTCCAAGGTGATTGCAAGGAATATTGTGGATTACAGGGAAAATAACGGACGCTTCACGAACCGCAAACAGCTTTTGAAAGTGGCAAAACTCGGACCGAAGGCATATGAGCAGTGTGCCGGTTTTCTTCGTATTCTGGATGGGGACAATCCACTTGACGCGACCAGCGTCCATCCGGAAAGCTATGAGGCAGCAGGGCAGCTTCTGGATAAACTCGGCATGACCATGGAGGATGTCAGAGAAGCTGTGCGCCATGCGGGCGAGAACGCAAAGAAAGCAGAAAACGGCACAGGTACAACCGGAAATCAGGTGGCAGGTGTTACAGAAGGCACAAAGCAGAATAATCGTAAGAATCCGAAGAACCAAAAGCCGCTTATAAGGAATACCAATACGGCTATGGGTAAGGCACTTGCGGCAGCACTCGCAGGCAGCAGTCTGGCAGGGGACACAGAATCGGCTGGCAGATCAAACGGCAAACATGTCAATGGCGGAAATGTCAACAGCAGTGCGAGTGGAAATAAGAAGAATGACAGAGGCGGCAGTGCAGGAGATGTTTCTGATACTCGTGTCGGGACACTGGAGCGGAAGCTTGGAGATAAGAAAAAGCTGGCGGAGGAGCTTGGCATTGGTGAAATGACGCTGACTGATATAGTCAAAGAATTGGAAAAGCCGGCGAGAGATCCGCGAAGCGACATGCCTGCCCCAATCCTTCGAAGCGATGTACTGGATATGAAGGACTTAAAACCGGGTATGATCTTAAAAGGTACGGTGCGCAATGTCATTGATTTCGGCGTATTTGTAGACATCGGTGTACATCAGGATGGCCTGGTACACATTTCCCGTATTACAGACCGTTTCATCAAGCATACGTTAGAGGCAGTCAGTGTCGGGGATATTGTGGAGGTCAAAGTACTGGACGTAGATTTACAGAAGAAGAGAATCAGTCTGACCATGCGGCTGGATCAGGAGCCGGAGAAGAAATAATCTTTGGAAAGTATCATGGTTAATAAGATTACATTTTAATAAGGAAAGAAAAACGGACAGAACCAGGGACAAGGCGGTTCTGTCCGTTTGCGGTTTGGACAATTTCCAAATAGGCAGCAGTAACTGTTCGGAATGATGATTCCGGAATTTCAACTTGACATGTCTCACAAAATAGAATAAAATACTCAACATAGAGTATTAAAAATAGAATATTTAAAATGTAATATTTTATACAGAGTGTTTTATAAAAGGAAACAGGTGGTAACAAATGACACAGCTATTAGTGTTGGGATTATTAAGAAAAGAACCGATGAGCGGATATGATATTCAGGTGACCCTGCAGACCTCGGGGGCAGAGGGGTGGGGCGGTGTGCTGGTCGGATCTATTTATCATGCCCTGAATCAATTAGAGAAGCAGTCTTACATTCGAATTGCTTCGGTTGAGCAGACCGGGAGGCGACAGAAGGCGATTTATGAAATTACGGAGGCGGGGATTGGATATCTGGAGAAATTGATTTTAAAGTCTTTGCAAGAATCTTCTGTCACGTATCCGACCGCGCTTTATTCCGGGCTGTGTTTTATGGATTATGTACCCAAAGAACAGAGCATTCAGGCATTGGAAGTACAGAAAGAATGTCTGAAGGAGCAGTATCTCAAACTCAAGCAGGGCTATGAAGAAAAGAAACAGTATTTTCAGGGGAAACTGCCCGCAGTGAGTGAACTGATTTTTGAAAATATGTTTTGTGACATAAAAAAACAGATGGATTTTGCAGAGAAACTGATTGGGCTTATCAGGGAAGAGAGGGATTACAATGGAGAATCAGGCAATGGTTGTGAAGAAGAAAGACTGTAAAACAGCAGAGCTTGCATACGCGGTTTTTGGAACGGGAAAGATTGATCTGGTGATTGAAATGGGACTCGGGGCGGTTATGGCGGAATGGAGACCGCTTGTAGAGAAGCTTGTAAAGCACCATACTGTTCTACTATATGAGAGGGCAGGATACGGCAGCAGCAGCCTTTCTGCATTGGAGCGCACACCGGAAAATATAGCGCATGAACTGCATAGCCTGTTGGAGCAGTTAAACTGTGAGGAGAAGATTACGCTGCTGGCACATTCACAAGGCGGCTTATATGCACAGCAGTACGCACGGCGGTATCCGGATCAGATTAGGCAGTTGGTGCTTCTGGATCCGCTTTCTGCACGGGACGATGCTTTTCGTGAGGAATTGACGGAGTCGGAGTTTCAAAAGAGCGGCGTGGATAAAACAGAAGGGCTTCGGTTGAACTATCGGCTGGCAAAGCTGCATCTTGGCTGGCTCATACGTCTCATGATGCGGTCTGCGCCTCCGTTTTACTATTATTCTGCTTTTTCAAAAAAGGAGTCACAGTATATTTTAGCGGCACTGGGCAGACCGCAGACTTATGAAACGGCACTTGCGGAATATGAACTGGCACATGAAAAACAGTACCTGCAAAAGCTCATGACGCCGGAAGGCTTTCCACAAATCCCGCTCGTTCTGCTCACACACGATTCCGAGATTGAGAAACAGGAAATAAAAACCTTTGGAGGAGCCTCAGAGGAGGAAGCGGAAAAAGTGGAAGCACTCTGGCAGAAGCTTATGTGTGAATATCTTACGTATTCCGGACAGAGTCGCCACATCCGCGCGAAGAAAAGCAGTCACTATATTCATCTGACGGATATGGAGTTAGTCTGTGAGGCGGTTAGGTAGGTCTCTGGTAAACTCCTTTTAAAGTGTAAGAGTCCAGAATGTGTCCGTCCATTTTACGGTGAAGTTCATTTAGTAAAAATCCGTTGTTCATATCAAGAAGACAGTCCAGAGCATACACATGCAGTTCATAAAGGTGCGGACCGTCAGGTGGGGTCATGCCGCCGTAGAAACAGCAGAGTGCGGGCGACTGATTTCCGCCCTGAATACTGAACCAACTGTTTTGACCCTGTACAAAATCCGTTGCAGTCTGACTTTCATTTGATGCAAGAACGGTTCGTGTAATATTAGCGGCAAGCCAATGAATCCATGCAAAGCCTGTCACCGGGTAGGCATCCTTATCCTCCAGAACTAACGCATAGGAAACTGTTCCAGCCGGAGCGTTTGCAATCTGAATGGGCAGGGAATAGGTAGGTATTCCATTTGGATTGAACTGACTGCCATATTCTCCGTATTGCTTTTGAATGACACCATTAATAATTCCTGTACTTGTTACAATCATGAAAAATTCCTCCGTTTTCTATGGATGTATACACAATAGCAGAGGAAAAAAAGGAAGTAAATTACCCACTTTTTTGTAGGTATTACTCTGGCATGACCCCCTTTTCGGTTAAAATGTGTTCCATACCATTGGTCTTCAGATATTCAATGCCAATATGCTGCATGATTTTCAGTGCTTTCAGAATTTCGACCCCGGCATCTTTGGTAAGTGAATATTCTACATGGAGAGGATAGCCGGGAAAAGAACGCTTTTCCACAAAACCGTAATTCATCAATTCTTTTAACTGTTCTAACAGCATTTTCTGATTGATACCATCAATATCTCTTTCCAGCCCGGAAAGGGTCGTTGGACCCAGACGCAGGCGCCATAGAATGATCGTTTTCCATTTTCCCTTAATCATATCGTGTGTCAGCTCTAATGGGCAGGTAAATTCGGTACGGACTTTCATATATAGGAAAATTCCTTTCTTCTTCATTCATTATAATGTCTCCCGCTATTATAGCATGTGTACTGTAAAGAGTAAAAGAAAGGAAGAAAAGTGCTTGACAAAATATGCGGCACAAAATATAATCCACTTATATAAATTGTTTATATAAGTGGATTATATTAAGAAGACAAGAAATCTTTAGAATATTTTGGGGGATTTCAGGAGGATGCGATGCCAAAACAGAGGATTACAAAAGAAATGGTAGTAGAAGCCGCGTTTGAACTGGCAAGAGAGGGTGGTATGGAGAAGGTACTGGTGAAAAATATTGCCGGTCGTCTCGGATGTTCGGTGCAGCCGATTTACAGTTATTGTTCGAATATGGAAGAATTGAAAAGGGATGTACAGAGGCGGACAGCTGTATTTTTTCAGGAGTATGTGGCGGCACATATAAAGAAAGAGGATTATTTCCATAGCATTGGAAAGGCATATCTGTGCTTATCGAAGGAGGAACCAAACCTGTTTGAATTATATTTCCTTCAAAAAAGAGCGGACTGTGCGGCAAAATCTTTGTGGGAACTTTATGAGCAGGAGTGTACTCCTGCAGTTGCGGACTTTCTGGCAGAAACATTTTCCATTTCCGTGGAGGCGGCAAGAAAGCTGCATCTGAACATGGTCATTTATAATACGGGGATCAGTACTATACTGATATCCAGTAATTTTGGAATTCCCATGGAGGAACTTGACAGGCAGTTAGTTGCGGCTTATGAGATATTTTTAGAGCAGGCAGTAAAAGAGTCAAAACAGAAATAGCAGCCGGCTGGTCTAAGGACAGACAGACCGGAGAGACAAAGGAGAACAGAACATGAAAAGATTAGTAGTTTATCAGAGTGCAACCGGATTTACAGCAAAGTATGCCGCATGGATTGCAGAGGAGCTTTCCTGTGAGGCAAAGGAGTTAAAGCATATTTCCGCAGAAGCTGTTGCGGAATATGACAACGTGATTTTTGGCGGCTGGATTATGGGCGGTATGATTTCGGGATTGGATAAGCTGCGGAAAATGAATCCGAAGCAGCTGGTGGTTTTTGCCGTGGGAGCGGGATCAGACAACGGGAATGTGAGAAGCAACCTAAAGACCCAGAATCATCTGGAAGAGACGCCGTTTTTCTATCTGGAGGGCGGACTTTCCTTTGAAAGAATGAGCTTTTTCCCAAAAATGATGTTGAAGATGATGGGTAAATCTATTGCCAAAAAGGAGAACAAGACCGAGCAGGAAGAAGAGATGGTAAAGTTGTTTGCAGGCTCTTTTGACCATTCGGAGAGGAAAAATATTGAACCGTTGGTTACAGCGGTCATGAAAAACGATTTAACATGCAGTGAATGAAGTTCAGGCAGAGAACAGATCATTGAGGGATATGGTTGAAAGGAGATTTTTACGATGGAAGAAAAGAGTATTTTTGAGATATTAAAAGATAATGCAGTATTTGCGCTGGAATTTCTGGCGGTTGTTTTTGTTTTGTTTCTGATTGCTTATGTGGTGGAAAAGTTTGAAAAGAAGAAAAGCGGAGATACCGAGCGCATACTGAGTACGAGGAAGGTAGCGGTAATCGGTATGTTTTCAGCAATCTCGGCAGTACTGATGCTGTTTGAGATTCCGGTTGGCTTTGCACCGGATTTCTACAAGCTGGACTTTTCGGAGCTCCCGGCACTGATCGGAGCATTTGCTTACGGTCCGGTTGCGGGTGTCATGATTGAATTTATAAAGATTATTTTGAAGCTGCTGTTTAAGTCCACTTCCACCGCTTTGGTCGGTGAGCTGGCAAACTTTGCAGTAGGCTGCAGCTTTTTGCTTCCGGCATCGATTTTGTATCTGGCAAAAAAGAATAAAAAGAATGCCATTCTCAGTTGTATCATCGGAACATTTACGATGACCGTATTCGGTACGGCATTCAATGCGGTTTATCTGCTTCCGAAGTTTTCGGAACTGTATGGTCTTCCTCTGGATGCAATCGTTGGCATGGGGACAGCAATCAACGGAAATATCAACAGTGTGACAACTCTTGTAGTATTTTGTGTAGCACCGCTTAATCTGCTGAAGGGCGGATTGGTTTCGATCATTACACTGTTGATCTATAAAAAGCTGAGTCCGATTTTAAAGGCAGCAAGAAGATAAATTGGAAAGGGCATGATTCGCAATGCAGATCATTGACGGATGATGCTCTTTTTATGTGCATTTGCACACTCTGTTTATGCGGCAGGAAACTGACCTTCTATATTTAAGGAAAACTTAAGAACTATCGCAGTCTTTTTTCTGTTTTTTCCTGTATAAATATTTATGGTGTCAATGACTTTGCTTTATATCAAGGTACAGAGATAATAAAATATACATTTTGGTAGTTGACAAAAGCAAAACAACGTATTAATGTATTATGTATGTAATACAACAACACAATAATACAGAGAGGGTTGTGAATCTTTGATTTGCAAATGGAGATGTGGTGTATGAAACAGGGTTTCAGAACAAAGTCTCCGGAATTTGAAAGGAGTATGGATATTAAGATGGGCGCATTGATTCAAATACATGATATGTGTAAGGTTTATAATCCGGGAGAGAATGAAGTCCGGGCACTGGATCATGTGAATTTAAAGATTGATGTGAATGAGTTTGTTGCAATTATCGGACATTCCGGTTCCGGAAAATCCACACTGATGAATATGCTGGGATGTCTGGACATCCCTACGAGTGGAAGCTATGTGTTAAACGGTGCGGATGTTTCCAATTTGTCAGATGATGAGCTGTCTGACATCAGAAATCGGGAAATTGGATTTATCTTTCAGGGATTCAATCTGATTCCGAACCTGACAGCCATGGAAAATGTGGAACTGCCGCTTATCTACCGTGGTGTGCCAAAAGCAAAACGCATGGAACTTTCGAGAATAGCGCTTGAAAAGGTGGGGCTTGCGCATCGTATGGATCATAAGCCGTCCGAGATGAGTGGTGGGCAACAGCAGAGGGTGGCAATTGCAAGAGCAATCGCACAGGCACCACCGGTTATTTTGGCAGATGAGCCGACGGGTAATCTGGATTCCGGTTCCACGAAGGAAATCATGCAGATATTGAGGGATCTGCACGAGGAAGGCAGAACGGTCATTCTGATCACACATGATAATGAAATTGCGGAACAGGCGAAGCGGGTCATTACGATCAAGGACGGCAGAATCGAAAGCGATTCCGGAAGAGTGGCAGAGGCTGTATAGTTTGTATCGGCTGGATGTTGCAGCACGAAACAAAGCGAAAATGAAAAGGAGCTGGAAACAGCAGAATCATAAAGAGGTGGAGATAGAGATGAGAAAAAAAGATAAAATCGAATCAATCACAGAAAACGGATTAGAGACGACAGACAGAAAAAAAGCAAAGAAGGCTAAGAAGCCCCAGAATAAGAAAATTGTAAAACGCTGTATTTTAGGAGGCGTGGCAGTTTTGGTAATCGGTGTAATTGTCTATGGAAACGTAGCAGCTAAGAATGCCAAATTCCCGGTCGCTGCTGTATCGGTTGTCAGAGGAGATATTGAAGAGAGTCTGAGTACCAGCGGTACGGTGCAGAGTGAGATATCCAAAGCCTATTTCCCGCCGGCTGAGGTAGCCGTTAAAAATCTGAAGGTCAGTCTGGGGGATGCGGTAAAAGAGGGTGATCTCTTAATGGAATATAATACTGAAATTGCCGAGTATAAGCAGAAGCAGGCTGAGCTGCAGGCAAAGTCCAGCAGCAACGGTTATGCAGGGCAGATGTATGACAGTCAGATTCAGGAACAGAAATACGTGGATGCACAGAATAATCTGATGAATGTGGAGCCTATGATTTATTCCCAGAAGGAATATATCAAACAGTGCGAAAGCTGGCTGGAAGATGATATCAGCCGTAAGAAGGTGGATATCTATCATGAACAGTATGTGGTACAGAAGGAAATCAATTCCTTAAATGAAGAGCAGGCTGTGGCAGCATCTGAGGGACGTAAAATCGGAGAAGGTGTTTTGCAGTCTTTAGAGCACGCACAGAATGAGCAGGAAAGACTGAATCTGGAATTAAAGCTTTTGGATGAGGATGTGGAACTGACACAGGTGGAGCGGGCGATTGTCGATCAGAAGAACAAGCTGACTGATCTGGAGGATTTCAAAGCAAAGCAGGAGAGCATTCGGGATAGTGCAGAACCGCAGGTGTTAAATCCGTATGAAAAGGGAAAACTGAGTGCCGACCATCAGCTTCAGAAACTGGCACTGGATGAAGCCGATAAGGATCTGGCGGAAGCGCTCGGCGGGGTGACGGCAGATTTTAATGGAATTGTGACAGAACTGTCAGTTCAGGACGGTTCCCTTGCGACACCGGAAACTGCAATTCTGAAACTGGAAAGCAGTGATCAGGTCAAGGTAACCATCAATGTTTCGAAATATGATCTGGAAAAGATTGCGCTTTTACAGACTGCAGAAGTGAACATTTCCGGACATACTTATGAAGGTAAGGTAACAAAGATCAACCGTATGGCAACCACAGGATCTTCCGGGACACCGGTGGTAGGCGCAGAGGTACATATCGAAAACCCGGATGATTATATTTATCTGGGAGTAGAAGCAAAGGTTAAGGTCCATACGAATAAGGCGGAAAATGCACTGCTGATTCCGGTGGAGGTAGTAGGAGCGGATAAGGATGGCGATTTCTGCTATGTGATCGAGAATGAAACTGTGGTGAAAAAGCGTCTGAAAACAGGAATTGCTTCTGACCTGTATGTAGAAGTACTGGAAGGCCTCTCAGAAGGCGATCAGGTCATTACCGACACGACAAACATTACAGAGGGAATGCCGGTTACAGCCATGCTGACAGAGGAAACGACAGAAACAGCTGAACAGGTGACAGAAGCGTCAGAAAATGAAAATGCCGGAACAGAAGAATAAAAAGGAGCGAAACATATGTCACAGGTATGGGAATATATCAAAATCGCTCTGATGAATATCAAAAGCAATAAAGGGCGTTCGGTTCTGACTATGCTGGGAATCATCATCGGTATTTCCTCGGTCATTATGGTCATATCCATCGGTAATGGTGTCAAAAGCCAGATCAACGGTGAATTGAATGATATGGCGGGTGGTATGATCGAGCTTTACGTAGATAACAGTAACAACAAGGATAACAGCGATTATCTGGAATTTACGATGGATGATCTGGAGGCGGTTGCCGATAAGGTGGATCATATCAAAGGGGTCTCCCCGGTCTTTGGTACATGGGGAGCTGCCAGCGGAAGAAAGGGACAGTTTGATGCGATCATCTATGGTGGAACGCAGGCATTTCAGTATTATAACAAGGAACCCATTATAGCCGGACGATATTTTAACGAGAGCGATTATTATGCAGCAAACAAGGTGTGCGTCATACCGGAATCTTCTGCCAGGAAGCTGTTTGGTACTTCGGATGTTCTTGGAATGACCATAACGATCAGCGTATATGGAATGAGTCAGGACTTTACGATCATCGGTATCCGGAAGGACAATGAAGCTTCCCTGCTTGGAGGAATGATGTACGGAGATAATCTGATGATCGATATACCGCTCAGTGTCATGGGATCAGCCTATGGCTATTATGTGGATAATTTTAATGATGTAGCAATCTTTTGTGAGGATCCCTCACAGGCATCGGATATTGCCAGAAAGTCCGTGAGCATTCTGGAAACACGGCATGGTATCCGTGGTGAAAATCTGATCAATGTACAAAATATGAATACCTATATTGACCAGTATGATACGATTCTTGGAGGAATCACCCTCTTTATCGTATTCGTTGCGGCAATTTCTCTGTTAGTCGGCGGAATCGGTGTCATGAATATCATGCTTGTATCCGTGACTGAGCGGACCAGAGAAATCGGTATCCGCAAATCACTTGGGGCACGTACCGGGTCCATCTTACTGCAATTTTTATCGGAGTCAGCAATCATTACTCTGTTAGGCGGAATCATAGGCATCATTCTAGGAATCCTGGGTGCATACGGAGTCTGTGCCCTGATTGGAGTGGCACCGCAGGTAAGACTTACCACTGTACTGGGAGCATCCGTCTTTTCTTCTGCAGTCGGTATCTTCTTTGGAATATATCCGGCGAAAAAAGCAGCAAAGTTAAGTCCGATTGAAGCACTTCGCCATGAATAGAACTGTATTGTGAACAGGATTGGGAGCACCGGTGTGTGCTCCTGATTTTGTTTTTTTTGATTTTATGATACCTTTTTTTCGGGAACTTTTATTGAATTTGACCTAAGTAACCGTTATAATGACTTTAGACAAACATTTGGACAGAAAGGCGAAAAATTGCATGGAATTAGAATATAATGTAAAAATAGATGCCGCCGCACTGTATGATTATATGATGCGTCATACGTATTACAGTGCGTCCGGGCTGCTTGGAACAGCAGTCGGGGCACTTTTGGTCTGCTGCTTTTTTATGGGAAGGGGTGTCCTTTATCTGATTTTAGGCTGTGTACTTCTTCTGTATTTGCCGGCAAGTCTGTTTTTGAAGGCAAAAAAGCAGGCAGCAATGACACCGGCGTTTCAAGAGCCGCTGCATTATAAAATGACAGATGCGGGAGTAGAGGTTTCCCAGGGGGAATCACAGGCGTTTACCGGATGGGAAGAGATGTACCGGGCGGTATCCACAAGCCGCAGTATTATTTTATACACCTCGCGTGTCAACGCATTTATTTTTCCCAAACGCGATCTGGGAGAAAAGCTTTCCCCGTTAATCGGGATGATTTCTACCCATATGCCGCCAGCCAGGGTAAAAATCAGGGCATAGGTGAAAAAGAAATATATTTACAAGGAAAACACTATCATTATGAAGAGAAGCAAAGAAGTACTCATAATAGAAACCAACTCTCCGGAAGAGACCTATGAACTGGGCAAACAACTGGGCAAAGAGGCAAAGGCAGGAGATGTCTATACCCTGGTCGGTGATCTGGGAGTAGGGAAAACGGTTTTTACACAAGGTGTTGCAGCCGGACTTGGGATAAAAGAGCCGGTGAGTTCACCAACGTTTACGATCGTTCAGGTTTATGAAGAAGGCAGGCTGCCATTTTATCATTTTGATGTATACCGCATCGGAGATGTGGAGGAAATGGATGAAATCGGCTATGAGGATTATTTTTACGGGGAAGGCGTTGCCTTTATTGAATGGGCGGATCTGATCCGTGAGATCATTCCGAAGAAGCACACCCGTATTGAAATCGAAAAAAATCTGGAAAAAGGGTTTGATTACCGGAGAATCACAATCGAAAATATCGAATAAAAGGATTTGGGAGAAAAGAAACATGAAGATATTAGCTTTGGACAGTTCAGGACTGGTGGCATCTGCGGCAGTAGTGGAGGATGATATTCTGGTTGCAGAGTTTACGATGAATTATAAAAAGACACATTCCCAGACCCTGCTTCCGATGCTTGAAAAGATTCGGGAGATTACAGAACTGGATCTGCGAACGTTGGATGCCATTGCCGTGGCAGCAGGACCAGGTTCCTTTACCGGACTGCGGATTGGCTCGGCAACCGCCAAAGGACTTGGGCTTGCATTAAACTGTCCGATTATTGCCGTTCCGACGGTGGATGCCCTGGCATATGTATTATATGGAAATGACGGGCTGATCTGTCCGATCATGGATGCCAGAAGAGGACAGGTTTATACGGGCATTTATGAGTATCACAAAAAAGAAAATCCGTCGGCGGAAGAAATCCGGCTGGGTCAGACCTATGAGATGCAGATTGTCAGAGCACAGTGTGCGGTAGCGATTGAAGAGATTGCGCAGGAGCTGAACGGATTGCAGAAGAAAGTCACTTTTTTGGGAGACGGTGTTCCGGTCTTTGCAGAAAGGCTGAAGGAAATTATGCAGGTGCCATATTCCTTTACACCGGCGCATATGAACCGACAGCGCGCTGGCGCCGTTGCAACGCTGGCAGAGATTTTTTATAGAGAAGGAAAAGTGCAGACAGCGGAAGAACATGCGCCGGATTACCTGCGTCTTTCCCAGGCAGAGAGAGAAAGACAGGAAGCGGAGAGTCGAGGATGATAATACGAAGGATGCTTGCAGATGATGCAGGAAAAGTTGCAGAATTAGAAGCCGCCAATTTTTCCCAGCCGTGGAAAGCCAAGGACTTTGAAAAGGCAGCAGAGGATAAAGATGTTTTGTATCTTGTGGCAGAAGAGGATGAAAATATTATTGGGTGCTGCGGGGTGCGGAATCTCTTGGGAGAAGGAGAGATTACGAACGTTTCAGTCCATGCTTCCTGCCGCAGAAAAGGTATTGCGGAGAATTTGTTAAGACGGCTGTTGGATGAAGGCATGCAGATGGGAATGACAGACTTTACATTGGAAGTGCGAAGCAGTAACCTTGCGGCAGTCAGGTTATATGAAAAGCTGGGCTTTAAGACGGAAGGAGTCAGATCGGGTTTTTACAGCAGACCGAAAGAGGATGCGTTTATTATGTGGAAACACTGAATGGGATTCTCTGATAAGGACGTTTTGGCAGGGATAAATACTGGCAGCAGAACTTTGAAATCCAGGTGTTTGACAGCAATTACCACGGGCATTTTCAGGGACAGCCGTTATAATGAAACCATGGAACAGTGCGTCAGAAGGCTGACAGGGAGGAGACATGGAATGAGAAATTATACGGATGAAAGGAAAAAGGAACTGAGGGAGGTAATCTGCAATCAATGTGGCAGAACGTTTCAGGCTGAAAATGGTATTGTGAAAGAGGACTGTATTCATATGGATATCGTTTTTGGTTATTTTAACAGCAGGGACGGAATGAACCATCATTTTGATCTGTGTGAAGCGTGTTATGAAAAAATGATCCGTGCGTTCCGGATTCCGGTGACGGAAGAGGAAGAAACGGAACTATTATAGAATTGAGGATTGTTCATGTTAGATGTATGTTTACTTGGAACCGGAGGAATGATGCCGTTGCCTTACAGGTGGCTGACGGCTCTTATGGTACGTTACAATGGAAAAAGTGTTTTGATTGACTGTGGAGAAGGCACGCAGGTTGCCATGAAAAAGAAGGGGTGGAGTCCTAAGCCGATTGACATCATGTGTTTTACCCATTACCATGCGGATCATATCAGCGGACTGCCGGGCATGCTTCTGACGATGGGCAATGCAGAACGGACAGAACCGCTTTTGATGATCGGACCGAAGGGACTGGAACGGGTGGTAAATTCCCTGCGTGTGATTGCGCCGGAGCTTCCTTTTGAAATACGTTTTAAAGAGCTTACAGAAAGTGAGCAGAGTTTTCATTTTGACGGACTTACGATTGAGGCATTCCGGGTGAATCATAATGTCGTTTGCTATGGTTACAATATCAAGATCGGGCACGCTGGTAAATTCCAGCCGGAAAAGGCGGCGGAACTGGCAATCGACCGGAAATATTGGAGCCGTCTGCAGAAGGGGGAAACGATTCTGGACGGTGACAGGACGCTTACGCCGGATATGGTGCTTGGTCCTGTCAGAAAGGGCATACATGTGACCTATTGTACGGATACCAGACCGACAGAAAGTATTGTAAGGAATGCACAGGATGCGGATCTTTTTATTTGTGAGGGCATGTACGGAGAGCCGGACAAAAAAGCCAAAGCAAAAGAATATAAGCATATGACCTTTTACGAGGCGGCAGAGCTTGCCAGAAAGGCAGCACCGAAACGAATGTGGCTGACTCATTACAGCCCGTCTTTGGTAAAGGCGGAGGAATATATGGATGCCGTCAAAAAAATTTTTAATCGCGCAGAAGCTGGAAAAGACGGCAAGAGCATAGAACTTAAGTTTGAAGATGACACAGAGACTTAATGGTATAGCGGAACAAAAGAAAGGGGATGTCGGGATGGAGAGACAAAGAAGAGCAAAATTTGAATTTAAGGGAATAAAGGGTTTGATTATTTTTATAGTGCTTGCCTGTATGCTGCTTTGCTATTATTTTTACCTGTCCAATCGGTTGAATCCGTCAAAGACAGGAGAAGAAGCAGAAAAGCTTACGGCAGTTCAGGAAGTACTGCTTCGGAATATGGAGACGGATTATCCTCCGACCCCGAAGGAAGTGATCAAATACTACAGCGAACTGACCCAGACATTTTATAATGAAAAACTGACGGATGAGCAGATCGAACAGCTGGGTGCCCGTGCAAGGGAACTTTATGATGAAGAACTGAATGAATACAATACGGATGAAAAGTATATTCCGAACCTGAGAGAAGATATAGAGGACTTTAACCAGCATTCTATTAAAATATCCAGCTATACTCTGCCGGCAAGCACGGAAGTGGAGTACTATACGGAAGAGGGCAGGGAGTGTGCCAGAATATACTGCACGTATCATATCCGTCAGGGTAAGGATATGACCTATAGCCGTGAGATTTTTGTTCTGCGCAGGGCAGAAAACGGACGCTGGAAGATTCTCGGATGGGATCTGGTCAAAGAGGATTAATGGAAATCAGAAGATTGAACACAGAAGGATGGAACATGGAAAAGGAAGATGTTTTAATACTGGCAGTGGAGAGCTCCTGTGATGAGACTGCAGCTGCCGTAGTCAGAAATGGAAGGGAAGTACTCTCCAATGTGATTTCTTCCCAGATAGAACTGCACAAGCTCTATGGTGGTGTTGTGCCGGAAATAGCATCCCGCAAGCATATTGAGAAGATCAATCAGGTCATTCGGGAAGCATTAGAGGAAGCTTCGGTGGAGCTTTCGGATATTACAGCAATCGCAGTTACCTATGGACCGGGACTGGTGGGAGCACTTTTAGTTGGTGTGTCTGCTGCAAAAGCAATCAGCTTTGCCAGTGGGCTGCCGCTTGTTGGCGTTCATCATATTGAAGGACATATCAGCGCCAACTTTATTGAAAATAAGGAACTGGAACCGCCTTTTGTATGTCTGGTGGTTTCCGGTGGACATACACATCTTGTTGTGGTTAAAGACTACGGCGAATATGAGATTATTGGAAGAACAAGGGATGATGCGGCAGGTGAAGCCTTTGATAAGGTGGCGCGTGCCATCGGACTGGGCTATCCGGGTGGACCTAAAATTGATAAGCTGGCAAAGGAAGGCAATGCGGACGCCGTTTCCTTTCCGCGCGCCAGGGTGGGAGACTCGGTTTATGATTTTAGTTTCAGCGGTTTAAAATCCGCGGTGCTGAACTACCTGAATTCCTGTCAGATGAAGGGAGAGGAAGTAAACCGTGCGGATGTGGCAGCTTCTTTCCAGAAGGCTGTGACGGATGTGCTGGTAGAACATGCTCTGACAGCAGTTAAAGAATACGGTTATGATAAATTTGCCATCGCAGGAGGGGTAGCGTCTAACTCGGCGCTTCGCGCCGCTTTTGAAAAAGCCTGTGCAAAAGAAAAAATACAGTTTTATTATCCATCACCGATTTTTTGTACGGACAATGCAGCCATGATCGGTGTGGCAGGGTATTATGAATATATCAAAGGCGAAAGAAGCGGAATGGATCTCAATGCCGTACCGAATCTGAAACTGGGTGAGCGTTAGAAAAGTATATTTAGAGTATCGGTCATACATTGATATTATACAGGAATACCGGTGGGTATCGGAAAGGTATCGAATTTCTATGAAAACAACAGCCATTGTACTGGCGGCCGGACAGGGAAAACGGATGAAGAGCAGCGTGCAGAAGCAGTTTCTTCTAATCCGGGACTATCCGGTCCTTTATTATGCACTGAAAACATTTGAGGAGAGCTTTGTAGATGAGGTCATTCTCGTGACAGGAGAAAATGAACGTGAATACTGCAAAAAGGAAATTGTGGAATTCTATGGCTTTAAAAAGGTGACAGCGATAGTGTCAGGAGGAAAGGAGCGGTATCATTCGGTATATGCCGGATTAACAGAGGCGGCAAAGAGGACTCCGGATTATGTTTTTATTCATGACGGAGCCAGACCCTTTTTGGATCAGGAAATGCTTATGCGCGCTTATGATGCAGTCCGGGAATGCCGTGCCTGCGTGGTTGGCATGCCGGTCAAGGATACGATTAAGCTGGCAGATGAAAAAGGCTTTGCAGCACAGACTCCGCGCAGAGATCTGGTCTGGACGGTACAGACTCCACAGGCTTTCTCTTTCCAGCTGGTATACCGTGCCTATGGTGAATTAATTCAGAAGGAAGAGACTTTATCCGAACAGGGAGTTCGGATAACGGATGATGCGATGGTTGTGGAAACCTTTACGGACGTGCCGGTTAAATTGGTACCGGGTTCCTATGAAAATATCAAAATCACAACACCGGAAGATCTCAAAATAGCGGAAGCATTTCTTAAAGAATCCAGTAAAAACAAGGACTCTGGACGATAGAAAAGGAAATTAAAAAAATATGTCAAAAAAATTTAAAAAAGTTGTTGACACAGGGAACCTTTTTGAATATAATAATTCTTGCGCTGCTGAGTTCGGCGCAAAACGAAAAACAAACGGAGAGGTATCGAAGTGGTCATAACGAGGCGGTCTTGAAAACCGTTTGTCCGCAAGGGCGCGTGGGTTCGAATCCCACCCTCTCCGCTGGAGATACCACTCCGCAGAATAAATAGAAATAGTAATCAGTTAGTTATGGAGAAGTACCCAAGCTGGCCGAAGGGACACCCCTGGAAAGGGTGCAGGTCGTTAATAGCGGCGCGAGGGTTCAAATCCCTCCTTCTCCGTTTGATGTTTTCTATATAAATCAGGAAAACATCAGGTACCTTGACAAATGAACAACAATGCAACCCTGAAAATTCGAAAGAGATATTCTTGAAGAAGAATAGTGAAAAGAAATTTTCAGAACCAGTCTTCATTGAAAGATGGAGACACCAAAGTAAAAAACG
>JAAYNV010000050.1 GCA_012520645.1 Clostridiales bacterium | reverse complement strand
TGAATGAGAAGTTAAGCTGTAGACAGGTCATTGAGGCAGTACTTCAGGGGCTTGCGGAAGGAAAAGAAAAGTGTGGTGTGGAATATAACGTGATTGCCTGTGCCATGCGGCATCATTCGCCGGAGCAGAACCGGGGGATGTTTCAGGCGGCGGAAGAATTTCTTGGCAAGGGGCTATGTGCATTGGATCTGGCGGGAAATGAGGCGGCATTTCCAATGAAGGACTTTTCCGGGCTTTTTGAAGAGGCATCAAGGATGGGATTTCCGTTTACCCTGCATGCGGGAGAGTGCGGCAGTGTGGAAAATATCATAGAATCCATAAAATGCGGTGCCGCCCGTATCGGACACGGGATTGCCATGCGGGGACAGCGTGAGGTGATTGCATTGTGCCGGAACAGACACATCGGCATTGAAATGTGTCCGGTCAGCAATCTGCAGACCAAGGCGGTACCGGATAAGAGCGTATATCCGCTGAGGGAATTTCTGGACAGTGGTCTGCTCATAACCGTCAATACGGATAACCGGGCAGTCAGCAATACGACGATAACGAAGGAGATGGAGTTTATCCAGAGGGAGTACGGTGTGCGGGATGAGGAGCTGTGGCAGCTTACACGCAATGCGGTGGAGGTCTCATTTGCAAAGGAACCTGTAAAGGAGAGACTGTTTGACCGGATCAAGGCAGCAGAAGGAAAAGTTCTATAGAAGCAGAAAGGATCAGAAAATGCAGGCATCACACAAAGGAAGAAGGCTGGAACGGTACGTGGAGGATTATGTGGTATTCGATCTGGAAACGACAGGAATCAGTCCGAACTGGGATGAAATTATAGAAATATCTGCTGTTAAGGTGGAGCAGGGAAGGGTGGTAGACCGGTTTTCAACGCTCGTCAATCCGGGACGGCGCATTCCGGCAGGCGCAAGTGCGGTTAACGGCATTACGGATCAAATGGTTGCCGATGCACCGGCTATTTCCAAGGTCATGGGAAGTTTTATGGACTTTATCGGAGAAGCGGTCTTAGTGGGACACAATATACATAGCTTTGATCTGAAGTTTATCCGGCGGGATCTCCTGGAATATCTGGACAGAGAACTGACCAATGATTATATTGATACACTGTATATGGCAAGAAGGTGTCTGCCCCAGTTGTCCCATCATAGGCTGACAGATATATCTGCCTATTACCATATCGCAACGGAAGGTGCGCACCGGGCGCTGAATGACTGCATCATGAATCAGCAGTGCTATGAAGAGATGAAAAAGACGGCACGGGAGAGCGGTATGATTCAGGAAAAGGAAGGAAATGTGGGGAGAAGCGGCAGTACCACATTTCTGGGAGACCTGGATCGGAATAAGCAGCCTGAGGCAGTCTGTCCGGAGTGCGGAGGAAATCTGATCAGACGGAACGGAAGATACGGAGAGTTTTATGGCTGCGGTAATTTTCCAAGATGCCGTTTTACGAGAAATATATAAGGGGTGTCAGGGAAAGAGGGAACTGATATGACGTTTTGGGGTGAGTGGAGAGTAAAGACGTTTTGCCGATAAAATCAGGCATTGCAACTGTCGGTTGACAAATTTCCAAGGCGGGTAGGTAGCCTGCAACCCGGATTTTGGGTATGATTTCACCAGAAACAGCAAAACACTTTTTTTAAATGAAGGGAGAGCATCAAAATGATATTGGCAGATAAGATTATCCAACTGCGTAAAAAGAATGGCTGGTCACAGGAAGAGTTAGCAAACCAGATGAACGTATCCAGACAATCGGTTTCCAAATGGGAAAGCGCCCAGTCGGTCCCGGATCTGGATAAAATTTTGCAGCTGAGTCAGATTTTCGGAGTCAGCACGGATTATTTGTTAAAGGATGAAATTGAGCTGGAGGAATATAACGGAAGCGTACCTGTTTCCGGTGAGGACATTCCGTCAGCAGAGGTCAGGAGAGTTCCCATGGAGGAGGCAAATGCTTTTCTGGCAGTGAAGCAGCGCACGGCAAAACCGGTCGCACTGGCAGTCGGAATGTGCATTCTTTCTCCGGTCAGTTTATTTCTGCTTGGAACGGCAGCGGAAACAGGCAGACTAAACATCGGAGTGGAGCGTGCAGAAAGCATTGCACTGATTATATTGCTTTTTATGGTTGCAGCCGCGGTGGCAGTATTTATTTCCTGTGGGATGAAAACAAAGCCGTATGAATATCTGGAAAGAGAACCGATTGAAACAGAATACGGCGTTTCCGGTATGGTTAAGGAGAGAAAGGAGCGGTATAAGGACAGCTACAGCAGACATGTTGTGATTGGAACCTGTCTTTGTGTTGTGGCTGCGGTTCCGCTTTTTATCGGCTGTTTTTGGCCGGAGGATGCTTTTTATTGTGCTGTGGGATTGTCCGTTACTTTGATTTTGGTAGCCACTGGAGTGTATTTTTATATTGTATCGGGAACCTACTGGTCCAGCCTGCAGAAGCTGTTACAAGAGGGCGATTATACGAGAGAGAGAAAGAGGAACAGTAAGTATACCGAAGCAATCGCCACGGTATACTGGCTGATTGCCACAGCAATCTTTTTGGCATACAGTTTTGTTACGGAAGACTGGGGCAGAAGCTGGATCGTCTGGCCGGTGGCAGGTGTGCTGTTTGCGGCTGTTATGACGGTCTGCAATATCGTCCAGAAATCAAAGGAAAACTAAGACGGTTTTCGAGCGGAAAAAGCGTCTTCAAAAAAGTCATACCCCCTCAGAATGCTTCATACAATGTAAAAAAGCATTCTGAGGGGATTTTTTTTGAAGGATTATATCGAGGAACGTGCCATCGGCATTGCCAATTATATTATTGAAAATAATGCAACCGTCAGACAGACCGCCAAGGCATTTGGAATCAGTAAAAGTACTGTACATAAGGATGTTACAGACCGCCTGATGCAGATCAATCCGACTCTTGCAAAGCAGGCGAGAAAGGTGCTCGACGTCAACAAATCCGAGAGGCATATCCGCGGAGGATTAGCGACACGGGAAAAATATCTGCATCAGCATTATGTGTGAATACAGCTCCTTTTTATATGATAGGAAACTTCGTTGTCTATCATATAGAAGAACACGGTTATGCGCACTCTTTTTTCTTTGCATTTTGAAACGGGTATGCTATACTGGGGTGAAAAATTTAATTGGAACGATCTGATTAAAATACAGAAAAGAGAAGGAATACAAATGATAAACTATCTGAAAAAAGAAAAGGTACTCAGTATATCTATGATTCTGGCACTGTTGTCGGCATTTTTCGTGCATCCGGACCGGGAGTACACCGGATATGTGGATGTACGGGTGCTGGCACTTTTATTTTACCTGATGCTTCTGGTAAAGGGCTTTCAGGATGTCGGGCTGTTTGAGATGCTGATTAACAGGGTGTGCAGTAAAGTGATGAACAGCCGCAGTCTGGTCAGGATGTTGCTGCTTATTACCTTTTTTTCCAGTATGCTTATTACCAATGATGTGGCACTGATTACCTTTGTGCCGTTTGCAATTTTGACGCTGCGGTTTTGCC
Source organism: Clostridiales bacterium (assembly GCA_012520645.1). Taxonomy (GTDB): domain Bacteria; phylum Bacillota; class Clostridia; order Lachnospirales; family Lachnospiraceae; genus JAAYNV01. The sequence continues at coordinate 8,849 of JAAYNV010000050.1, read as the reverse complement.
ATCAGGAAAGGCAGATGATTCCGGTTGTTGTTTTACAGACCATAGCTGCTAATCTTGGAAGTATGTGCACACCAATCGGAAACCCGCAGAATCTGTATCTGTTTTCCACTTATCAGGTAGAGCTTTGCCGCTTTTTTGAGACCATGCTTCCGGTTACGGCACTTTCCCTGGTTCTTCTTATGATAGCGGTATATCTGATACCGGATGAAACGATACAGATGGAAAGAAAAACAGAGCTTATCATTATGGAAAAACGGGCTCTTATTGTGTACAGTCTCCTGTTTTCCGTAAATCTTCTGGTCGTATTTCGGGTCATTCACTGGATGCCCGCATTGGTGGTTACGACAGCAGGAGTGTTGTTTATTAAGAAGCAGAGATTGTTCATTCAGGTGGATTACGCATTGCTTTTTACCTTTATCGGTTTCTTTATTTTTGTCGGAAATCTTGGAAGGATTCCGGAAATCAGCAGCCTTTTGGAAAAGCTGATCTGTGGCAGGGAGATAGCGGTCGCTGTGCTTTTTTCCCAGTTTCTGAGCAATGTACCTGCGGCACTGCTGTTATCCGGCTTTACAGAAAATGTGCAGGGACTTTTGATTGGAACGAATATTGGCGGACTGGGAACACTGATCGCATCCATGGCGAGTCTGATCTCTTATAAAATGTATGCGGCGCAGGAGGATGCAGACAAAGGAAGATATATGCTGACTTTTACAGCCTGTAATTTTATCGGGCTGGCGGTGCTTTTGGTATTTTGCAGGTTTTATTATGTGGGGCAGGGAAATATGTTTTGACAGGAGACAGTCCCTACTTTATAATAAAATGAAGTAACAGCATCATATTATGGCGCAGGAAAGTTTGTAGGCAAACTTTTTTTATTTGTGAAAAAAAGCACAGAGAGGAAAGCAGAAGAACATGGAAAAAGAAATGATTGTCGTTCTTGACTTTGGCGGTCAATACAATCAGTTGATTGCGAGAAGAGTCAGAGAGTGTAATGTCTATTGTGAAGTGCATCCGTATAACATGGATCTGGACAAGCTGAAAGCAATGAATCCGAAGGGAATTATTTTTACCGGAGGTCCGAACAGTGTGTATGGAGAAGATTCACCTGTCTGTGATAAAGCAGTTTTTGAACTGGGAGTTCCGGTGCTTGGTATCTGCTATGGTTCTCAGTTGATGGCACATCTGCTCGGTGGAAAGGTGGCTACTGCTCCGGTCAGCGAGTATGGAAAGACAGAGGTGGATGTAGATACAAGCAGAGTCTTATTTCAGGGTGTGTCCGAAAAGACGATCTGTTGGATGAGTCATACGGATTATATTGAAGAGGCTCCGGCTGATTTTGTCGTGACAGCCCATACTCCGGTTTGTCCGGTTGCTGGAATGGAAAATGTAGCGAAGGGTCTGTATGCAGTACAGTTCCATCCGGAGGTTATGCACACACAGGAAGGTATGAAGATGCTTTCCAATTTTGTATACAATGTATGCGGTTGCAAGGGTGACTGGAAGATGGATTCATTTGTAGAAACGACGATTCAGGCAATTCGTGAAAAGGTTGGAAGCGGTAAGGTGCTCTGTGCCCTGTCCGGTGGCGTGGATTCTTCTGTGGCAGCAGTCCTGTTAGCCAAGGCAGTCGGAAAGCAGCTGACCTGCGTTTTTGTAGATCATGGTCTGCTTCGTAAAAACGAGGGCGACGAGGTAGAAGCCGTATTTGGACCGGACGGTCCGTATGACCTGAATTTCATCCGTGTGAATGCACAGGAGCGTTTTTATGAGAAGTTAGCCGGGGTTACAGAGCCGGAGAAGAAGCGTAAGATCATCGGTGAGGAATTTATCCGTGTATTTGAAGAGGAAGCAAAGAAAATCGGTGCCGTGGATTATCTCGTACAGGGCACGATCTACCCGGATGTGATTGAAAGCGGTCTCGGAAAGAGCGCCGTCATCAAATCCCACCATAATGTCGGAGGACTGCCGGACTGTGTGGATTTCAAGGAAATCATCGAGCCGCTGCGTCTGTTATTCAAGGATGAGGTAAGAAAAGCAGGTCTGGAGCTTGGCATCCCGGAATACCTTGTATATCGTCAGCCGTTCCCGGGACCGGGACTTGGCATCCGTATCATCGGTGAAGTGACCGCAGAAAAGGTAAAAATCGTACAGGATGCGGATTATATCTACCGTGAGGAAATCGCGAAGGCGGGCGTGGATAAGAACCTTGGTCAGTACTTTGCTGCGCTGACGAATATGCGTTCCGTCGGCTGTATGGGCGACGGCAGGACATATGATTATGCAGTTGTCTTACGCGCCGTAACAACCAGCGATTTTATGACCGCGGAAAGCGCAGAACTTCCGTGGGAGGTATTAGGAAAGGTGACAAGCAGGATTGTCAACGAAGTGAAGGGGGTTAACCGGGTACTGTATGATTGCACCGGAAAGCCGCCGGCTACGATTGAGTGGGAGTGACCTGTAAGTGGCTTAGAGGTTAACTTCACAAATCCAGTATTTTCAAGGCCTGAGGCCGTGTGAAATAACACGGTTTCAGGTCTTTTTTTGGTCATCGCTTCTAATATGCTTCTATTTTTTTCTGAAAGAAGCAGAAGCGAAATAACTCCAATTAAAGAGTCCAATTCTGTTTCTTATCTTTTATTTTCCACAGATTTCAAAAAAATAAAAAATTTTTGCTGAGATTTAGTAATGAGCAAAAAACCACCCCAAATGTAATACGAAAGAAAAAATTCGTAATCGGAGGTGGAAGATATGTTTGAATGCAGAACATTTATCACAGTAAAAGAAATCGGCGAAGTACTCGGTGTTTCTGAATCTAAGTCTTATGGAATAGTTCGCGATTTGAATAAGGAGCTTGCTGATAAAGGATATATGGTTATCCCGGGAAGAGTCAGCAGGAAATATTTCGAAGAGCGTTTCTATGGAGTAGAAAACGAAACAGAAGTAAAGGAGGTACAACATGCCGGCGAATAGGGATAAAAAGACAGGCAAGTGGAACTGCCAGTTCTATTACACCGATTGGACAGGAAAAAAGGTCAAGAAGATGAAGCGTGGCTTTGAGACCAAAAAGGAAGCTCAAGATTGGGAGCGACACTTCAAATTGGAAAAAGCCAGTAGCTTAGACATGACCTTCGGAGATTTTTACAGACGTTATGAAGCGGATGTAAAGCCTAAGGTAAGGGAAAATACTTGGCAGTCAAAAGTCTGGGTGATTGAAAAAAAGATTCTTCCATATTTTAAGGATCTTGTGATGAGAGATATCACTCCGCGAGACGTTCTTGCTTGGCAGAACGAGATGCGGAAGATGGAATCGAAAGATGGAAATAGCTTTAAGGGAACCTATCTTAGAAAGATGCAGGCAGAGCTATCAGCTATTTTCAACCATGCTGTTAAGTATTATGAGCTGCCAAAGAATCCAGCAGTGATTGCAGGACCACTAGGACAGCATAATGCAGATGAAATGTTGTTTTGGACCAAAGAGGAGTACATGAGATTTATTCCCACTATGGCAAACAAGACATACTCATATATGGCATTTGAAATGCTTTATTGGTGTGGTGTCCGTATGGGAGAACTCTTAGCACTTACTCCGGCTGATTTTGACTTTGATAGAAATAACGTTTCTATTACAAAGTCATATCAGAGAATTAAGGGCGAGGATGTAATAACGAAGCCAAAGACTAAGAAGAGTGTCAGGGTTATTAAGATGCCTGAAATGGTTGCCATGGAGATGCAGGATTTCATCAATAGCATTTATGGTATTGAGCCTTCAGACAGAATCTTTGTACTTTCAAAATCATATTTGCATCATGAAATGGACAGAGGTGTTAAGGCAAGTGGAGTAAAGAGGATTCGTATCCATGATCTCAGACATAGCCATGTATCACTTCTTATAGATATGGGATTTTCGGCTGTGGCTATCGGAAATAGAGTGGGTCATGAAAGTGCAGAGATTACATATCGTTATGCACATATGATGCCATCTATTCAGGATGATATGGCAGAGGCTCTTGATGAAGAGTGGAAGGAGGGATTCGATGTCAGCGAAGAATCTTGATTCAAAAGGCAGGTATCGTAGTGAGACGATTGCTTACAGATGTTCCCCGGAAGAAAGAAAAGAACTCGATAAACGTTGGAAGCTTATGGGATATCTAACCAAGCAGGACTATGTATTAGATGCGGTTCTTCACAATAAGGTGACTGCAAAAGGAAATCCTCAGATGCTTGTGAACTTTCGAAAAGAGCTTTATATCATCATTTCGGAGTTAGAAAGAATAAATGAGGCATCGGAAATTGACGAGGAGCTGTTTACTCCAGTCAATACCATGTTGGAAATCCTTCAGGCATTTAAGGATAACGAGGATAAATCGAGAAAAAAGAGCAGAAGAGACAAGTTTTTGGAAAGGAGAGTTTATCGCGATGAGTAAAGTTATTATTTGTGCAAATCAAAAAGGGGGAGTAGCCAAGAGTACTTCGGTAGTGAATCTTGGCATCGGACTGGCAAATAAGGGAAAGAGAGTACTTGTCATTGACAATGATCCGCAGGGATCACTTACAGAGGCTTTGGGATATCCTCAGCCGGATAAGCTTGAGATTACCCTGGCGAATGTCATGGAATGGGTGCTGAACGAAGATGATTATGATTTGAAGGCAGGTATTCTTCATCATGAGGAAGGCATCGACATTATGCCTGCAAATATCGAGTTGTCCGGAGTAGAGACATCACTTGTAGGGATTATGAGTTCGGAAACTACGTTGCGTGAGTACATAGAATCCGTCAGGGATGATTATGATTATATCCTTGTAGATTGCTCTCCAAACCTTGGTCAGTTGACGTTAAATGCTCTTGTAGCTGCAGATGAGGTTATTATCCCGGTACAGGCTGCCTATCTACCTATTAAGGGCTTGGAACAGCTGTTAAAGACCATAAGCCGCGTGAAACGTAAGATGAATCCGAAACTTCATATTATGGGAATTCTGATTACTATGGTGGATTATAGAACTGTCTATGCAAAGGAAGAGTGAGCAATGATAATCCATATGCAGAAAGTATATTTAAGACTTTAAAATACCGACCAAACTTTCAGCCCAATTCAAGTGGTAAAAAGGCATATATTATGAATATGTATACTGCAACGGAATATAGAAGGCAGGGAATTGCATTTCGTACATTAGACTTACTAGTGAAGGCAGCCAAGGAACAGGGCGTGTCACAAATTGCGTTAGAGGCAACAAAAATGGGACGACCACTGTATGAAAGGTATGGGTTCGTAAAAATGACAGATGAAATGGAATTAAGAGAGGAATAAAGCCATGCAACATGCAAGGAAATTAAGAAAAGGTGACAAGGTAGCAATCGTCAGCTTATCAAGAGGAATGTTGGGCGAAGAATTTTGTAGCCATAATATAGAAATAGGCGTAAAGAGATTAAAAGAATATGGACTAGAGCCTATATTCATGCCGAATGCTTTGAAGGGAATTAAATATTTACAAGAGCATCCAGAGGCAAGAGCGAATGATTTAAAAGAAGGAACTAATCACGCTTAAGAATAAAGGTGTATTTGATGTAGTGAATGGAGTGTTGGTGGGAAAACCACAAGATGAAGCTTACTATCAGGAATATAAAGATATTCTTATAAAAGTGATAGATAATGAGAAACTTCCGATTGTTTGTAATGTGAATTTTGGACATGCGACACCTAGATGCACATTACAATATGGCGTTGTAGCAAAAGTAGACATGAAGCAGAAAAAGATATATTTGGATAAATAGGAGACCCTGTTATGGCTGTATCATACAATAAATTATGGAAACTATTAGTTGATAAAAAGATGAGTAAATCAGACTTGCGTAAAAAGGCGGAAATTGCCCCTAACACAATGACAAAGCTTCGACGTGATGAAGAGGTGAGTCTTACAATTCTTAGCAAAATTTGTAAAACCTTAAATGCTGACTTTGGTGAAATTGTGGAGTATGTCTCAGATGCAGAGATCTGGGATTTATATGACGAGAACAGAAAACTTCTTGGGAAAGATCATGTAAGGGGTGAACAATTGCCGATAGATGGATATCATCTAGTAGTGCATGTCTGGATTCGCAATTCTAAAGGAGAGTATCTTATTTCACAGCGTTCTGCAAACAGACCGACATATCCTTTGATGTGGGAATGTGTGGGTGGTTCGGTTGTGAAAGGGGAAAACAGCCTGCAGGGAGCAATCAGAGAGGTCAAGGAAGAAGTAGGAGTTGATTTGATGCCGGAAAATGGACAAGTTCTCTTTACAAAAGTCAGAAAAATCATAGATGGTAAAATATTCAATGATATTATGGATGTGTGGCTATTTGAATATGATGGAGAAGTTGACTTAAGCAATGCCACAACGGATGAAGTGACTCAGGTTTCTTGGATGACAAGGGAGCGGATTAAGGAAATGTTTGAGCAAAATGTGTTTGTGGGTACATTGGAATACTTTTTTACGGAAGTGGACAAACAATAATTTAGTTGTTTGATGATTGATTGAAAGAAAGAGTATTCAAAAAAAATGCTATGTAGGTGTTTGAAATGAATTTTCTGATAAGGAGATAATGTTATCTACGCATAAAATGGATAAAGAAAATTATATTTTGTACAAATTTTACAAATATAATAAGGTGGGGCAATCTTTAAATGTTAAGGATGAAATATATGGATAAAATATGAATATTCATATGGCAATAAAATAATAAGGTGAAATATTGGAGGTGAAATTTTGACCATAAAAGAACTAAAACAACTGATTTGCATTGCTAAGATTTCTACGAACATAACCTAACTGCTTGCGTATGGTTTTACGAATCTTTTTGCTGCTACGTTTTTTACTCTTTGCAAGTGCTAAATAGTTTTTTCTGGCTTCTCGTCGATAAGTTCTTGGTTTCTTCAAACCATAGCTTTTAGAAAATCGGTCTATGATGTTTTCTAGTTTTTCTCTAGCTTCATTCAAAAGCGAGAAATCCTGAGGATATCGTATATTAGATGGAGCACAGGTTGCATCAAGCATCATAGTACCTTTGTTAATTGTTTCCTCATCTTTTTTGTCTTCAGGTAATTTCGAAGAACCAGAAGGAGGCTGATTCTCATCGTCGTGATGGTTCGAAAGCATATATTCATTGGCTTTCATAATCATGTCCATGCTAATTCGTTTGCGAAAAAGAACTAGGACACTAGCCTCTATAGGAGGTTCCTGTTGGTAGCCGGGCAATCCGATAAAATATTGAAAGTATGGATTTTCAGTAAGCATTTCCACTAGTTCGCGATCAGCAAATTGATACTTTGTTTGAATGATTAATGAACCCAACGCAAGGCGAAGTGGTTTTGCTACATTTCCTGTAGCACTTGGAAATAATTCAGCATATTCAAGTTCAAATACCTCCCATGGAATATTGTCAGCCATTTTTATCCAACGATTATTCGGGTTCATTTGGTAAGTGTCAAATCGCTCGCCTTGGATAATTAGCATTTTTATGCGACACTCTAAAAGACACGAAAAAACTAGTAGTTTTTTAGAGGAGGCATTACATGGATCAAATCACTCATGATGTACGCAGTTCACAATGGCTGGAGATCATAACCCAGTGCCAGAATCGTCCGGAAGGAACAACTGCCAAGCAATGGATGGCAGACAATGGTATCAGCGAAAAGTCGTATTACTATTGGCTTCGCAAATTCAGAAAGCAGTCTTATTCTCAAATGACTCAACCATCTGCAGTGGTATCGGAGGGAAATGAAATATCTTTTGCGGAAGTTTCTATTCCAGCCGGGCAATCAGCAAATGCAGCAATCCTTCCACGGGAAACCTCTGTCGAAGCGATCAGGCCGGTAGCTGTTATTAAGAGCGCTGACATTTCGATTGCTTTAACAAACGAAATCTCAGAAGGCCTGCTTTCCCGTATTCTTCTGGAGGTGGCTCATGCTTGAAGATGCTGCAGGCATTCGTAAGGTAGTTCTGGCCTGCGGTACGGTTGATCTCCGAAAAGGAATCGATGGCCTTGCCATGATTATTGGTGACAAATACAAGCAGAATCCTTTTGAAAAGGGAACCCTGTTCCTTTTCTGCGGTCAGCGTTCGGATCGCATAAAAGGTCTACTGTGGATGGGTACCGGATTCCTGCTCTTATACAAACGTTTTGAGGATGGCAGGTTATCCTGGCCAAGGACAACACAGGAAGCGGCTGAGCTGACAGAGGAACAGTTTCACTATCTGATGCTCGGATTGAATCCTCTGGAACCTAAAATAAAGGATGTAGAACCGCACAGAATTTCCTGATGCTTGTGCAAAACAGAGAAATTTTTCTTCTGTTTTTTCACATATATAACTATCCCTGACCGATATGTTTCAATGCCGCATAAGGGAAACAGGAATGGCATATATGCCTTCCAAAATAAGAAAATGAACCTTGAAAACTCTATATTTCCAAGCTCTGTAAAGGCCTGTAACAAAATCAAAACCGGTGGCAGAATGCCGAAACACAGTTTTGGGAAAATTCGCTTTTTCAACGCTTTTCTGCTATAATAATGCAGTAATCAGTGCAGAAGGGACGAATCGTATGTGCCAGAAATTTACACCGGACGAACTGAATAAGATGGATCATCAGAGCAAAAACGAGGTCATCTACCAGATGCAGGATCGTCTGGATAAGCTGGAGCACGACTATGAAAATCTGATAGAACAGATTCGTCTGGCGAATCAGTGTTTATTGTATACTTAAAATACCAACTATTGCAGAGGGCAATCCCAAAAGTTGCATGAGGAATTTCCCTATTATTGCAGATGCGTTTGGTATTTCTCTAAGGCCACAGTAAATACTGTAGTTTTAG
>JAAYNV010000049.1 GCA_012520645.1 Clostridiales bacterium | reverse complement strand
TATAATATACCCATAAGGGTGGACACTTTCAATTCTTGAACCCCACCCTTTAGACAGATTCAAAAATCATGTAACCTCATAAAAAGACATCTGACTTTTTGAGTCTGATATGGTACTCTAATACAAAGAAAAGGAGTACCAGTTTATGAGCAGAAGTCAATTTACAGATGAGCAGATTGCGCTCTTAAAAGCAAACCCATACACCTACCATGTGACCGCTCGCCAGATTGCGTTCACGAAAGAATTCAAGGAGATATTCTGGACGGAATACCAGAACAGAATGACTCCACGCAACATTTTTAAAAAGTATGGTTATGATACGGATATCCTTGGTGCGACCCGTATCACCGGTTTTCAGCAGTCACTAAAACGGGAGACCGAAGCAGGATTACCATTCTATGAGGGTTCCCGCCCACCAGGACTGAAAAAAGAGCTGATCTCGAATGATGATGGCTCGCCAACGGCTGAAACATTCAAGGACATGCAACACCGGCTGGAGTACCTTGAACAGGAGATGGACTTTTTAAAAAAAATTATATCGACCAGAAATACAAGGAAGTAGGTGCATTGCTCATGAATGATTCTTCCAGCGTATTCGAGGTGATACATGAATCTGTCTCCAACGGCAGTACAAAGCTTTCCGTAGCACGCATGTGTGAGTATGCCGGTGTATCAAGAAGCGGCTACTATGCGTGGGTCGCAGCTGCACCCATAAGAGCGGCACAGGAACAGAAGGATCGAGACGATTTCGAATTGATCCTATGGGCATACCAGCAAAGGGGATATTCCAAAGGTGCCAAAAGCATACATATGCGTCTTCTTCATCGGGACGAGCCTGTGATAATGAATTTGAAAAAGATCCGACGTCTTATGAAGAAATTCAATCTCGTATGTCCAATCAGAGCGGCCAATCCTTACAGACAGATGGCTAAGGCACTGAAGACCAGTAATGTAGCAGATAACCTGTTGCAGCGTGAATTCGAGCAATACGGTCCACGTATGGTATTACTGACTGATATCACCTATCTGCCCTATAATGGCATCTTTGCTTATTTGTCAACCATACTGGATGCATTTACCAAACAGATTCTGGCTTATGTGCTCAGCGAATCTCTGCAGGTGGATTTTGTACTGGAAACAGTTGAAACCCTCGTCAGAGACCACGGTATCTCATTAACAGCTGAGACTATTCTGCACAGTGATCAGGGCTGTCATTATACAAGCTATAAGTTCATTGAGATCCTTCATAATAAAGCCCTTCGCCAGTCTATGTCACGAAGAGGAAACTGCTGGGATAATGCCCCACAGGAAAGTTTCTTTGGGCATATGAAGGATTATGTTGGAGAAAAACTCAAAGCCTGTACGGAATATGTACAGGTAGAGGAAGTCATTGATGATTACATTGATTACTATAACAATGAGCGATATCAATGGAACCTCGCCAAGCTCTCGCCGAATGAATACTACCAGTTCTATCTTACCGGTGAGTATCCATTAAAAGTGCCTAATCCGCCAGCTCCACCCAAAGCTATAAAGACACCGGATGAGCTTGGCAGGGCAAAAAACACAAATGACGATTCCCCTGAAGCGGGAATGGAGTCAAGGGACAGTACGCTGGACGCGCAAGCGTCCGGGCAGTCCTTGATGGAATGACACGGAGCACCCTGTGGAAAAGGAAAACACCCAGCTGCTTTCCCTACCTCCCGGCGAGGGTGGGTCTGGGCAACGCCCAGATATAACAAAACGGAGTACCAGAATCAATGTGTCCACTATGTGGGGCTTGCTGATTCTTGAACATGTCCAAGAGCAGGGATTTATGCAAAACTGAGGTGTCCAGCAATAGGGAACTCAAGTTTTAAAAATGTCCTTGACAAGGGGTACAGTTTATGCTGAGGTTCGATTCTCGAACTTCTTGAGGTTTGATTTCCGAACTTACTGAAGTTTGATTTTCGAACTTCTTGAAGTTCGATTTCCGAACTTCTGTGGTATTATCCGTATTTACAGGCTCCTTTTTATTATTATTTTCAATTGTAGCGAAATTCATCACATAAATAATATCTGGTTTCCCTAATCCTTGTCTCTTTTTTTCAATCAGTCCGTACCCCTTTTTACTATCCAATTCAGCTAATACCTTTGCACATTTCTCTTTGGCACACCCTAAATCCTCCATAATATTTTCCATAGTATAGTAAATGTACGCTCTATTTTCATCATCATGCCAATTGTTTTTCATGGATAGAGACATTCTATCAAGCATTAAACCATAGAGGAGCTTTGCATCACTGGATAACTCCCTGAAACGTGCATCTTTCACGAGCAATCTAGGTACTCTGTAAAAAGAAAACTGGTCTGCTTCGATTCCATAGTAATAATCAAATTTCATATTGTCACCCATTGGTGTATTCCTCCTTAAAAAAACTCGTGTACCCAGGTCTTAAAGCCCCAGAAACACTACATTTCTTCTTCGGGGACACTGTCCCCGAACAGTTACTTTTTCTCATATATCATTGATCTTAGATGGTTTATTTCCTTACGCAACTTCGCATTTTCTGTTTCAAGCTTTATGATATATTTTTCTTTTGTTTTTATAATGACATCCTTAGATTTGGATGTTTTATCATACTTACTGTGCCACGCAGTTTTTCCGGCTTCCTCCTGGCTGCGTTCTGCCTCTATTACAGCTTTTACTTCCTCATTCTCATATAAGAAATGTTTCGAAACACCACTCGATTTATGAACACTGCTAAAATTAACCGGCTCTTTTTGTGCTTTTAATTGCGCTACCGCTTTGAGTGCTTTTTCTTTAGCCATGATGGACCTTTCACTCCAGCTAGACTCAAGGTACTTTGTATTATCAGCCATTTGTATCCTCCCTAAGATTTCCATTCTTATGAACGATTCTCTCCTGAAGGATTCTGGTTTTCATGCTCTCAAGATTTTCCAGATATACCCTGTTCT
>JAAYNV010000048.1 GCA_012520645.1 Clostridiales bacterium | reverse complement strand
TATGGGAAGTTGAACTAATTATACCAGTTTTCTGCTGATTAGGCTTTATATAATTCAATAAAATCAAGAATTTTTAAGGCGTGGTGGAATTTACCTCTGCACTGGAATTTAAAATTTCAAGTCAGCATTGTTTCAAAATCCAAAAAAAATTTAAAAATTATTATTGACATACGAAGGCGGAAATGATATTATACTATTCGTCTGATACGAAAGGACATGAAATATTGGATATGCGCGAGTGTCGGAATTGGCAGACGAGCTAGACTAAGGATCTAGTGATCATTGCGATCGTACGGGTTCAAGTCCCGTCTCGCGCATTCAGTGAAAAGGTCTTGAAATACTGATAGTTCAGTGTTTTAAGATTTTTTTGTACACAATTTTTTTATACGATTATGCGCAGTTTACGAAAAAAGCCAAAGCACTTCGAATCTTTTCCGGTGCTTTGGCTTTCGGTTCTTATATTGGTTCTGTATTATGTAGCTTTTATTCAGCTTCTTCAGAATTCTGCGGCTGCACCTTTGGCTTGGGATCGGAGTAGCGGGAAGTTCCGATAAATTTCTGGCTGGTTTCCACACCGGCAGCATTGTAAGTAGACAGGTAAGTATTTGCTACATTGTGCCTTGGCACGGTAGACCAGAGCTTATAGGTCTGCCCGTTTAAGAGGGATTCATTCAGAATAACGCTGACAGTCAGTTTTTTTCCGGAAACTCCTGCCTGCAGAGTGACCGGAAGGTCATAGTCATTGCGGATGACCAGATCCTTGCTGCCCTCGGAAATCGCAGCGTCCAGACCCAGCGGTAAATAGTGTACCGGCATACTGTGCGGATGCCGCTCCAGAATGGTAAGACCGGAGGTGATAGCCGCATTGTAAGTCGTGGAAGAAAGCTGACAGATTCCTCCGCCAAGTGCCTGAACGGTTTCTCCGTTCAGATAGGCGCCTGCCATACGATAACCGTTTGCAGCAGTACGAGGCAGGATGGTTGTACTGATAGAAACCGACTGTCCCGGCTGAATCACAAGACCGTTTAAACGGGAGGCGGCAACCGTAACATTGCTGATTCGGTTGGAAGAGCTTCCGGAGAGGCTTGTGGTGCATGTGCCTGCGATAATCTGCTGCTGTCCCGGCAGAAAGCCGACCATATATCCATCGTTTAAGTTGATCTCAATATCGGACGGTGCGGCATCGCTCATAAGCTGATTGGCAAGTGTCTGTGCCAGAAGTCCGGTAAATTCACTGCGAATCTGGCAGATCATGCCGGGCTGGGCGGGCTGATAGGTTCCGCTTATCCGGTCGAAAATGGTTTCGTTTCCGTCAGCAGGAATCGCAGCCAGCTGATTGTTGATTGTAAGTACATGGGCATTCAGAACAGAGGTATCGGTAAAGGAACCGACAGCAATACCATTCTGATTGGCAAGAAGCATCGGCATGGCACCCAGATCTGCGATGCGGATGCAGAAGGTTTTGTCCTGTTTCGTCAGGATAATCTGCTTTTGCAGCCAGTTTTGATCGATTAAAGGATTGGTATTCAGTGTTGTGGCATAACCTTCCGGCGGGATGACACTGCCATCCTTTGCGAATACCTGCATGGAAAAAAACAGGCTGCACAGTAACAGAAGTATGCCGAAGCGGATTTTCGTTTTCAAAATAGTTCCTCCTCATAGAAATAGAATGATAAATTCTTAAAACGAGGTTATCATATCACATTTGTGAAAGGATGAAAAGTAGAAAAAAATAATACCAAATGTAGTATAGATATGGTATACTTATAGCCAGATACAGTATGAGGCAGTAAAGCAGAAAGAGAAAAATGCCGAAATATAAAACGGAAAAATTGTACTACAAAAGAAAAAGCGAAGGAGCGCAGGAACAAATGAGTGAGATGAACAGTGGTCTCGTATTTACCAACGAGCAGTGTACCGGTTGTAACCGGTGTATTTCCGCCTGCCCGGTCATGCAGGCAAATGAGTCTGTCCTGATGGACGGGAAAAATAAGATTTTGGTCAACGGAGATGCCTGTATTCACTGTGGTAACTGCATGGATGCGTGCCATCATAATGCGAGGGAATATAAGGATGATACGGAGCAGTTCTTTGAGGATTTAAAACGGGGGTGAGAAGATCAGCCTGCTTGTGGCACCGGCGTTTATTGCCAACTATAAGAGTCAGTACAGACAGATTCTTGGGTATCTGAAAAGTCTGGGTGTAAACCATATTATCAGTATCAGCTTTGGTGCGGATATTACGACATGGGGCTATCTGAATTATATTACCAAGCATAACATGAACGGCGGGATTTCGCAGCCCTGTCCGGCAATCGTGGATTATATTGAAAAGTATGTGCCGGAGTTAGTAGACAAGCTTGTTCCGGTACACAGTCCGTTGATGTGTGGCGCTATTTATGCCAGAAAGTACATGAATATAACGGATAAGCTGGCTTTCTTAAGTCCCTGCATTGCAAAAAAATCAGAGATTACACGTCCGCAAAACCGGGGGTATGTTTCTTATAATGTAACCTTTCATCATTTGATGAAACAGTTAAGCGGTGTCAATACAGCCGGATATGATGCGGGAGATGAGATTGAGTATGGCTTGGGAAGTGTCTATCCGCAGCCGGGCGGTTTAAAGGAGAATGTGGAGCATTTCCTGGGCAAGGATGTTTTCGTGCGTCAGATTGAAGGTGAGAAACATGCTTATCATTTCCTGCAGACATATGCAAAACGTGTCCGGGAAGGGAAAAAGCTTCCGTTTTTAGTAGATGCATTAAACTGTGCGAGTGGTTGTATTTATGGAACCGGAACGGATCCGGAACGGGTGGATGATGAAGATATTCTGTTTGAAATCCACAACGAGAGGACGCGCAGGCAGGAAAAGAAGAAAAAGAAAAATCCTTGGGATAAAGAGCTGGAGACGGCAAAGAGGCTGGAGAACTTCAATGCCCAGTTTGCCGGACTGAAGTTAGAGGACTTCCTTTGTACATATAATAAAAATGCTGCGATATCCAGACGGGAAATCAGTGAAAATGAAATACGGGACATTTTCCATACGATGAATAAGAATACACCGGAGGAACAGAAGATTGACTGTGGTGCATGTGGCTATGAAGACTGCAGACATATGGCACAGGCAATCGCTCTGGGACTCAACCGGAAGGAAAATTGTGTTCATTATCTGAAGGGTGAACTGGAACTGGAAAAGACGCAGATTCAGAGTATTCATGACGAACTTCAGGAGAAGCAGAAACGAAAAGAAGCGCTTTATGAGGAGATTCTGAATTCCTTTGCGCAGATTAAAGTGTCTATGGAGGAACTTGCTAACGGTAACCAGAGTTCGGCAGAGGATGCAACCGATATGGCGCAGTCTATCAGCACGATGAGTGAATTTACCGATAAGCTTCAGGATTCCATGGCACGGTTTGCGGATGCGGTTAAGGGGTATGATGAAGTCAATGAATCCATCATCAAAATTTCCAATCAGACAGGTATGCTGGCACTGAATGCGGGAATTGAGGCGGCAAGGAGCGGTGAAGCCGGACGAGGATTTGCAGTTATTGCAAACCGTGTCAGGGATTTGTCGGAACAGACGAAGGATACGGTTTCCAGCGGAAAGGAAAAGAGTGGTGTACTGCTTACGGCAATTCAGCTGCTGGATGAAGAGGTGGATACTTTCTTAAACAGCATTCACGCAATCAATGAAAAAACATCGGCACTTGCAGCAAGCAGTGAGGAAATTGCGGCACAGGCAAGTGTGGTGGAAGAGGTTATGAACCGGATTGCAGAACAGATGAAGGAAGTAATCGAGCAGTAAAGACCAGACAGTAAGTACCGATATGCCGGAACGTGAAAAGACAATAGAAGTTTTGCGGATAAAAAGAAGGAGGCGCATTAAAAATGCAGCCTCCTTCTTACTGCGTTACGCAACCTTTTTTGGAAAGGATTGTGGAAATGGTCACCGTCATGATCGCACAGGCGGTCAGTACAACAGCAGACCAGCCAAGTTGAATGGCAGAGTGGAAATACAGATCCAAAATGATTTCAATACCGACACATAAAAGGGCTGTTGCCAGAACAAAATATAGGGCAGAGCCCAGAAAGGAGATCGGAAATTTCCGGTAGAGGAACGTAACTGCTTCAATCAGGATGGTGAGCAGAATAACAATCGGAAGTCCGATGCCGGGAAACCATTCATCAGATTTGGTCAGGCAGGTCAAAAGATAGAGATACAGACCGGTTATCATTCCATCCAAAAGAATGGAACACCAGGCAGGAATCCTTCGGTATAAAAGCAGTGGAACCGCGAAAACCCATATAACGGCACAGATACCAATGAGTGGCAGGGACCAAAGCGTCTTTTTGAAGGTCAGCAGATTGAGCAGGGCACAGGCGGCACCGGTGGAAAATAGAAAAGTGGTTAAAAGAACCGCCACATCTTTGTGCCGGACGGTTTCAACCTGTCCGCGGTGTTCCGGAAACGGAGAAACCGTGGTTTGTTTTTTTAATTCCATCGGGTTGATCACAGGTGCATTGCAGAGCGGACACTGCTTTAAGGAAGGATCCAGTTCTACGCCGCAGTTTACACAATAGGACATGTTTTACTTACCTCCATTGATGATTTCCTCAGAACGGTTGCTTTCTATTTTTACATGGATGCCGTCCTCTACCAGCTTGCGGAAGAAGAGACGCTCCACATCGGCTTCTATAATACTGCTTGCAAAATTGATGGTCAGGATATCCTCAAAGCTGATGATGGCACAGTTGGTACGGGAGGAAAAGGGCTGCCCCATATAGATGTCAAAGCGTTCAATATAGGGTTTCATATCTTCCGGTACTTTTAAGGCTCCCATATTGGTCAGTCCTGCCGAGGAATTTTTATCCTGTATTTTGGTATAAAAGGTACGCACGACAAAATCCTTGATAAAGAGCGGAACGATACGGATGAAAGGATTACGCTCAGTAGAAGCGTTGGTCGTGATATCGCCGCGCAGGAATTTTTCATTGATGTAAAAACGCATGTAGTTGTGGACATGCTGTATGATTTCATCAAAGCTGTAATCACCGAGTCTTGGGTCGATGGAAGGATAGATCATCGTGATAAAATTCCGAAGTGTTCTGGAAGGGAAGAAACGGCGCAGATTGACCGGCATGGCAATCTTGACCGGACGTTCCTTCAAATGCCATTCCGATTGCTGTTTCTGCAAAAGGGCATAGAGCAGGACGGAATTCAGGTATTCGGTGATGGTTGCATGATATTGAGAAGCGACGTGCATGACCTCCTTTACGGACATGATGCCGTCTATAATATTCAGGGTGTAAAAGGGCTCCTTTGTGCCGCGTACGCGGTAGGCTTTTTCTCCCAGACGGGGTGGGCATACCTTTGCATTGGCATAGCGCAGATAAGCATCCTCCAGTTCCTCCGGATGTGGTGCTTCCCTGACATCCAGTACAAAACCGCCGTTTGTGATTTTTGCGCCAAGAAGCCTTAAGTATGTAGCAGTCAGCGTCTGTAGGACGCACATGCCGCCGGTACCGTCACCGAGGCAGTGATGCGCCTCCAGGGAAATACGGTTTCTATAATAATAAATCCGTACCAGATAGCGGTTGTTTGCCCGAAAAGGCATAGGCATGCAAGGATTTTTGATATCTTCCTCCACAAAGGGACCGGGTCTGAGATTTGGCTCTAAATAGCGCCAGAACAGACCTTTCCGGATGGCGGTCTTATAGGTTGGAAAACGTTCCATCGTAATGTGGACAGCCTGCTGCAGAATACCGGGTTTTATGTCCTCCTTCAAAAGTACGGAGAGCCGGTAGACGGAAGAAAAGTCCTTTCGCTGCAGGGTAGGATATACGATGGCAGACAAATCCAGTTTGTACCATTCTTTTTGCTGTCTGGCAGCAGGACGGAGCCTGCGGCGTTTGTTGGTTGGCTGCGACATATTTATAACCTTGCTCCTTCTAAAGTCTGTTATTCTATTATAGCATACCAATTCATTTGTGAAAACATTCCTGCGCAGGGGCAGAAAACTGCAGACAAAAAAAGGATGGATTTTTCGACAAAGTTCATTTATAATTGGAAAAAGCAGCGTCGGCAGACACAGACGGGCAAAGTTTTTGTGCCTGGCGGCGTTATCCGTATGGAAGGAGCAGGGTGGCAGACATGGCGGAACGTGCAAAGGATGAAAAGAGAAATCAGAATCTGATGAATCTGATCAAGCGTGTTCACAGTGTGGTGGAAAAGGATGATATCGAAAAGCAGAGACAGTCACAGGACAGTATCGGGGCGCTGCTTGGAAACCGGAAGGAAAATCTGATCCGGGAGGTTTCCATAGAGGGCATGTATGGGGAATGGATCAGTGTTGACCGCGCCCATATGAAAAAATATGTGATTTTATATTGTCATGGAGGCGGCTATATGACCGGAAGCTGTCAGTATGCCAGAATATTGACGAATAAGCTGGCGGCATCGACTTCCATGGATGTTTTAAGTTTTGAATACAGACTGGCACCGGAGCATCCGTATCCGGCAGCGTTAGAGGATGCCATGCAGGCCTGGAACTATTTGATGCTTCTGGGTTATGGGGCAAGGGATGTGATTCTGGCGGGAGATTCCGCAGGTGGCAATCTGGCGCTTGCATTGGTACACAAATTAAAAGAAGAAGGGCGGATTCTGCCAAGGGGGCTGGTGCTTATGAGTCCGTGGACGGATATGACGGCTTCTTCGAAAACCTATCAGACCAGAGCGAAGGTGGATCCCGTGTTGGATGCAGGGTATATCGAACAGGCAGTACGCAGCTATGCCGGAGATCAGGCAGATTTGAAAAATCCGCTTATTTCACCGCTGTATGGTGAGTTTGAAGGGTTTCCCCCGACTTATATCCAGGTGGGAAATAATGAAATCCTGCTTGATGATTCGTTGATGCTGCATAAACGTATGGTCAAAGCAAATGTTTCGGTCAAAATGGATGTGTTTGCGGGCATGTGGCATGTGTTTCAGATGTCACCGTTCAAAAAGGCATATGATGCCATGGATAAAAATGCAGAGTTTATCTATGATATCTGCCGGTAGAGAATCAGGAAAGGAGCTGTTTTACGTGAAATATATTTTTCAGTTTGGGATCATAGCGGCAGTCAGTCTGATAGGGGAGCTGTTATATGTGATTTTGCCGTTACCGGTACCAGCCAGTGTGTATGGACTGGTGCTGATGTTTGTGCTTTTGTGTACCGGCATCATTAAGCTTAAATGGATTGAGGAGACTGCGGATTATCTGCTTATGATCATGCCGCTTTTATTTGTAGAGCCATCGGTCAAGCTGATGACTTCCTTTGGAATCATTCAGGGCAGGATTCTGCCGCTGTTTCTGATGTGTATCGTATCCTGGGCTGTGGTGATGATCATTACCGGAAGTGTGGCGCAGTTTGTAATCAGGATGCGGAAGAAAAAGGAGAAAAGAACGGAGGAAAAAACAAATGGCTGAATTATTGCAGGACAGCATTTACTTTGGAGTGGCAATCAGCCTGTTTGCTTATTGGATTGGAGTCAAATGTAAGGAAAAATGGAATTTCCCGTTGATGAATCCGCTGTTGATTTCCATGGTACTTATCATTCTGTTTTTATGGATTACCAAAATTCCGTTTGAGACCTATTCAAACGGTGCCAAATATATTACTTACTTTCTGACGCCGGCAACGGTCTGCTTTGCAGTTCCACTTTACAGACAGCTGCAGGCTTTGAAAGAAAATATGGGGGCTGTGCTTGCAGGTATATTGTGCGGCAGTCTGGCACACGGGCTGATCGTGATGGGAATGGGAATCTGGTTTGTACTGCCGGAGGAACTCATCTGCTCCATTCTGCCCAAAAGTGTTACCACGGCAATCGCTCTCGGGGTCAGTGAAGAAATCGGTGGGATTGCTGCCGTAACGGTAGTGGGAGTGACGATCGCAGGACTCAGCGGGAATATTTTGGGGCCGGTACTGTTAAAATGGTTTAAAATAGAAGAGCCGGAGGCACAGGGACTTGCGCTTGGAACCGCATCCCATGCGATCGGCACCTCCAAAGCAGTGGAACTTGGAGAAATTCAAGGCGCCATGAGTTCTCTGGCAATTGTAGTAACCGGTATTCTGACGGTGGTGCTTGCACCCTGGATGGCATCTGTTTTGGCAACGCTGTAAGTTTTTGCTTTTTTTCACAAAAAAAAGAAGGAATCTGAACGAAAGAACAGAATATTAAAAATAGAGTGGATTTGCAACCGTTGTTTTTGCCGGTGACGGCTTTGAAGGGGGCGTAGTTTTAGGTATGATGATTCGGGAGCAGCTTGAAAAGTGGGAACAGGAATATCTTAGTCCGTATGCGGCTCTTAGTATGAATACAAAGGGCAGGGACCGAGAGGAAGAACAGTGTGATATCCGGCCGGTCTTTCAGAGAGACAGGGACAGAATACTGCATTGTAAGTCGTTCAGACGGCTGAAGGATAAGACACAGGTATTCCTGACGCCGAAAGGAGATCATTACAGAACCAGACTGACGCATACGCTGGAGGTTTCCCAGAATGCAAGAACGATTGCCAAGGCGCTTAGACTGAATGAAGATCTGGTCGAAGCCATTGCACTGGGACATGATTTAGGGCATACACCTTTCGGACATGCGGGAGAGCGTGCCTTGAACAAGGTCTGCCCGCTTGGCTTCAAACACAGTGAGCAGAGTGTCAGAACAGTGGAAATACTGGAAAAGAACGGTATGGGACTCAATCTGACCTGGGAGGTGCGGGACGGTATCCGAAATCACCAGACGGAGGGCATGCCGGCAACTTTAGAGGGCAAGATTGTCCGTTTTTCGGATAAAATTGCTTATATCCATCACGATATGGATGATGCGCTGCGTGCAGGAATCCTGACGGAGGCAGACGTGCCAAAGGAGATCGGAGAGGTCATCGGCTTTACTACGGGAGAACGTCTGGATCATTTTATCCATGATCTTGTTACAAACAGCTACGGAAAGGAAGATATACAGATGTCTGAGCCGGTCGCAGAAGCGATGCGAAAGCTTAGGAAGTTTATGTTTGAACGGGTCTATATTAATCCGGAGGCAAAGAGTGAAGAAGGAAAAGCGGAGATGTTAGTGGCGAGTCTGTATGACTATTACATTAAGCATTTAGAACTGCTTCCGCGGGAATATTTGTGGTTAATGGAGAAAAAGGGAGAACCGAAGGAACGGATCGTATGCGATTACGTTGGTGCAATGACGGATCGTTTTGCGATTGCAAAATATGAAGAAATTTTTATTCCAAGGTCCTGGCACGGTTAGGATTTCGAAAGGCAGGTACAGGGCAGGATGTATTATCCCGAAGAACTGATTGAAGAAGTCAGAATGAAGAACGATATTGTGGATGTGGTTTCCGGCTATGTACGGCTGCAGAAAAAGGGGGCAAGCTATTTTGGCCTCTGTCCTTTCCACAATGAGAAGTCGCCCTCTTTTTCGGTATCGCCGGGTAAGCAGATGTATTACTGCTTTGGATGCGGGGCGGGCGGCAATGTTTTTACTTTTTTGATGAACTATGAAAATTATACATTTGGAGAAGCGGTGAAGGCACTTGCAGAGCGCGCCGGAGTGAATCTTCCTGAGATGGAATATTCTGAGGAGACCCGCAAAAAGGAGAATAAGCGGGCGAAGCTTTTAGAGGTCAACAAGGAGGCGGCAAAATATTTTTATTTTCTGCTGCGGTCAGGGCAGGGCGAAATTGGTTACCGTTATCTGTCAGGCAGACAACTCTCTGAAGAGACGATGAAAAAGTTCGGACTGGGTTATGCAAATAAATACAATAATGATCTGATCCAGTATTTGAAAGGCAAAGGCTATTCGGAGGAGCTGATCCGGGAATCGGGGCTTGCCAATGTGGATGAGAAACATGGTATGTACGATAAATTCTGGAATCGTGTTATGTTTCCGATTCAGGATATCAACCACCGGGTCATCGGCTTTGGCGGACGTGTCATGGGAGAAGGTACACCGAAGTATTTAAACTCGCCGGAGACCATGATCTTTGATAAGAGCAGAAACCTGTATGGACTGAATTTTGCAAGGACAGCCAGAAAGAACAATATCATTTTGTGCGAGGGCTATATGGATGTTATTTCCATGCATCAGGCGGGCTTTACGCAGGCAGTGGCATCTTTGGGAACCGCATTTACTTCCGGACAGGCGAATCTGCTCAGGCGTTATACGGAAAATGTGATCTTATCCTATGACAGTGACGGAGCGGGAGTAAAGGCGGCGCTTCGTGCGATCGGTATTTTGAAAGAGGCAGGATTAACCGGAAAGGTTCTGAATCTGGAGCCGTATAAGGATCCGGATGAGTTTATCAAGAATCTTGGCGCAGAGGCATTTCAGGAGAGGCTGGATCAGGCGGAGAACAGCTTTTTCTTTGAACTTAGAATGTTGGAGCGGGACTTTAATCTAAAGGACCCGGAGGACAGAACGAAATTTCATCGTGAGATTGCAAAGAAGCTCTGCGGATTTGCGGAGGATGTGGAGCGGGAAAATTACATTGCTGCGGTGGCGGAGAAGTATCATATCGGATTTGATAATCTGAGGAAATTAGTTGTATCCTATGCGGCAAAGACCGGAATGGTGGCGGAGGTTCCAAAGCCAAAACCCACTACCCAGCCTAAAAATCAGGCAGGTGAGGCAGCCAAAAAGGCACAGAGGCTTTTGATTACCTGGCTGAGCGAGGAACCAAAGCTCTATAGAAAGATCAAAAAATATATTACACCAAAGGATTTTAAGGACGAGCTGTATTTCAGGGTTGCAGAGAGAATGTTTGCAGAGATGGAACAGGGAGTGTTAAATCCGGCGGGGATCGTGAGCATGTTTACGGATGAGGAAGAACAGCGGCAGGTAGCCGCGTTATTCAATACAAAACTGGAGCAGCTTGAGTCAAGACAGGATAGAGAGAAGGCGTTTCACGATATTGTCGTAAACGTGAAAAAGTTCAGCTATGAACAGGATAGTGAGAAGCTTGGCTCAGATATGAGTGCATTAGCCAGGGTAATAGAGGGAAAGAAAGCGCTTGAGGAATTGGAAAGAACGCATATTTCTCTGGATTAGGGACAAGAATAAAGGGAGAGTCTACATTTTATTTCCCGGTTCAATATGGAGGATGACATTTAATGGATGAAAACACACGGGCAAAATTTGAAGAGAGAGTAAAAGAGCTTTTGAATCTTGCCAAAAAGAAAAAGAATGTGCTGGAGTACCAGGAGATCAATGACTTTTTTGCGGACATGCAGTTGGAAGAAGAACAGTTTGACCGTATTTTAGAGGCTTTAGAGCAGAGTAATGTGGATGCCCTGCGTATGAGCGATGAGGATGATGCGCTTGATATTCCGGATGAAGAGATCATTCTGTCGGAGGAAGACGAAGTTGATATGGAAAATATCGACCTGTCTGTTCCGGATGGAGTCAGCATTGAAGATCCGGTCAGAATGTATCTGAAGGAAATCGGAAAGGTTCCGCTGTTAAGTGCAGAGGAGGAAATCGAGCTGGCAAAAAGGATGGAACTTGGTGATGAGGATGCCAAGAAGCGTCTTGCAGAGGCAAATTTACGTCTGGTAGTCAGCATTGCAAAACGTTATGTAGGACGCGGCATGCTGTTTTTGGATCTGATACAGGAAGGAAATCTGGGGCTGATCAAAGCGGTTGAAAAATTCGATTTCCGGAAGGGATTTAAGTTTTCCACTTATGCGACATGGTGGATCCGACAGGCAATTACGAGAGCCATTGCGGATCAGGCCAGAACGATCCGTATTCCGGTGCATATGGTAGAGACGATTAACAAACTGATCCGTGTGAGCAGACAGTTATTGCAGGAACTTGGAAGAGAACCCACTCCGGAGGAAATTGCCGAGGAAATGAATATGCCGGTGGAAAGAGTCCGTGAAATTCTGAAAATTTCTCAGGAGCCGGTATCTTTAGAGACTCCGATCGGAGAAGAGGAAGACAGTCATCTGGGCGATTTTATACAGGATGACAATGTACCGGTTCCGGCGGATGCCGCTGCATTTACGTTATTAAAGGAGCAGCTTGTGGAGGCGCTTTCCACGCTGACAGACAGAGAGCAGAAGGTTTTAAGACTGCGGTTTGGTCTGGATGACGGCAGAGCCAGAACCTTGGAAGAAGTTGGAAAGGAATTCAGCGTTACCCGTGAGCGTATCCGCCAGATTGAGGCGAAGGCTTTAAGGAAGCTGCGTCATCCGAGCCGGAGCAGAAAATTAAAGGACTATCTGGATTAGAGGAAAATATGGAACTTTCGAAAAGGCTGTATGCGGTGGCTTCCATGGTGACGAAGGATAGCGTGACGGCAGATATTGGCTGCGATCACGGCTATGTTTCCATCTGGCTGGTGCATACCGGAAGATGTAAAAAAGTCATAGCGATGGATGTCCGAAAGGGACCGCTTTCAGCGGCCGAAGAACATATAAAAGAGTATGGTCTGAGCCGTTACATAGAGACCAGGCTGTCAGACGGAGTCGAAGCGCTTGCCATGGGAGAGGTGCAGACCATGCTTGCGGCCGGAATGGGCGGAAGACTGATGGTGAAGCTTTTAAAGGACGGTGCAGATAAGGTGGCAGCGATGCAGGAACTCGTTTTGCAGCCACAGTCCGATCTGCCTCTGGTGCGGTGTTATCTCAGGGAGCAGGGCTTTGCCATAGCAGAGGAAAATATGGTATGTGAGGATGGAAAATTCTATCCCATGTTCCGGGTACTGACAAAGAACGGTATGAAAAAAGAAAACACAGAAAGCGATGCAGACGGTTATGTGAAGCGGACAGAATCAGAAAGGGATGTCTGTCTGGATCCGGCGGTAGACAGACGCCTCCTGTATGACACTTATGGAAAGTTCTTATTAGCAATAAGACATCCGGTTCTGTCTGCCTATCTGGAAAAGGAGCAGAAGGTCTGTGAACAAATTGCACAGTCTGTAATGCAGAATGCGGGAAAAGGGAAGGAAGCGCGCCTGCATGAGGTTGAAGAGAGGCAGCTGCTGTTAAAGGCGGCATGTTCCTTTTATGCGTAAAAGGAAAAAGGGTTGCTGCTGCAAAACGGCAGGGAAAGGAAGCATATGCGTTGCAGTGAAATCATAGCTATTTTAGAGGAACTTTCGCCCACCTCCTATGCGGAGGAATGGGATAATGTAGGGCTGCTTTCGGGAAGAAGAGATAAGGAAGTGGATTCGGTTCTGCTGGCATTGGATGCAACCGACGAAGTAATTGAGCAGGCGGTGCGGCAGGGAGTTTCCATGCTGATTACGCATCATCCTCTTATTTTCAAACCGCTTCGGAGCATTACGACGGAGAATTTTATCGGACGCAGAATATACCGGCTGATTCAAAAGGATATTTGCTATTATGCGATGCACACGAATTTTGATGTAATGGGGATGGCGGATGCGGCTGCGGATGAACTTTGCTTTAAGGACAGAGAGGTGCTCGATATTACCTATGAGGATGAAATTGCCAAGGAGGGAATCGGACGTTTTGGCAGACTGCCCCGGATTATGACACTCGCGGAATGCGCGGATTATGTGAAACAGAGATTTTCTCTTCAGAGTGTGCGGATTTTTGGAGATGCCGATACGGAGCTGGAAAAGGCGGCGGTCTGTCCCGGTTCCGGAAAAAGTTACATTACAAAAGCGGCACGTATGGGGGCAGATGTGTATATTACGGGAGATATGGATCACCACAGCGGACTGGATGCGTTGGCGCAGGGCATGTGTGTGATCGATGCAGGGCACTTTGGACTGGAGCAGATATTTGTTCCGTATATGAAAGAATATCTGGAACGGAAGACGGATAGGATTCAGGTAATCAGGGCAGAAGAGCAGACACCGTTTCAGGTGCTATAAAATGGTGGGACAGGAGAAGGGAGAACGATTTTGGCAGAAATGATAACACTTGTGATTGACGGGGAGGAAAAAAAGTATCCGGCAGGAATCACATACGAAAAGATTGCAGAGGAATACCAGAAAAAATATGACGGAATCATCGCACTTGTCATGATAAACGGTAAGGTGCAGGAGTTGATGAAAAAGGCAGAGCGGAGTGGGGTGCTCAAATTTGTAACTTTGAAGGATGATATCGGACACAAAACCTATGTCCGCACTGCGATTATGCTGTTGATGAAGGCGGCCTATGATGTGATCGGCAGTGAAAATATCGATAAGATTAAGGTGGAATTTGCCATTGGACAGGGCTATTACTGCAGTGCCAGGGGAAATTTCAAGCTGGACCGTACATTGCTTGAGAGAATGAATGTGCGGATGTTAGAACTGGTACAGAAAAATGTGCCGATCGGGAAGAAATCGTATCCGTTAGAGGAAGCCATGGAGCTGTTTGAAGATGCTCATATGGAAGATAAGGTAAAGCTGTTCCGTTACCGCAGAAGCTCTGTGGTCAATGTCTATAATATAGAAGACTATCATGACTATTATTATGGCTATATGCTGCCAAGTACAGCTTATATAAAATATTATAATCTGATTTCTTATGAAGAGGGCTTTATGCTGCTTCTGCCGGATAAGGAGGAGCCAAAAACACTGCATTATTTTGAGCCGCGGGAGAAGCTGTTTGCGACGCTGAATCGTTCCACGGAGTGGGGCGAACAGATGGGAATTGATACAGTAGGAGATTTAAACGACCAGATCTGTCACGGCAATCTGAATGAACTGATTCTGGTGCAGGAGGCATTGCAGGAGAGAAGAATCGGAGAAATCGCAAGGGATATTGCCAACAGAGGCGGTGTCAAATTTGTGATGATTGCAGGACCGTCTTCCTCCGGCAAGACGACATTTTCACACCGTCTGTCCATTCAGCTTCGGACACTTGGTTTTGTGCCGCATCCGATTGCAGTGGACGATTATTTCGTAGAACGGGAGGAAACCCCGAAGGATGAAAACGGGCAGTATAATTTTGAATGTCTGGAAGCAATCGATATCGAACGGTTCAATCAGGATATGAATGCTTTGTTAAAGGGAGAGACCGTGGAGCTTCCGACCTTTAATTTTAAGACAGGACACCGGGAATATAAGGGAAATTATAAGACATTGGGACCGGAAGATATTCTGGTGATCGAGGGAATTCATGGACTGAATGATAAGCTTTCCTATTCCCTTCCGGTAGAAAGTAAATATAAAATTTACATTAGTGCCTTGACAAGTCTGAACATTGACGAGCATAATAGAATACCGACGACTGATGGCAGACTGCTTCGGCGTATGGTACGGGATGCGAGGACAAGAGGAGCTTCTGCAAAGCGCACGATTCAGATGTGGCCGTCCGTGAGAAGGGGAGAGGAAGAAAATATCTTCCCATTTCAGGAAAGTGCCGATGCCATGTTTAATTCCGTTTTAATTTATGAACTGGCAGTATTAAAGCAGTTTGCAGAACCGCTTTTATTCGATATCGGCAAGGAAGAGCCGGAATATTATGAAGCGAAGCGGCTGTTAAAATTCCTGGAATATTTTCTGGGTGTGAGCAGCGAGGAACTGCCGAATAATTCCATTGTACGGGAATTTGTCGGAGGAAGCTGTTTTCAGGTATAGTTTTTTTTATCGTTAAAAAAAGAAGTAATACAGATGATCGCGGCTGCAGCAATGCAGGTGAGGAAAGTCCGGGCTTCACAGGGCAGGATGCCGGATAACGTCCGGTGGAGGTGACTCCAAGGATAGTGCAACAGAAATATACCGCCGCTTTTGCGGTAAGGGTGGAAGGGTGGCTTAAGAGACCACCGCCTGCACGGTAACGGGCAGGGCACATGTAAACCCCATCCGAAGCAAGGCCAGAACGAAAGCTATGGGTCGGCCCGGCCCGCTTTCAGGTAGGCTGCTTGAAGTGGCTGGCAACAGTCACTCTAGATAGATGATCATTCGCGACATAACCCGGCTTATCGTATTGCTTCTTTTTTATTTTTTTGATGACACATCGTTTGTTAATATTCATGTCTGGGTAAGTGCATTATGAGGTTCTACATTTATCATTCTCTTTTTTTGACCTGATTTTTGCTATATAATCATGAACAGAAAAGGAAGCGGATGACAATGAAGAATGAAAAAAGAAAACGAAGAATATTTCATGCGGTAGGAGCTTTGTCGGTGGCGGTGCTGCTTGCAACAGGAATGACAGGGTGTGTAAGCAGCGGGCAGGAACAGATTATAGAAGAAACAGATAGCAGTATTCAGACAATCTGGACCGGAAAGGAAGAAAATATTGACAAAGCAGTACTGGAAAATCAGGCGGCAGTTGTCAGGGTGATGCAGGAAAACCGCTACGGAAGCGGTGTGCTGTGGAGCGTGGAGGGAGACCGGCTGATCGTGGTTACAAACTGGCATGTACTTGCTGAGAGCGAGTGGGCAGAGTGGGAAGCGTCAGAGGAAGAATCGTGTAAGGAAGAAGGTGTTTCGTTAGTCCCAACCGCAGGTGGAAGCCTTCAGTTTGCAGATGGTTCTGAGGCGGCGTTTCGTCTGGTATTTTATGATGCCGAATGTGACGTTGCATTTCTGGAGACAGAGCTTTTGGAGGTGGCAGAGGAAACCAGGGAAAAAATCCGGCTGGTAAGCACTCAGGCTGCCTGTTATCAGAGCTTAAAAAAAGGAGATGAAATCGGTATTGTCGGAGCAGGGGAAGATGGCACAACGCTTTTTGTGACTGGAAGTGTTATAGACAAAAGCTGGTTTCTGGAAGACTTTGGGATGGAGATGCTGTATCTGGACGGCATGGTAAAACCGGGTATGTCGGGTGGCGGAATCTTTGATGCGCATGGACATTATGTCGGAATGCTGACAGGAGGGACAAGGGAGGAATGTGCGGGAGTGCCATTTCCGGTTATTAAAAAAATATATGAAAATAAAAGTTATTCCAGTGAAAATTCGAACAGGTAGTGTTATAGTAATAAATAGCGGCGCTTTGCCGGGATATGGCAGAGCAGGAGTATAAATGATGGAAAGGAGTATGGGCATAACATGACAAGAATTGATATCGTATCCGGCTTTCTTGGTGCCGGAAAGACCACACTGATTAAAAAATTGTTAAAAGAGGCTTTGGCAGATAGTAAGGTAGTGCTGATTGAGAACGAATTCGGAGAGATCGGAATTGATGGCGGTTTCTTAAAGGAAGCTGGAATTGAAATCAAGGAAATGAATTCCGGCTGTATCTGCTGTTCGTTGGTAGGAGATTTTGGAACCTCTCTGAAAGAGGTGCTCCATACCTACGCACCGGAGCGGATTTTGATCGAGCCATCCGGTGTTGGAAAGCTGTCCGATGTCATGAAGGCGGTTCAGGGTGTTCAGACTGATGTGGAAGTGCAGTTAAACAGTGCAGTTGCAGTCGTAGATGCTTCAAAATGCAAGATGTATATTAAAAATTTCGGAGAATTTTTTGTGAACCAGATTGAGCATGCGGGAACGATCATTTTGAGCCGTACTGGAAATTTAAGCGAAGAAAAGGTTGCCAAGGCGGTAGAGCTGATTCGGGAGCACAATGCAAAGGCGACTATTATTACAACTCCGTGGGATCAGCTGGACGGAAAGGCGATACTGGATACGATTGAGGGCGCCAAGGACTTGGAAACCGAGCTTATGGAGGAAGTCAGAAAGCAGCACGATCACCATGAGCACGGAGAGGCATGCAGCTGTGGACACCATCATGAGCATGACGAGGAATGCCATGAGCATCACCACCATGAGCATAACGAGGAGTGCCATGGACATCATCACGACCACGGGCATGAGCATCACCATGACGGAGAGTGCTGCTGTGGACATGACCATGGACATGAGGGGCATCATCATGCAGACGAAGTATTTACCAGCTGGGGGATGGAAACACCGGCCCACTATGAGATGAGTGAGATTGAATACATTCTGGGTGAGCTCGAAAAAGAAGCAGAATATGGATTTGTACTGCGCGCCAAGGGCATGGTTGCGACGGAAAGCGGAAGCTGGATATATTTTGATTATGTGCCGGGAGAAAGTGATGTGCGAGCAGGAAATCCGGATGCGACCGGAAAATTCTGTGTCATTGGTTCCAGGTTAAATGAAGAGAAGTTAAAGAAGCTGTTTGAAAAGTAAAGTCAGTATAGAAAGTAAACGGACAGCGGGAAAAGAGGTAGTATATGAAACCGGTTTATATCATCAATGGTTTTCTGGAAAGCGGAAAGACAGAGTTTATCACCTACACACTGGCACAGCCTTATTTTCAGATCAAAGGAAAGACTTTGCTTATTCTGTGCGAGGAAGGTGAGGTGGAATATGATGCGGCACTGTTAAAAAAGAGCCGTACTATTTTAGAAGTGATAGAGGAAGAAGAGGACTTTACCATTCAGAAACTGACGGAGTTAGAAAAGGCATACCGGCCAGAGCGTATCATTATCGAATATAACGGCATGTGGAATTTCAAGGAAATGAAACTACCCTCAAACTGGAGTGTGGAGCAGCAGATTACAACCATTGATGCCTCAACCTTCCAGATGTATTTTTCCAATATGAAATCGTTGCTTGCCGAAATGCTGCGCCGGTCGGAGATGATCATATTTAACCGCTGTGACGGATTGAAGGACGAGCTGGCAGTCTATAAACGGAATATTAAGGCCATTAACCAGCAGGCAGATATTATCTTTGAGGATGCAAACGGTGAAGTGGATGAGATATTTGAAGATGATCTGCCTTATGATCTGAATGCGGAAGTTATTGCATTAGACAACTTGGGCTACGGTATATGGTATCTGGATTCGTTAGACCATCTGGAACGGTATATTGGAAAAACGGTGGAGTTTACCGGAATGGTGCTGCATCCAAGGCAGTTTCCCGGGGATTTGTTTGTGCCGGGCAGAATGGCGATGACCTGTTGCGCGGAGGATATGGCATTTCTGGGCTTTGCATGCCGCTATGAAGAGGCAGATGAACTGGCAGACAAGGAATGGGTCAAGGTAAGAGCGGTTGTACAAAAGGAATATCTGGCAGATTACCATGGAGAAGGTCCGGTGCTCCATGCTGTTTGCGTGGAGAAGACAAAGGCACCAAAGCAGGAGATTATTGATTTTGCAGCACAGTCGTAGTCAGGGCATGGGTTGTGCAGGGCAGAAGATGCGGCAAGAATAAAGGAAAAATATGGCAGAAGCGACAGAAAAAGAAGACAGGCAGACGAAAAAACGTCTCATAGAACTGGCAGAAAAATCCTACAAAGAGAACCGTTTTACCTTTTCAGGGTTTCTTGGAATGGCGGAGACGTCTCTTTTGTATGGAGCGATGGCGGAGTATGGGAGCAGCGCTTTTACGCTGTGGGGCGGTTATGAGGATAGTGAGCGGCAGATTGTGAGATTTGGAGATCCGACAGAGCTTGGCTATGAGGAGGATTTCCCGGTGGTTTGTATCCGCATTATACCGCTTTTAAAAAAATTTGCAGACGAGCTTTCTCACAGGGATTTCCTTGGTGCATTGATGAATCTTGGTATTGAGAGGGATACGCTGGGCGATATTCTGGTGAAGGAACGGGAAGGCTATGTGTTTGTCCATGAGAAGATGGCAGATTTTATCTGTGAGAATCTGACCAGGGTCAGGCATACGAGCATGCGGTGTGAACGATGTGAGGAGCTTGCGGAGGTTTTAAAGAAAGAGCCTGTGGATAAAAGCATCGTGACTGCATCTAGCAGAGCAGACAGTATTCTAGCCAAAGTGTATCAACTTTCCAGAAGCCAGAGTCTTCTTTTGTTTCAGGAAAAGAAGGTCTATGTAAACGGCAGACTGTTTGAAAACAACAGCGGTATTTTAAAGGAAGGCGATGTTGTTGCAGTCAGAGGTCATGGAAAATTTATTTACAGGGGTGTGCAGTATCAGAACAAGAAAGGAAAATTCTGCATTCAGATCGGAGTTTATGTCTAGCAAAAATATGGAGGAATTATGTATTCTTACGATATGACACAGTGGCTGTTTTTCTTTTATTTTTACTGCTTTTTCGGATGGTGCTTTGAATCTACATATGTATCAATACGGAAAAAAAAGCTTGTAAACCGGGGATTTATGCGGGGACCGTTTCTTCCGCTTTACGGAAGTGGAGCAATCATGATGTTAGTTGTCTCCATGCCGTTTCAGGGGAATATGCTACTGATCTATGTAGCCGGCTGTATCGGAGCCACGGCATTGGAATATGTGACCGGAGTTGTGATGGAGGCTTTGTTCAAGGTACGTTACTGGGATTATTCCAATCAGAAATTCAACTATAAAGGACATATCTGTCTGTCCTCTACAATTGCATGGGGATTTTTGACTATCCTGATGACAGAGGTGGTGCATAAGGCGGTCGAACAGTTCGTACTGGGGATTCCGGCAGAAATATTGTCCGGTCTCGTCTTTGGACTGACGATTCTTATCGTAGTAGACTTTACGCTGTCCTTTAAGGCTGCTATGGATCTGCGGGATGTATTGGTTCGTCTGGAAAAGGTCAAGGAGGAAATGGAGCATATGCAGAAGCGCCTGGATGTGATTTTGGCGATTGCTGATGAAGAATTTGCAAGCCGGATTAAGGCGAAGAAGCAACAATATACAGACAGGAATGAGGAACTGGTAAACGGATTGGAGGAACGCTTCGGAGGATTAAAGGAACAGCTTTCCAGGAGATACGACAATCTGACGGATGATGTCAGGGAAGAACTGGCAGAACTTCGAACACGATTCGGCTCTATTCAGGAGAGAAGAGGACAGCTTCGTTCCGTAAAGGATTTTTATAAGAGACATCTGATTCTGGATAATCCTACTATGCGGTCTGAGCGGTTCCGCGAGGCATTGGAGGAATTGAAACGGGCAGCCGCAGAGCATAAGGGAAGACACAGCGGACAGAAAGGGTAATCAAAAATGCAGGAAGTGATTTTGGATACAGTACTGGATACGGTGAAGCTGATACCGTTTTTACTGGTGACTTATCTGCTTATGGAATATATGGAGCATAGGGCAAAGGGAAGAATGATAGAATTGATCCGTAAAAATGGTGTGGCAGGTCCTGTTATGGGAGCCGTGATCGGTATTTTTCCGCAGTGTGGATTTTCGGCATCTGCAGCAAATTTTTATGCCGGACACATGATCAATCTGGGAACACTGGTCGCTGTTTTTTTGTCCACATCGGATGAGATGCTGCCGATTCTGCTTTCTGAACAGGTTCCGGTCGGAACCATTGCAGAGATATTGTTGTTTAAAGTAATGACGGCAGTTGTCGTGGGAGTGGCGGTTAATGTGCTGTGGAAAATGCTAAGACGGGAACAGACGGAAGTGGATATTCACAGCATGTGTGAAAAGGAGCATTGCCACTGTGAAAACGGGATTGTGCGCTCTGCCATTCATCATACGCTTCATATTACCGGTTTTATTCTGTTGTTTTCGTTTGTCTTGAATACGGCGATCTTATTTATCGGCGAGGAAACACTGGCGGGCTTTTTAATGAACAAGCCGGTGATTGGACCGATGCTTACGGCGATGATCGGTCTGATTCCAAATTGTGCGGCGTCGATCCTTATTACCCAGATGTATCTGGAGGGGCTGATGGGAGTGGGAGCCATGATGGCAGGGCTGCTTGCAGGTTCCGGTGTGGGGCTTGCTGTATTGTTCAAGGTCAATCACCGTTTAAAGGAAAATTTAACGATTTTAGGACTTTTGTATGCGATTGGTGCCGGAGTCGGTATTTTATTGGAACTGTTTGTTTAGAAGAAAAAGTATTTTATATAGAATAGCAGAGAAACTGTCGGGAAACCGGCAGTTTTTTTCTGCATTTTTCAGCTGATGGAGAATAATATGCTGCTAAGAAAATGCTAATATATCGCCAATATTTTGCTAAGAAACCGTCTGAAATGTGGAAGCAGAAAGGTGGATATGTTACAGTCAGTATAACAGTGACAGCACCAAAGGATGGGAGGACAAAAGCATGGACATCTGGTCAGTAATCGCAGTTATTATCTGTGTTGTTGGTTTCTTCGGCGGGATTATTTATGAGCATAAAAAATAGGTGCATGGTAAAAGGGAGGAGGAAAAGACATGTCAACAGCCAAAGTGGTTATTTTAGGAGTGACCTTTGCTTCGCTTGCACTTTGCCTGATTTATTCTTTTAAAAAAGATTCAAAATAAATGATGCCAAAAGAAGCGGAAAAACATAAGGTATGTAAAAATAGAACCCACGGATATTTGAACGAAACTCCAGAATCTGGAGCGTGCAAATATCCGTGGGTTTTTCTGTATTGCAGGGGAGAAAGTTACAGAGTTTTTGGAAAGAAATATAATATATTGACAAGTATCTATATAATAATATAATAACATATAGATAAACGCCAATGAATGGTGGTGCAAGGTATGGATCATAAGAGAATGGCATCTATATTCAAAGCATTTGGTGATGAGAACAGGTTAAGGATTTTACAGATGCTGCGGGATAGCGAAAGATGTGCATGCAGTATTTTGGATGAAATGCAGATCACACAGCCGACATTATCTCATCATATGAAAATCCTGTGTGATGCCGGAATCGTAATTGGGAGAAAAGAAGGAAAGTGGATGCACTATTCTATTTCTGAAAACGGATTTCGAAATGTGATGAATTATCTGGGAGAGTTATCATGTTAAAAAATATCTGGGACTTTTTTCAAAATGAAGTTTTGGGAATGAAATGGTTAAACAGACTCATTGGCAGTGGTCTCACCGCAGCCGGACTGGATGCAGGCAGCCGGGGAGGCGCAAGTATACAGTTTTTATCTATGATACCATAAAAATCATGGTATTACTGGGCTTTTTGATTTTTATGATTTCCTATATTCAAAGTTATTTTCCACCGGAGAGAACCAAAAAAATACTAGGGAACTTTAAAGGAATATGGGCGAATATCATGGCAGCCCTTCTTGGAACGGTAACACCGTTTTGCTCCTGTTCATCCATACCGCTATTCATTGGATTTACGAATGCCGGACTTCCATTGGGTGTTACATTTTCATTTCTCATATCTTCCCCCATGGTGGATTTAGGTTCGCTGATACTCCTTATGAGTATCTTTGGATGGAAAGTTGCTATTGTGTACGTTATTGTTGGTCTTGTGATTGCAGTTGCAGGTGGAACTTTCATCGAAAAAATGCACCTGGAAAATC
>JAAYNV010000047.1 GCA_012520645.1 Clostridiales bacterium | reverse complement strand
TGGTATTTTGGAATTTTGGTCGAGGACATTA
This sequence comes from Clostridiales bacterium, assembly GCA_012520645.1. Classification (GTDB taxonomy): domain Bacteria; phylum Bacillota; class Clostridia; order Lachnospirales; family Lachnospiraceae; genus JAAYNV01. The sequence continues at coordinate 41,765 of JAAYNV010000047.1, read as the reverse complement.
TATCAAAAAAGGGAGGTCAATGCTCTTTTTATTTGCAAGCTCCCGAAAATAAAGGTTTTAGAAAGAAAAATAGGTAGTAAATTTGACACTACCGATAAAAGTTCGGAGGATGAAACATGAAATACAGGCTTGTAAAAAGGATGAAACGGCTGGTGGCGATGACGGCTGCACTGGTTCTTTGCTTAACTTCCGTTGCGTCTATGGAAGTAAAAGCAATTGGGGCGGAGAGTGCCATTGCAGTCGGAATTGATGTATCCAAATATCAGGGTCCTATTGACTGGGGCGCTGTGGCTGCGCAGGGTATTACCTTTTCTTTTGTGAAAGTAGGAAGCAGCAAGAGCGGAATCGATCCGTATTTTGATGCTAATATGAGGGGGTCTAATGCAGCAGGACTCCGTACGGGAGTTTATATTTATTCCTATGCGACAAGTGTAGAAGGAGCCATTGCAGAAGCAAACTGGGTGCTCAGTGTAATAGATCCGTATCCGGTTTCTTTTCCGGTTGTTTGCGATATTGAAGATGCCGTACATAAAAATATTGATCCGGGAACTCTGTCTTTGATGAGCAATGCTTTCTGTACAGTCATTGAAGAAGCCGGCTATTATCCGATGGTGTATTCCGGACGAAATTTTTTCCGTGACAGGCTTCCGGCTGTGACTTTTGATAAATGGGTAGCACAGTATGCAGCAGCTCTGGAATACGAGGGGGCGAGCATCTGGCAGGCGACCAGCAAAGGAGCTTTGGCAGGCATAAATGGAAATGTGGATATGAATTATCTGTTTAAGGATTATACAGGACTCATTATTCCATACGGCTGGCTTCCAAGAAAGGGTGCGTATTATTTTTATGAAAATTGGAAGTTAAAAAAGGGTTGGATTGATTACAATGGTGCGAAATACTATTCGGATTCTTTGGGGCGTATGGTGACCGGATGGCAGAAGCTGGATGAGGGCGGCGTGCGTTACTTTAGAGAGGACGGTATTATGTCTGTAGGCTTTAACAGCATTGCCGAGAAGTTCTACTATTTTGATCCAAACGGGTATATGCTGACAGGAATGCAGGATATCGGAGGATTCAAATTCCTCTTTGGCGAAGACGGTGTCATGTATACCGGCTGGCACAACGATGGCGTGCATACCAGATATTTTATGGCAAATGGTGCGATGGCTACCAACCTTCAAAAGATTGGAGAGGCATATTACTATTTTGACGGCGATGGCTATATGCAGACAGGTTTTGTCCCGATTAATGGTTATACTTTTTATTTTGACGCTACAGGTGTGCTGCAGAAGGGCTGGATTTCCGACGGAACCTACCGTTATTATTTCAATCCGGCAAACGGTGCGATGACAACCGGCGTGATCAATATCGACGGACAAATTTATTCCTTTGATGAGAAGGGGCATATGCAGACCGGATTTGTTGTTGTAAACGGACAGAAATTCTATTTCTCACCGGCGGACGGAACCTTGCAGAAGGGCTGGCTGACCGAAGGAACGAACCGGTACTATCTGGGAGCAAACGGCGCTATGGCAACGAACTGGCAGCTCATTGATGGAAGCTATTATTACTTTGATCCGGCAACCGGAGCAATGCTTACCTATAACTGGGTAGATGCCGGAAACGGACAGAAGTTCTTTGTAGGACTGGATGGACGCATGATGACCGGCTGGCAGCAAATTGACGGACGTGTGTATTATTTTGCAGAGAATGGATTGTTAGTGACCAATGCACAGATGGTTGTAAACGGCGTATTATATCAGTTGGATGCAACCGGTGCAGCGACAGCAATAGGTGTTGCGCCTGCGGTACAATAAATGTATATAATGTCATAGACAAATGAAGAGGGACCCGGAGCAGGATAGGATTGCTCCGGGTTTGTTCTGTTTGTAACAGAGGTACTTCGGTTTTTACTGCAGCATGTATTTTCAGGCAGAAAGATTCATAGAATAGATGCAAGAAGGCGGATGGATTTCCCAAAGTGGGAGACAGAAGGGTGTATATGGGAAATATTCCAACAGAAAAGAAACTTGAACTGATTCGGGTGATGCGCAGTGAAACACAAAATAACCGAATAAAGATGCGGGGAAGAGAGCAGATTGTCGCTGCTGATATGGGGACTGGAAAAATGGAAGAAAGAACTGCATTTAGTTCCCTGAAATTCAGGGTGTTTGCAGCAATTCTTTTGTTTGCAGCATTTGTGGCATGGGACAGTGGTTTTTATCCGATGTTTCCTGAAAATTCCGGTCGACTTTACAGTCTCATACAGGAGAACGTTTTGGATGTAAATGTATTTGATTTTATGGAGAATTTCACGTATACTTTAGGAATGGATGATTAAATTGCGGAAAAGAGCACGAAAAGGAAAATAACATGAGAAAATTAGCATTACAGGACGAAATACTGCTTCAGGTGGATAAGCCGGCCCGATATATCGGAAATGAAGTCAATAGTGTGATGAAAAGGGTGGAGGATGTAAAGGTACGTTTTTGTATGTGCTTCCCGGATGTCTATGAAATAGGCATGTCCCATCTGGGAATTCAGATTTTATATGATATGCTGAATCAGTGGGAAGATGTCTGGTGTGAGCGTGTTTATTCACCGTGGACCGATCTGGATGCCATTATGCGGAAGGAAGGAATTCCCTTGTTTGCACTGGAATCTCAGGATCCGGTCAAAAATTTTGATTTTCTGGGCATTACCATACAGTATGAAATGTGTTATACCAATATTCTGCAGATATTGGACTTGTCAGGCATACCGTTAAAAGCAGCGGAGCGGGGCGAGGAAGATCCGATTGTGATTGGCGGTGGTCCCTGTACCTACAATCCGGAGCCGATTGCGGAGTTTTTTGATCTGTTTTATATCGGAGAAGGTGAAACACAGTACAGAACTTTACTGGATTTATATGAAAAGCACAAGGAGCTTGGGACAAGCCGAAGGGAGTTTTTGTTAGAAGCCGGAAAGTTGTCTGGAATTTATGCTCCTGGTTTTTATGAAGCGACTTATCATGAGGATGGAACGATTGCCTCTTTTGGACCAACAGAAGACGGACTGCCGACCACAATCCGAAAGGAAATCGTTATGGATGTTTCAGATGCCTGTTATCCGTTAAAGCCGGTGGTTCCGTTTATAAAGGTGACGCAGGACAGAGTCGTTTTAGAAATCCAGCGTGGTTGTATCCGCGGTTGCCGGTTCTGTCAGGCAGGACAGCTCTATAGACCGGTACGGGAACGTAACGTGGAGGTATTGAAAAGATATGCTGTGGAAATGCTGAAAAATACCGGGCATGAGGAAATCTCTTTGAGTTCCTTAAGCTCTAGTGATTATTCGGCATTAGAAGAGCTGGTCAGCTTTTTAATTGAGGAATGTAAGGAGCGAACCGTTAATATTTCACTTCCTTCCCTGCGCATTGATGCCTTTTCCCTTGATGTGATGAGCAAGGTGCAGGATGTAAAGAAGAGCAGTCTGACTTTTGCACCGGAAGCGGGAAGTCAGAGAATGCGGAATGTGATTAACAAAGGATTGACGGAGGAAGTTATTTTAAGGGGTGCAGAAGAGGCCTTCCGGGGCGGATGGAATAAGGTCAAGCTTTATTTTATGCTTGGACTGCCGGGGGAAACAGAAGAGGATATTCGAGGCATTGCAGAGCTTTCCAATAAGATTGCAGCTGTTTATTATGAAACAGTACCAAAGGAAAAACGAAATGGAAGATGTCAGATTGTAGCCAGCACTTCCTTCTTTATTCCGAAACCGTTTACACCGTTTCAATGGGCAAGCCAGAATACCAAACAGGAATTTCTGGATAAAGCCTATCTGACCAAGCAGTCTGTTCTGGCACAGTTGAATCAGAAGAGCATCAAATATAACTGGCATGAGGCGGACGCAAGCGTTCTGGAGGGTGTACTGGCAAGAGGTGACAGAAGGCTGTCAGAAGTGTTATTAAGAGTCTACAAAAAAGGCTGCATTTTCGATGCCTGGGGTGAGTATTTCAACAATGAAGCATGGCTTGCGGCATTTGAAGAATGTGGATTGGATATCGCTTTCTATACGACAAGAGAGCGGTCTTTGGATGAGATTTTCCCTTGGGATTTCTTAGACTGCGGTGTAACCAAAGAATTTTTGAAGCGGGAATGGCTAAAATCAAAAGAGGAAACGGTGTCTCCAAACTGCCGTATGCAGTGTCAGGGCTGCGGAGCCAATCGTTTCGGAGGCGGTGTATGTTATGAAAATAAGAATTAAGTTTCGAAAATATGGTTCCATGAAATTTATCGGGCATTTAGATATCATGCGTTATTTTCAAAAGGCGATCAGACGGGCAGAGATTCCGATTGCATATTCCGAGGGCTTTAGTCCGCATCAGATTATGTCTTTTGCAGCGCCGCTTGGCGTAGGGCTTTTGAGCAACGGAGAATATCTGGATATTGTATGTAGAGAACCTTTGCATATGAATGCAGAAGAAATGAAAGCTGCTTTGAATCATGTTATGGTAGAAGGCATTGATATTGTCAACGTGTGTGCCCTTTCGGAAGATGCCGGAAATGCTATGGCGAGTGTGGCGGCGGCAAGGTATACCGTTGTCTTTCGTAAAGGCTATGAACCGGAATTTGACTGGAAAGGTCAATTAAGCGAATTCTATAATCAGTTGACTATACCGGTCATTAAGCAGACAAAGAAAAGTACAAAAGAACTGGATTTGAAGCCGGGTATCTATGAACTATTTTTGAAAGAAACGGATGGACAGTCTTCGATTGAAATGCTTGTAGATGCCAGCAGCGCCGGAAATATAAAGCCGGGACTTGTAATGGAAGCATTCTGTAAAGAAAATGGGCAGGAGGAGCTGCAGAAGGCGGCACTTCTGATTACCAGAGAGGATACGTATGGTGATCGCGGAACAGAAGATATACATCAGTTTGTTCCGCTGGATGCGTTCGGAGAAGCTTTTTAAAGGATTTTTACGGATATGGAAACGAACAATAAAGATGCGAGGCTGATTATTACCAACTGGAAGGGAAAAAGATTGTCCCTGCTGATGCAGGATGGAAAGTTGTGTAAAGTACAGGCGGAAGACCCTGATGCAATACGGGTTGGGGATATATATATCGGCAAAGTAAAAAATATCGTAAAAAATATTCATGCTGCATTTGTGGATATCGGAGACGGAACACTTTGTTTTTTACCCCTTGATAAGATTCGGGAACCGATATTGACTAATCGGGTCTATGACGGACGTGTTCTGGCAGGAGATGAAATTGTTCTTCAGATCGTTCGTGAGGCAATGAAAACCAAGGAAGCGGCGGGAGATACGAACCTGTCCTTTACCGGAAAATATGCAGTTGTAACTACCGGGAAAAAGCAGATAGGTTTTTCGGGAAAGCTGACAGCAGAAAAAAGAAATTCTTTGGAGAAATTTATTAAGGAACGATTTAAAAATTTCCCATTTGGTCTGATTGTGCGTACCAATGCCGGGTCGCTGGAAGACTTTTTTTTACTGGAGCAGGAAATACTCACTTTAAAAGAACGGGCAGAAAAGCTTTTGGAATATGCTGCCACGAGGACCTGCTTTAGCAGACTGAGAGCAGAAGAACCTATTTGGCTGACGGCGCTTCGGGATACGTATCGGGAAGAATACCGCAAAATTGTTACGGATGATGCTTCTGTTTATGCAAAATTAAAGGAGTATGTCCGGTCTGAATTTCCGGAGAACGTACCGGAACTGGAATATTATGAGGATCCTTCCCTTTCTCTTTCCAAGCTATATGGATTGGAAGGAAGATTAAACGAGGCATTCACAAAAAATGTATGGCTTAATTCCGGTGCCTATCTTGTGATAGAACCGACAGAGGCGATGACGGTCATAGATGTGAATACCGGAAAATTTATGGGAAAGAAAGCAGTAGAGGACACTTTTTTTCAAATTAATAAAGAAGCCTGCAAAGAAATTGCAAGGCAGCTTATATTAAGAAACTTATCCGGAATTATTGTCGTGGATTTTATTAATATGAAGAGCGAGAAGCATTGCAGCGAGCTTATGGGCTATCTTCAGGCATTGCTGAAGCAGGATTCTGTTCAGACCAATGTGGTGGATATGACTGCACTTGGACTGGTAGAAATTACCAGAAAGAAGGTCAGTAAAAGTCTGGCTGAACAGCTTCTGTAATTTTATAAATGGAGGAAACTATGGAATTTCTGGGAATGGAAAAGGTTAAGGATGGAAAATATCTGAAAAACTATGAACTTTTCTATCGCAACAAAGAGGGCAGGGAAAAATGTTATGAAATTGTCAGCCGAAAGGAACTGAAGTCTCAGGAGGACATAGGCAGAAGGGCAAGCGGTGTTTCCATTGTTGCTATGATGGGGGAAAAGCTGTTACTTCTTCGGGAATTCAGGATGAGTATTAACAAGTCCATTTTTAACCTTTGTGCCGGAATGCTGGAAGAAAATGAGACGATTGAGGAATGTATTAAACGGGAACTGTATGAGGAGACAGGGCTGCGTGTCAAAAGAATCCGGGATATTCTACCCCCTTCTTATTCAGCGGTTGGAATTTCAGATACGAAAACATACATTGCTTTTGTCGAGGCAGAAGGTGAGATCGAGGATCATACCTCAAGTAATGAGGAAATTACAGCAAAGCTTTATTGCAGGGAAGAAGTGAAAGAGCTGCTTAAGACCGAAGAGTTTTCTTCCAGGTCACAGATTATAGCCTATTTTTTTGTAAATCAGTAATCCGTCTGAACGGAAAGATACGGTTGGGATAGTATGAATCAGAATGTAAGTTCAAAAAAGAAAAATAGTTTTCTGATGCAGGGGAGTATCCTTGCACTGGCAGGAATCATAACCAAGCTCATTGGTTTTATTTATCGTGTCCCGATGTCAAATTTGCTCGGTGAGCAGGGAAACGGTATCTATTCGGTGGCTTTTGGTATCTATAATATAGCACTGACCTTATCCTCTTACAGTTTACCGCTTGCGGTATCCAAGCTGGTATCTGCAAGGCTGGCAAAGAAGGAATATAAAAATGCCTGGCGCATTTTTCAGGATGCGCTGCTTTTTGCACTTGTGGCAGGTATGACAGCCTGTCTGATTCTTTTCTTTGGGGCGGATGCGCTGGAAACTTTGTATGCCAGAGAAGGTCTTGCCAAGCCGCTTAAGGTTTTGGCGCCGACAACCTTTGTTGTGGCACTTTTGGGCGTATTCCGAGGTTATTTCCAGGGAAAGGGAACCATGATGCCGACGGCATTCTCTCAGATATTTGAGCAGATTGTCAATGCCATTGTCAGTGTCTTTGCTGCGTGGCAGTTTATCAGAATCTATAAAAACAGCACGGATGAAGCAGCTTATGGTGCAGCGGGTGGCACAGTTGGTACATTGGCAGGAGCAGTGACGGCACTTTTGTTTGTTGTATTCGTTTTTATTGCATATCTGCCGACTGTGCGGAAACAAAATGCCAGGGATCGATCCGAAAATGAATCCCATACAAGGCTTTATGGAACACTTTTGCTTACTATTTTTCCGGTTATTTTAAGTCAGACGATCTATCAGATCGGTTATACAATTGATGATTTCCTGTTTGGGAATCTGATGGCAGAACATCAGATAGCCGATCAGGTGATCAGCTCCCTTCAGGGGGTTTTTAATACGCAATATAATCTTTTGATCAATCTTCCTGTGGCAGTGGCTTCTGCTATGGCGGCATCCACCATTCCAAGTATTGTGGCTTCCGGGGTACAGGGGAGACGAAAGGAAAGAAATGATAAGATCCGGGTCGTAGTCAAAATGAATATGGCGATCGCCTTTCCTTCTGCAGTAGGGCTTGCATTGCTTTCCAGACCCATCATCACATTGTTGTTTCCGAGTCTGGTGACCTATAGAGATGTAGCGGTAAACCTATTGCTGACAGGATCCACAGCGGTTATTTTCTATGCGTTATCTACGATAACCGGTGCTGTTTTGCAGGGTGGCAACTATATGAGGATTCCGGTGATCCATTCAGCGGTTTCTCTTACAATCCATATTGCTGTGGTCTATGTACTTTTAAAATATACGGAATTAGGAGTCTACGCTCTGATTATCGGAAATGTGAGCTTTCCGACGCTTGTCAGTCTGTTAAACTGCATTTCCGTGCATAAAAAAATGGGATATCGCTGGGAAATGAAAAGAACCTTTTTTCTGCCGTTTTTCGCTTCTGTATTGATGGGAGTTGTTATTTTTCTGACAAACTATCTGGTGCAGTTGATCTTTAGTATGTTTGAGGGGATGGAAGCCGCCTGCAATATGGTATCGTTAGTCTGTGCCGGAGGTCTGGGTGTTTTTGTATATGGAGCTGTGATTTTAGGAACGAGGTGTTTCTCAAAAGAGGAAATGCGGGGAATTCCTCTGCTTCGAAAATTTGCCGGATCGTAGTTTGGTCTGCAGAAGATATGATAGAGCATGAAAGCCGGAGGGCAGAGTAACATAAAAAGGAGGAAGGACTATGGAACGCAGGGATAAAGTAAATTATTATCTGGATCTTGCAGAGGTTGTAGCACAGAGAAGTACCTGTCTTAGAAAGCATTATGGAGCTGTGATCGTAAAAAACGATGAGGTTATTTCCACGGGCTATGTGGGTGCACCGAGAGGCAGGAAAAACTGCTCGGATATCGGACGCTGCATCCGGGAAGAAATGAAAATACCACGTGGTGAACGATATGAATTGTGCCGCAGTGTGCATGCGGAGATGAATGCCATTATCTGTGCCCCGCGGAATGAAATGCTGGGTGCCAGTCTGTATCTTGCCGGTGTAGATGCACGAACGGGAGAATATGTAGAGCACACAAACAGTTGCTCCATGTGTAAACGTGTTATAATTAATGCCGGAATTGAAAGAGTTTATATACGGGATGATAAGAATCAATATCGTGTGATCGAGGTGCAATCCTGGGTAGATGAAGATGAATCTTTAAATGGAAAATTTGGATATTAAATTTAATTTTATAAAAAAGTAGTTGACATTATATTAAGTATACCCTTTAAAATCAGCTCAGTAAATTCAATGACGGAATAGAGGAGAATGTTATGAACATTAAACTGGTAGAAGAGATGACCGGTATCAGCAAACAGAATATCCGTTTTTATGAAAAGCAGGGGTTACTTCATCCAAAACGGAATGTGGAAAATGATTACCGAAAATATTCCATGGAGGATATTCGGACGCTGAAGGTCATAAAAATATTGCGTAAATTAAAGTTTCCGATTGAAAAGATTCAGTTAATTTTGAAGGGTCAGCTTTCCTTAAAAGAAGCATTGAAAGAACAGCAATGCAGAATCAAAGAGGAAAAAGAACAGATGGATGCCATTCTTTCTTTCTGTGCCCTGTTAGAAAATGAAGAACTGGAAACCTTAAATGTGGACAGTACTCTTGCAGAAATTGAGAAAAAGGAGCAGGAAGGAGGAAGATTTGGTAACTTTTTGCAGGATTTTATGCAAGTTGTGCGTGCAGAAGAGGAAAAATCCTTCAGCTTTATGCCCGATACGATGGTACTGAATTCGCGGGAATTTCTGGATGCTCTGTTTCAATATGGTAATCAAAATAATTTGAATCTGGTCGTTACGAAGGAAGGCATGTATCCGGAATTTACTCTGGATGGTGTAGAATATGAAGCGGAACGACATTTTTCACGCTATGGTGCCGTTATCACCTGTACATTAAAAAATCCGGAGCAAGTGGAGCCGGCGCACATTCCACAAAGGAAAAGGAGACTGTACCGACATTTATGGAAGTGGGGGATTCCGTTTTTGCTTTTCTTTCTGTTTTATTTTGGTATGGAATCCAGAGTAGAGGATGCGGGCTGGGAAGTTCTTTTTATTGCGGTCTGCATGGCGATCGTCGAATGTGCTGACTGGCTGTTTTTTCATCCGAATGACATACAGGATTGATTTTTATATTAAGATTTAATTATTAAATGTATGTTGCAGGAATGGACAATTTTGGCACCAATATTTTGAAGAAAAAGTATTGACTTTTCAGAAATGGGATGTTAATATATACCAGTATGCCGCATAGCAAGGTAAAAGTATGCGATGTAATGTATCATTCAGAAATTGCATCACCACAGCTAGCGAGTAAATTAATAGGAGGTGCCCTATGTACGCAATTATTGCAACAGGTGGAAAACAGTACAAGGTTTCTGAAGGCGACGTGATCAAGGTAGAAAAGCTTGATGTCGAGACAGGAGCAACTGTTACATTTGACCAGGTTCTTGCAGTAAGTGATAACGGAATGAAGGTTGGTGCTGATGTAGCAAATGCAAGTGTATCTGCTACTGTTATGGATCAGGGAAGAGGCAAAAAGGTTATCGTTTACAAGTATAAGAGAAAGACCGGATACCACAAGAAAAATGGTCATAGACAAGCATACACCCAGGTAAAGATTGACAAAATTAATGCTTAATATGTAAGGTTTTCATTATGTTTAGGTCTGATCCTTTTGTAAGGAAAACAGGCATATCCATTTTAGTGCGCAAGGAACGTAACGGAGCTTATCAGGGGTTTACGAGTATCGGGCATGCCGGATATGCAAAACAGGGAAAGGATATTGTCTGTGCAGCCGTTTCCATTCTGGTATTTACAACAGTGAATGCTCTGGAAGAAATTGCCGGAGAAAAGCTGAATGTAGTTCAGAATAAGGATGCAGGTCTGTTGGACTGCAGATTCCCAGAGGGTATTCATGAAAAAGGTATTCTTTTGATGGATACCATGCTATTGGGTCTGAAGGATATTCAGAATACCTATGGCAGAAAGTACATTGAACTTAAATTCGAGGAGGTGTAATACCATGTTAAAGTTAAACCTTCAATTTTTCGCTCATAAAAAAGGTGTTGGTTCTACCAAGAACGGTAGAGATTCCGAGTCCAAGAGATTAGGTGCGAAAAGAGCTGACGGTCAGTTCGTAAAGGCTGGAAACATCTTATACAGACAGCGTGGAACTAAGATTCATCCTGGTATAAACGTAGGACGTGGCGGTGATGATACATTATTCGCGTTAGTTGACGGTGTGCTGAGATTCGAAAGAAAAGGAAGAGATAAGAAACAGGCTTCCGTATATCCAGTAGAGAAATAGTACGACTGAAATCGGACTTCAAACATCTTTTTGTTTGAAGTCCTTTTTGAATTTGAAAGGTAACAGTTTATGTTTGCAGATAGAGCTAAAATTTATGTAAGAAGCGGTAAAGGAGGAGACGGACATGTTTCCTTCCGGCGTGAAAAATATGTTCCGAACGGCGGACCGGATGGCGGTGATGGTGGTCATGGGGGCGATGTCATTTTTGAAGTGGACGAGGGTCTCAATACGCTGACGGATTTCAGGCATATTCGAAAATACAAGGCGGGTGACGGACAGGAGGGCGGCAAGCGAAACTGCCGTGGGAAAGATGGAGAAGATATTATTATTAAAGTTCCCGCCGGTACTGTGATCAAGGAAGCTGAGAGCGGAAAGGTGATTGCAGATATGTCTGGAGATAATAAGAGACAGCTTCTTTTACGTGGCGGAAAGGGCGGAAACGGTAATCAGCACTATGCAACCAGTACGATGCAGGCACCTAAGTATGCACAGCCGGGACAACCGGCACAGGAACTGGAGCTTGCACTGGAATTGAAGGTGATTGCAGATGTGGGACTAGTTGGATTCCCAAATGTAGGTAAGTCCACCTTTTTATCACGTGTGACCAATGCCAGACCAAAGATTGCAAATTATCATTTTACAACGCTGAATCCGAATCTTGGTGTAGTGGATCTGGATGGAGCAAAAGGATTTGTCATTGCAGATATTCCGGGACTCATTGAAGGTGCATCCGAGGGTGTTGGTCTTGGACATGAGTTTTTACGTCACATTGAGCGTACCAAATGTATTATTCATATTGTAGATGCGGCTTCAACCGAGGGCAGAGATCCGATTGAGGATATTTATGCCATTCACAAGGAGCTTCAGGCATATAATCCGGAAATTGCAGGGAGACCGCAGGTCATTGCGGCCAATAAGATTGACGCCGTGTATACGGAGGATGATCCGGTAGAACGTATACGTGCAGAATTCGAACCAAAGGGGATTACGGTTTTTGGAATCTCGGCGGTCAGTGGACAGGGTGTAAAAGAACTTCTTTATCACGTAAGCGGCATGTTGGATAATCTGGATGATGCACCGGTTGTATTTGAACAGGAATATTTCCCTGAAATTGAAAAGAGCACCACAGATGAGCCGTTTACCGTGGAATATGACGAAGAGAATGATGAATATGTTGTAGAAGGTCCAAGAATTGAAAAGATGTTAGGCTATACCAATCTGGAATCAGAGAAGGGATTCCGTTTCTTCCAGAACTTTATGAAGGATAACGGTATTTTGGAACAGTTGGAAGAACTTGGTATCGAAGAAGGTGATACGGTCCGCATGTATGGTTTATCATTTGATTATTATAAATAGTGGTGGAATAGAAAGGATAAAACGATGACAAGTAAACAGCGTGCTTATTTAAAAAGTCTTGCCAGCAATCTGGAGCCGATCTTTCAGATCGGGAAAGCCAGTCTGACTCCGGAGGTTACAGAAGCAGTCATGGAAGCTTTTAATACCCGTGAACTGATCAAAATTGCTGTATTGAAAAACTGTCTGGATGATCCGAAAGCAATTGCAACAGTTTTAGCAGAGCGGACGCATTCCCAGGTAGTGCATGTAATTGGCAAGAAAATTGTATTATATAAGGAAAGTAAAGACCACAAAAAAATCATGCTTCCGTTATAAATTTGTTTATAAATACGATGCAGAGAGGAAGGAAAAAAACGTGGAAGAGTGCAGGAGCATCGGAATTATGGGAGGCACCTTTAATCCGGTTCATAATGGGCATCTGCTGCTTGCAGAGCATGCAAGGGAGGAACTGAAGCTGGATCAGGTTATGTTTATTCCAAGCGGAGTATCCTATATGAAAGACCAGGCACATATTCTGTCTGCGGATATTAGATTTCAGATGGTAGAGCTTGCAGTTGAGGATAACCCTTTCTTTTCCGTATCGGATATAGAAATTCGAAAGAAGGGGAATACCTATACATGGGAAACCATTCAGAATTTGAAAAAGATTTATACGGGCTGTGAGTTTGTTTTTCTGGTAGGGGCAGATTCGTTGTTTCAGATGGAAAATTGGAGAAATCCTGAGAAAATTTTTGCAGAGTGCAAAATAGGAGCAGCGGTACGGGAAGGAATGGACTACGATGCCTGTCTGGCAAAAGCAGAAGAATTAAAATGCAGATTTCAGGCAGAAATACTTTTACTTCATACAGAGAGGGTAGACATTTCCTCTACGGATATTCGCAGCAGATGCAGGGAAAAAAAGAGTATACGTTACCTTGTACCTGAAAAAGTACAGAAATTTATGGAAGAAAAACAGCTATATAAGCAGTAAGGTGGTACTTAGATGAAGGCAAAGGATATCGGAAAAATTCGAAAAGCAATGGAAAAGACGCTGGATGAGAAACGCTATGAACATACACTGGGGGTTGCCTATACGGCAGCCGCACTGGCTATGTGTTATGGAAGTAATGCCAAGCAGGCAGAACTTGCAGGACTTTTGCATGATTGTGCAAAGTGTATGGATAATTCCAAAAAAATAAATATCTGTAAGAAGCATAATATCAGCATCAGTGAGATTGAATATCAGAATCCGTTTCTTCTACACGCCAAGGTGGGAAGTTTTTTGGCGATGGAAAAATATGGAATAAGGGATAAAGAAATAATCAATGCAATTTTAAATCATACGACCGGAAGGCCGGGAATGTCAGAGCTTGAGAAAATCGTATATATTGCGGATTATATTGAGCCTAACCGAAAGCAGGCTCCTAACCTTTCTGTGATTCGAAAACTGGCATTTCAGGATCTGGATGCAGCCTTGCTAAAAATTTTGGAAGATACGCTTTTCTATTTAAATACCGTGGATGGTGAAATCGACCCGATGACACAGAAGACATATGAATACTATAAAAAGGAGGCGCAGAAAGTATGATGGAATCAAAAGAAATGGCAAAGCTTGCTATTGCAGCACTTGAGGATAAAAAGGCGGAGGATATCAGTCTGATTGATATCAGTGGGGTATCCGTTCTGGCAGATTACTTTATTATTGCAAATGGAAGCAACCGCAGTCAGATTCAGGCTATGATCGATAACGTAGAAGAGAAGCTTGGAAGAAATGGCTGCATATTGAAGCAGATAGAGGGGTATGACAGCGCCAATTGGGTATTAATGGATTATGGGGATATTATCGTGCATGTATTTGACCGGGATAATCGTCTGTTCTATGATCTGGAACGAATCTGGCGTGACGGAAAGAAGATAGATATTTCCGAATGGACAGAAGCATAGAGATGATAGGAAAACAAGTAAAAATGGTATAAAGTAAAAAATCCCTGAAAGTAGAGAGGCATAAACAGTCAGGCTGTATGACGGATGATGCTTTCAGGGATTTTTGTATCCTTATCCGTATAAATATTACCGGTAGAGACGAAAGATACCGTATACCTTGCCAAGAATTTGACAATCATCTACGATAATGGGATCCATCGTATCATTTTCGGGCTGAAGGCGGATATGTCCATCTTCCTTATAAAAGGTTTTTACCGTGGCGGAATCATCTATAAGAGCTACTACAGTGTCTCCGTTTCGAGCTGTATTACAGGATTGAACAAAAATCTGGTCACCGTTGAAAATCCCCACATTGATCATGGAATCGCCTTTTACTTTCAAGATAAAAGAAGGTTCTCCTTTGGGAACCATTTCTGCCGGAATCGGAAAATAGCTTTCAATATTTTCCTCAGCAAAAATAGGAGAGCCCGCAGCAACGGTTCCAATCACAGGAATACTGGTTGTTTCCGTACGAACAACCTGAAAGCTGTCATCACAGATTTCAATCGCACGAGGTTTCGTAGGATCACGACGGATATAACCGTTTTTTTCCAGAGTTTCCAAGTGTGAATGAACAGAAGATGTAGATTTTAAATGGACTGCTTCACAGATTTCACGTACGGCAGGCGGATAACCACGTTTTAAAATTTCTTCTTTTATATATTCTAAAATTTCGGACTGCTTTGCAGTAATCTTACCGTATGCCATAAATGTATATCCCCTTTCGATAGAGTTCTCTGATAATATGATAGCATAGGATATTGGAAAAAGCAAACATATATTCCAAATATTTGTTCGAGATTTTACAAAAAAGTATTGACATCAGAATACACGTTCGATATAATACGAGCATAAAGAACAACTGTTCGCAACATCTGTTCGTATTACAGAGGAGGAAGCATTATGAGTGTGACAATGGTGAGAAATCGAACTGAGTTATCGGAAAGAGACCGGATCAGTGAACTTCGTATACGCAATAATAAGATGCGCAGAAAAAGAGAAATGCAGAAGAACTTTTTATTGACTATTCTGACAGCCTGCTTTGCCATAACGCTTGCTTTTTCTGTAAATGGCATATTTTCCAATGCAAAAGATATGGATGAGCCGGTCTATTATAAATATTATTCCAGTATTGTTGTGGAAAGAGGAGATACATTGTGGTCTCTTGCTGAAGAACATATGGGAGATCAATATGAGACAAAGCAGGATTATGTGAAGGAAGTCATGCAGATGAACGGCATGTCAGATGATAACCTCATTGCAGGGCAACATTTGGTAATCCCTTATTATTCTACGCAGTTTATACATTAAGGCAATACCCCGGTCTTATGTTGCAAAGGAATAATGAGATTACATATATAAAAAACTCCAACCTATTTAAACTCCGGAAAAGGAACCTGTATGCTTTTAGAGGCATTTTGGTTCCTTTTTCCCTGTCCATTAATTAATTCAAAGTTTTTCACGTAGCTTTACAGTCTTTGCGGCCTTACGTTTGTTTTCTTCTTTCATGGCTGCATAGTGCTTTCTGGTCGTATTGACGTCTTTATGACCTAAAACATCTGCTACCAGGTAAATATCTCCAGTTTCCTGATAGAGTGTTGTACCGTAGGTGCTTCGAAGTTTATGCGGTGTAATTTTCTTCATATTCGTAACGAGGGAAGCATACTTCTTGACTAAGTTCTCTACAGCACGTACGGTAATACGTCGGTTCTGGAGGGAGAGAAAGAGTGCATCCTCATGACCGGAGAGTGGAAGAATATGTTCACGCTGTTTAAGATATGTCATCATAGCTTCTTCCACCTCTTCGCCAAAAAAAACGACATCCTCATAGCCGCCCTTACGGCGCACCTTAACAGCCATATTATCGAAGTCTATATCCTTGATGTTCAAGCCTACACACTCTGACACACGGATTCCGGTACCAAGCAGAAGAGTAAGCAATGCGACATCCCTGATTTTTGTCTTTTCATGAAAACGTTTCTGATTTGACGTCAGTTTGCCCCCATTTTCAACCTCGTCTAAAAGAATAGCAACTTCATTGGGAGAAAGACGTACAATTTCCTTTTCATGTAGCTTGGGCATGGGGACAAGAGAAGGCGGATTTGTATGGATCAGTTCATTGCGGAAAAAGTAATTATAAAAACTTCGAAGAGATGAGAGCTTACGGGATTTGCCGCGCTCATCATTGGTCACTTCCTGTCCGTCCCGTTCATAAAGGGATAGATATTCCAGATACTCTTCAATATCTTCCCGTTTTACAGCATCCAATATGGAAACAGGAAAATCTACAATCTCCATTTTGGCACAAGCGGGATTCGTTTCATGTAGAAATTCAAAAAATAATCGTATATCGTAGGCATATGCCAGTCTTGTTCTGGATGCCGTTATATTGCTGGTACCTCGAAAATACTGTTTGCAGAATCCGGGCAGTGTGTCCAAAACCTCCCGCAGTTTTTTTATATTTTCTTTGTTCTGTTGATCGTGATAATTGGTTTCCATGTAAAAATTCCTTCAAGATAATGTAGGTTATAAAGGTATCAAAGCCTTTATCAGTAGTAATCATAAGAAAATGAACTATTCGCAAAAGACGAGTTTAACGAATAGTTAGCGGCAGATTTCATCTGAATCCAATAAGACGGTAAATGGACCGTCATTAATCAGACTGACTTTCATATCTGCACCAAATTCGCCATGTTTTACGGTATAGCCACTTTCTATACATTGCTTAAGAATATATTCATATATTTCTTTTGCATGCTCCGGCGCACCGGCTTTGATAAAGGATGGTCGATTTCCTTTTCGACAGTCTGCATATAAAGTAAATTGTGAAACAATCAATAACTGACCGTCTACATCCTTTAGTGCCAGATTTGTTTTACCATTTTCATCTTGAAATATCCTGAGGTTCAGCATTTTTTTTAACATGTTATCTGCGATTTCCTTTGTATCGGTATCGCAGATACCGACTAATACCATAAAACCTTTTCTGATTGCTCCAACAATCTGCCCATTAATGGAAACATCAGCTTGTTGGACTCTTTGTATAACAAAACGCATCTTCACTTTCCTCTTGAATGTTCATATGTTAATTATTTAACAAATGTTATTCCTTAACAATCATCATCATCTAAAATAAAATCTTCATTATCCTGCATTCCGGAATCCGGATTCTCGCCCGTCTGTTCGTTATCCGATTCGGATGAAGAAGCAATTTTATCAATATTTTGTTTTCTGGTACTCTCCTTACGTCTGCGTTTGGAAATCGGCTTATAAGCGATAAATTCCTTATTACGAATCAAACCTACATTCATATACTGTTTTGTCTGGATCGGCAGATTCTTCCGCTTCAGCATGCGGTTAATAAAGGTACGAATTCCGGCATACAATACCGCAAATGCAGGGACACCGATAATCATTCCAAATACTCCATACAGACCTCCGAAAATGGTAATCGCAAAAATGACCCAGAAACTGGAAAGACCTGTGGAATTGCCTAAAATCTTAGGTCCCAGAATGTTTCCGTCAAACTGCTGTAATATGAGAATAAAAATCACAAAATATAAGCATTGGATCGGGTCGATCATCAGGATTAATAAAGCGCTTGGAATGGCGCCAAAATAGGGACCGAAGAAAGGAATAATATTCGTTACTGCAATAATAACGCTGATCAGCACCGGATAAGGAGTTCCAATCAGTGTAGTGCCAATAAAACAAAGAATACCGATAATGATAGAGTCCAGAATTTTTCCGCTGATAAAGCCGCTGAAGGCTCTGTGTGTAAAACGGAAATCATGAATAATGATATTGGCGGTCTTTGTTTCAAAAAAGGCATATAAAATCTTTTTGCCCTGTCCGGCAAAAGTTTCCTTACTTCCCATTACATAAATAGAAATAATGAGTCCGATAATCAGATTAAATAATGCTTTGATGAATCCTATAAGGCTTAGTGATACGACCTTTAAAATGGAATTGATTTGTGGAAGCAGTCTTGTATTGAGCCAGCTTTCCAGTTCACCGGAATATTTATTAAACATATCCAACACAAATTCTTCTGCTACAGGATTGTCTGCCAGGAGTTTCTCTACCCAGTTGGAAATCTGGGTCACATAAACAGGAAACTGCAGTATAATGCTTTGAATGCTGAGGATCAATTGCGGTATAACCATGGAAAAGAACTCATATAACAGAAACCATACCAATAAAAGTGTTAATACAATGGAAATACCACGAATCCACTTACGGCTGCGTTGTGTATCAGTTCGGATATTCAGTTTATAACAGATTGGATATATCATCTTTTTTTCGATTCCATTTAAAATGGGGGTCATCAGATAGGAAAGGATCAGACCATCTATAATCGGCATAGAAATGGAAATCAGATGATTGATACCTTCTTTTAGACTCTGTGCATGGAATACCAGATAATAAAAGCAGACGCAGGCTGCAAAGATAAGAAAGGCTGTTATGCCCCAATATAGATATTTTTTGTCTCCACGATATTTCATCTTACGAAAAGGCTCCTTGCTTGATTTTCTTTTGTGCTCATTATATCATATTTCAGTTGTTTATGTTATGATAGATAAATAGTTTTTGATATTTTTAGAAAAAAAGTGACCGGGAGGAAAAGGCAATGCGTTTACAGCAGGTTTTGAGTGTAACCAGAAAGGCGATTGATGATTATCAAATGATTCAGGAAGGGGATAAAATCGCAGTCGGTATTTCCGGGGGGAAAGATAGTCTGACACTGCTCTATGCGTTACATGGTCTGAAAAGGTTTTATCCCAAGAGGTTTGAGATTCATGCGGTAACGGTGGATCTTGGATTTGATAATCTGAATCTTGAGAAAATCATAGCACTTTGTGAGGAACTGAAGATTCCATATACGATCATAAAAACAGATATTGCACAGATTGTTTTTGAAGACAGAAAAGAAAGTAATCCATGTTCTCTTTGTGCGAAAATGCGGAAAGGCGCTCTGAATCAGGCAATAAAGGAGCAGGGATGCAATAAGGTTGCATATGCACATCATAAGGATGATGTGGTGGAAACTATGCTGTTGTCGTTGATCTATGAGGGACGTTTTCATACCTTTTCACCGGTGACCTATCTGGATCGGATGGAATTAACGGTAATCCGCCCTCTTTTGTATATGAATGAAATGGATGTGATAGGCTTTGTAAAGCAGAATCAGGTTCCTGTGGTAAAAAGTCCCTGCCCCGCAGATGGAAATACCAAACGGGAATATGTGCATAAGCTTCTAAAGCAGTTGATTCAGGAAAATCCTGGTGTGAAGGAAAGAATGTTTACAGCAATTCAAAATAATATGGATGTGTGGAAAACGGTCAGAATGCTTCAGAATGAAACGCATGCAGACTAAGCACAGAAACTATATATAATATATATAAATAGAAAAGAAAAACGGGGGTCCCTGCTGTCAGAGAATCCCGTTTTTTTCTTTTTTACATAAAATTTACATAAAAACTATTTAAATATCATTTTTGGCTTCGAAATCTTCAATGTACTGGATAATCAATTTAACGGTTCCATCAATCCCCAGTACGCTGCTGTTGATACACAGGTCATAGCTGTCCGCACGTCCCCATTTTTTAGAAGAATAATAGTTGTAATAGCTTTGACGCTGTTTATCTTTTTTTACGATCATATCTTTTGCTTTGGATGCAGTCAGATCATATTTTTGCATGATACGCGCTACCTTTGCATCCTCATTGCCATAGATAAAAAGATGTATGCTGTTTTTATAATCACTTAGTGCATAATCAGCACAACGACCAACGATCACACAGGGACCTTCACTGGCAATTTTCTTGATGGTATCAAACTGTGCAAGAAAAACTTTATGGCTGATTGGCATATCCATGAAGGAAGATGCATTATAACCAAAAGAATAGGTATCCATGACCAGATTATAAAGGAACGAATTGGTCGGTCTTTCATCATGATTCTGGATCATTTCTTCACAGAACCCGCTCTCTTTTGCAGCTCTTGTCAATAATTCTTTATCATAGCATTTAATTCCAAAGTATTCTGCCACTTTCTCGCCGATTTCGCGACCGGCAGAACCAAACTGACGTCCGATAGTAATCACAGTATTCATAATAAGCACCTACTCTTTCTAGAAACTCTACATAAAATTATCTGTCGATTGTCTCTATTTCTTATTAATGAATATATTATAACTGATTTTATTATAAAATTCAATTTTAATCACACAAAAACCCTGTAGAAATGTTATTGTCCTACAGGGTTTGAATGTGTGAAGCACTTTATTTATGCTTTTGCTTTTCTTTCCTTTTCAACCTGGATCAGTACTTTACCACCTTCGATTACAAGGATAACAGCAAGTACCACAATCGGAACGATAATGACACACTGAAGTCCTTCTACAAATACTTTACCTTCACCAGCAACCAGCTTCATAATATTGTTCTTAAAGCTCAGAACCAGAGAAGACAACGTAGCACAAAGCATGAAGATCATCGGGAAATACAGCATCTTGTTGTTCTTTCCTTTTCTGGCAAGATATACAGCCAGAGCCAGGAATGCAGGAACAGATACAAGCTGGTTACATGCACCAAACAGTGGCCATACCTTGCTGTAGCCTGCAAGACAAAGAACAAAACCACATAATGCTGTGATAACGGTTGCAACATACATATTGCTTAAAATATTTTTCTTTTCACCTTTTCCGGCGAACAGCTCCTGGAACATGAAACGTCCAAGTCTGGTTGCTGTATCCAAAGAGGTCAGACAGAAACAGGAAACTGCAAGACAGATGATCGTGTAGGTTGCACTTACAGCGCTCTCGCCAAGCCCCATTTTTGCAAAGAATCCAGAAATAGCTGTACCGAAGATAATGGTAGGAGAAATTGCTTCCAGACCAAGCATTTCCTGAACGGCCTTCTGGGAACCATCTGCGGAAAGGGCTCCGACTGCAATTAAAGAAATAACAGCCAGTACACATTCGATTAACATGGAACCATAGCCGATCATTAAAGCGTCTTTTTCGTTGTCAAGCTGCTTGGAGGTTGTACCGGAACCGATTAAGGAGTGGAAACCGGATACAGCACCACATGCAACTGTGATGAACAAGGTCGGGAACAGGTAGTTTCCATTTACTGTAAAGCCTGCAAAAGCCGGTGTCTGAATGGTCGGATTAGAACCAACAATACCTACTACTGCTGCAATCATCATAAAATAAAGTAAGAAACTGCTTAAGTAGTCACGCGGCTGTAACAGAATCCAGACCGGAGTTACAGATGCAATCATAACATAAACAAATACAAAACCAATCCAGAATCCCTTCGGTAAGATGATCGGGAAGTTCAGACCGATTGCTACGCAGGCAGCCAACATGATTACACCGATTACGGATGCAACTGTCATCGGTGCATTCTTTCTGTATACAAAGAAGCCGAAAGCAATTGCCAGCGGAATGAACAGTAAAGAAGCTGTTGCTACTGAACCGTTTGCTGCATTTCCTGTGAAGCTGTTTGCAACGATATCTGCGAATGCTGCAACAACAAGAATCAGAACAAGCCATGCAAATACGGTGAAAAGTACCTTACATTTATGACCGATGTTCTCCTCGATAACCTCTCCAAGAGATTTACCCTTATGACGGATAGATACGAATACAGAACCGAAATCCTGAACTGCACCGAAGAAAATACCACCGATTACAATCCATAAGAATACTGGAATCCATCCAAAGAATGCAGCCTGAATCGGTCCATTGATCGGACCTGCACCAGCGATGGATGAAAAGTGATGTCCCATTAAAACCGGAGTTTTTGCAGGACAGTAATCAACGCCGTCTTCTAATTCATGAGCCGGTGTTGTGTTTGCAGGGTCAACGCCCCATGTTTTTGCCAGGTATTTTCCGTATGTAAGATATGCAACTACGAAAATAGCCAGAGCAAGTAAAATAAGTACTATTGCGCTCACAATTAATCCCTCCTATTTTTATAAATTTCATGTGAGTCTATGTGATAAACCGGGTTTCCCGGCATTCACATCATCGAAAACGGAGTAATATAACTCCTTCATTTTTCTGCCGGCATAATTGGAATAAACCGTCTGGTTTTCCATAGAAGCTGCAATAAACCTTGCCTGACAGAAGCCACGCATATTCATCTGATAGCCTTTATCATATGAGTAGTGCTTCAACTTACGCAGAACATCTTTGGAAGGAGTTTTTTCACAAAGGAAAGCAATTGTCAGATAACTGTACATATGCTCCTTTTCAGGGTATTTTTCTCCTTTTAATACAAACTCGGGTTCCATATAATCACGAATCAGCCGGTCCGACTCTTCCAGATGTTTTAAGGTCAGTTCCTCTTCTGTTAAAAAAAGAATATGTTCATAACTCTTCTGCGTCCAGAGATTTGCCTCCCGCACCAGTACATATTTCTCAACCTGCGAAAAAAAATATCCATATGCAGGGTAACTTTTGCCATGGATATCATATGGCTGGGAAATCGTGAATGTACCAGAATAACGCAAAAGAAGTCTATCCAGATAATCAGCCAGATTCATAAAATACCTCGTTGTATGAATATAATATGATGATATGTCATACTGAACTGCAAAAAAATCTTGTCATATGCTGTCGAACAATAGAACATATTATCACTTTAATGCGATAAATAGATTTTACTACAAAACAAAAAGAATTACAACTATTTTTGAAATTCTTTCTGCTTTATCATTTCTAAAGCTTATTCAATAAATCCGTGAAATATTCGGGCAGTGGTGCCTCTATTTCAAGATATTTTCCGGTTGTCGGATGAATCAGACCAAGAACCATGGCGTGCAGTGTCTGTCCGTTCAAAGAAAAAGGCTGCTTTCTTGCAGTATAGACCGTATCGCCAAGAAGAGGATGTCCTATGGATGCCATATGCACCCGGATCTGATGTGTTCGTCCGGTTTCCAGTTCGCATTCAATATAAGAATAACCATTTAACTGTTTTAATACCCGATAGTGTGTGATTGCATCTTTGCCGCCGCTTTCACAAATGGCCATTTTTTTGCGGTCATTTTGACTCCGGCCAATGGAGGCATGGATAGTCCCCGACTCTTCTTTCAAATTTCCAAAGCAGATGGCACGGTATTTGCGGGTAATGGAGTGCTCCTTTAACTGGGCAGCAACCAGATTGTGAGATGTATCATTTTTACAGATCACAAGGACACCTGTTGTATCCTTGTCAATCCGATGTACAATGCCTGGGCGCATTACCCCATTAATGCCGGAAAGTTTTCCGGCGCAGTGATACATGACCGCATTTACCAATGTTCCGCTGTAATGTCCGGCGGCGGGATGAACCACCATATCTTTTGGTTTGTTGACAAAGAGCAGATCATCATCCTCATACAAAATATTTAAAGGTAAATTTTCAGGCCGGATATCCGGTTCCACTGCCTTTGGAAGAAAAAACATGATTTCATCATCGGTGCGGACTTTGTAATTTGCTTTGACCGGATTCCCGTTTACGGATACTTTCCCTTCCTTGATGAGTTTTTGGATATAAGAACGGGATAAAGAATCCAGTAAGAGGCTCATACATTTGTCAATGCGGTTCTCTTCCATTTCCGGTTCAATCTGAAAACGGAACACATCTGCAGTTTCCATCATTTGATCTCCCGATATTTCTTTTGGTTAAAACTTAAGAAATTCAAATCTTCTTCTTTATACACAAATAAAAGAAGCACAACCAGACTTACCGTTGCAACTGTAACATAGATGTCCGCTACATTAAAAATCGGGAAATTAATGAGTACAAAATAAATAAAATCCACGACATAATCAAAACGGAGCCTGTCGATCATGTTTCCGACTGCACCGGAGGCAATCAGTACTAAAAGTATATGCAGTGAATGGTATTTCTTCTTATCCGGTGTTTTAAAAAGAACCCATGAAATAACGACCAGAATAATTAGGGCAATAAAAATAAAAAATACTTTTTGATCCTGCAGCATTCCAAAGGCAGCTCCTCTGTTTTCCAAATACTGCAATTCCAGCACATCCGGCACCAGATGAATGGAATCCTTATCTTTTAAGTGTACAATTGCCAGATGCTTAGTGAACTGGTCTGCTGCGATAAAAAGCAGAAACAACAGTACATCCAGCCATAACATTTTTTTCTTTTCTTTACTCAAAACGGTAATACATCCTTTCTTATTCCTTTTTGTCATCTTCTGAGAAGTAAATTTCTTTTACGGCAGCTAACATTTCTTCCTCTGTGACGGTCGTATTGATGGTTGCTTTTCCGACCTTTTTTAACAGGATAAAACGGATCTGTCCTGCAGCCATTTTTTTATCGGATTTCGTCAGTGTTACGATTTCTTCCGGATCAATACCCTCCACAGAAATCGGCAGATTGAATGGCACGAACATATCCCGTATCTCATAGTATTCATCCATGGAAAGCAGCTGCTTTTTCCAGGAAATATATGCTGCCGCTACACAGCCAAGTGCCACACATTCTCCGTGCAGCATTTCAAAATTTTTAGCCTTTTCAATAGCATGTCCTATCGTATGTCCAAGATTGAGCAGTGCACGGTCACCCTTTTCGGTCGGGTCCTTTTCTACGATGATCTTCTTATTGGTACAGCTTCGCAGAACCATCTCTTCCAGAATCTCAGCATCCCGTTCACAGATTTCATACATGTTTTCAATGAGCCACTCATAGAAATTGGCATCCCGGAGCAGACCGTATTTCATAACCTCTGCCATTCCGGAATAATACTGTCTGTCATCCAGACTCTTTAATACAGAAAGATTCATATAAACAAGCCGCGGCATATAAAATGCACCGACCATATTTTTATAGCGGTCAAAGTCTACGCCGGTCTTACCACCGATACTGCTGTCAACCTGTGCAAGCAGAGTGGTCGGAATCTGTATAAAATCAATTCCTCTCAGATAGGTTGCTGACGTAAAACCGGTCAGATCCCCGACGACACCGCCGCCAAGTGCCACCAGGATATCTTTGCGGTCAAACTGCTCTTCAATCAAAAAGGTATATAATGATTTCACGGTATCCAGATTTTTGCTTGCCTCACCTGCAGGAAATGCAAATAAGACGGCTTTTTTACATTGCGCTGCAAGTAAACCTTTTACCTGCTCGCCATAAAGCTTTTCAACATTAGAGTCCGTTACAATACAGATCCTGCGATCCGTTATACCTTTTTGTCCTCCAAATTCCAATTCAGAAAGTTCTTCACATAATCCGTCAAAATCATGTGAAAAAACGATGTCATAGCAGGGCTTTTTCTGATATAAAATAGGTAATCTCTGAGCCATTTTTTATCCTCCAAATTAAGGGAAATCTTTTGTTACTATCGAAAAACTTCCCGTCCTCGGACAGGAAGTTTTTATAATTGGTATATATGCACCTATATTTTATCCGGACAGATATTCCATTAGAATGCCGGTACATCAAACGAACCGGATAAAATCTCCGGAAAATCGCCGGAAATGTCTACGCTTGCAGGAGTAATAATAAAGATATAGTGTGATATCTTCTGAAGATTCCCGCTGATTGCATAGGTGGAGCCGGATGTAAAGTCAATAATCCTCTGAGCGACATCTACATCAATTCCTTCCAGATTTAAAACTACAGTACGGTTTGCCAGAAGTGTATCCGTAATTTCTCTGGCATCCTCAACAGAAGCAGGTTTGATGACACACACTTCCATTCCGGTACCGGAAATTTTACGTGGAGCCTGACGCATCGGTGTAACCTTGGGAGTCGACTTGCGAACCACTTTTTCTTCCTGCTCGTCCATTTCCTTGATTGGCTGTTTCTTTTGTTTTACAACAGGCTCTTCCGGTTCATCATAGTCATCGTAATCATCATAATATTCATCTTCATCGTCATTCAGCTTCATATAGTTCAGGAACTTGTCCATCACGCCCATCTTGTCTCTCTCCTTTTGCACTTTCCCTGTCAGGAAAGCTGATAATGTCTCTCCCCGAAAATACCGGTACCGACACGGACATAGGTTGCGCCTTCTTCAATGGCTGTTATATAGTCGCCAGTCATTCCCATAGAAAGAACATTCATATTAACATTATCAATGTTTTTCTGCGTTATGTCAACAGCTAATTGTTTTAAAGCAGCAAAATATTGTCTGTTTTCTTCCGAATTTTCTACATATGGTGCTATGGTCATTAATCCTTCGATAGAAATACCCGGCAGCTTTGCAGTTTGTTCGACCAGTGCAATGGCGTCTTTCAGTGTGGTACCGAATTTGCTTTCCTCTTCTGCAACGTTGACTTCGATCAAAACAGATACGGTCACATTCTTCTTGACAGCTTCTTTACTGATAGTCTCTGCCAGTTTTATGGAATCTACACTGTGAATCAGGGCAACCTTATCTACGATGTATTTTACTTTATTGGTCTGCAGGTGACCGATCATGTGCCAGTGGATGTCCTTTGGCATGACTTCGAATTTATCTACCAGTTCCTGCACCTTATTTTCTCCAAAGTCCCTGCAGCCATAATTATATGCTTCCTGTAAAAGTTCAACCGGCTTTGTTTTGCTGACGGCAATCAATGTCACGTCTTCCCGTTCCCTGCCGGCTTTGCGGCATGCTTCCTTTATATTCTTTTCTACCTGTTCCAGATTTTCCCGTATCATGATTCTGCTCCTTTCCTAAAACGTCTTTCCGTATGATAGATTATTCGTAGATCAGGTCATTTTCATTGACTGTTTCTGCTTCCAGTACGATGTGGTCGTAGGCGCTGAGACCATAATCCGTGCCTGACTGTACAATGGAATACTGATCATTTCGATACAAAATAATAATCTGTTTGAAATCAGCGTAGCCTTTATTAATATTATATACACCAATCAAAGTTGCTTTTTTTCCAACGGTAAAGGTTTCCGTAGAATTGGGCTTGATCAGGACATCTCCTGCCCGAAGTGTCATATCATCTAGATAATATTCTGTATCATTTTTGCTGTATATCTGAGTTACGGTAAATTCCGTTGTAGTGGAACCGTCTTCCATAACGGACTGCCTTAAGACACCATTAGCATTATTCTTACCACCCTGAGTGACAAAATCGAACGGTACGAGATAAAATTCTTTTTCCACAATAGCGGAATTTGGAATCTTAAGTCCTTTTTCATCATTGGTAATCAGTTCGATATCAACGAAACGGTCGGTACAGAAGGTAATCATAGAGTTATTAAAAGAAAGCTCTGCATAGGTTCCATCGGAGTTGTTCAGTGCTTTCACTTTGGCCCAGGATGTCTGCTGGTTTCGCAAAAATTTTACTTTTACATATTCTTCTTCTACCAGTTCCTCCAGACGTTCTTCTTCTACCGGAATGATAATGGACCAGTCCTCGCTCAAGGAAAGCCGGTACACCGGATCGCCCTTGCTGACAAGCGCATTGTTTACAAGCTGTGTTTTAGTATAATTTTCCGTTTCGAAATCTTTTGCTGTAATTTCAGACGGCTGCTTGTTTTCATACCCATCCGTAGAGTAGGAAATAATGCCGCTTTTTGGAGCATTGGAAAAATCTACCAGATCACTGTTTGCGGCGTCTAAGGAGTTCAGATTAGAAAGAATGTTATAGTTTGCCAGTTTAAGTACCGTTCCTTGAACATTGTATTTGAAATCATATACGGTACTGAATTTTTCTCTGGAAAAATCATTACAGAAACCTACGATTTCCGTTTTCAGTTCAGTCAGATCCGAGTCTGTCATAGCTGTTTCGGAAGGATCTCCGTTTCCAAGCATTTCCGAAATTTTTCCGCTTTCATCTATTGCGTAGACCAGATTGCCGCAGCCGACGCGCTCCCCTTCTCTGGCATAATAATTGACATAGCCGGATGCGTCACTGACAATAACCTCCTCCTCCCTGAGTGCCAGTCCTTTATAAATATTGCTGACTGCCAAAGAGCCTGTCTGTACTTCATATCCAATAATGTGATCTGTTGTAAAATAAAGAAATACGCCGATCACAATGTAGACAAAGATGACACCAAAAATAATCATGCCAAGGTTGATATTAATCGGTTTTCTGTATTGTTTAATATTATTCTGTTTTGCCAATTTCTAACCTCCGGGAGCGGATTTTCAGGATAAGTTCACGGATATCCTTCAAAAAAGCCCCGGAAAGCATCCGAGGCTTTGGAATTCTATTCTTAAAGGGAAACGATAATCTTTGATTTTGCAGTCTCTGGAAGCTCTGCTTCGTCCAGAGAGACACTCAATACAAAATCAACCTTAAACTGTTCACTAATCTTTTCAAGTTTCTCGATAACAGGAGAGATATCTGCATCCTCCAGGCAGGCAATTTTCAGAAAACTGTCAAAATACATCTGCTGAAGGTCATGATCCTGAGAAAGAATACCACAAATAAATCCAATAAATTCATCACTGTTTGTAACCATATAATCAGCTACATTGATCAGTCTGACCTTATTATTCAATTCATACATATGTTTTGTGCTTTTATCCAGATATGCGATTGTTCCGGATACTGTCTTGACCTCATCGTTCACTTTATCCAGTAAGTGTTTTGTTTTACCCTTGCCCTTTTTTCCTACAATTAATTGAACCATTGTAATCCCTCCTAAAGTAAAGTCTTTCAGCCTATAGATCACGCTGTTATGATATAAATTAATTATAATAGAAAGATGGGTAAAATACAACTCTTATTTCTGAATTTCAAGCAGTAACTGAGACATTTGTTCATACAGTTTGGAACGTTCTGAGGATCTTAATATAACGGAAATATAAGGATTTCCAGAGACATCCCTGCTTAACAGGATCAAACAGTTTCCAGCAGCATTGGTGGTTCCTGTTTTGCCACCGATTACGGTAATATTGTCCGGCGTTTCATAAACGCCCTTCAGATACTGGTTGGTCGTCTGAAAATCTAATTCTTTTTTATCTCCATTTTTATCCGTATATGTAGTACTATATGAGTTCATATGAATGATTTCCGTAAAGAGATCATATTTCATAGCTTCATTAAAAATCAGATACATATCATATGCTGTTACATAATGATTATCATCCTGAAGTCCATGCGGATTCATAAAATGACTGTTTGTAGCACCAATTGCGACAGCTTCCGCATTCATCATTTCCGCAAAGCCTTCCACACTGCCGCCGATATGCTCTGCAATGGCAACACCTGCATCATTTGCAGAATAGATCAAAAGCGCATGCAGTGCCTGATCCAGAGTCAGATGATCCCCTTCTTTCAAACCGCAAAGCTGGGCACCAGATTCTGTAATCTGTGCATTGGCAGTTACGGTTATAATGTCCTCCGGATTACCGTATTTTAAAGCAACCAGCGCAGTCATTACCTTGGTCAGACTGGCAGGATACAATTTTTCGTGAATGTTCTTTGCATAGAGAACTTCATGCCTGTTGAGATCGAATAAACCGGCGGCGCTTGCTTCATCCATATTGACGTTGCCGGAACCTGCTATATCGGTATCTGCCACGCAAAGACTGGAAGCAAACGGAGCATATGCTTCTGCTCTGCTGTTTTCTGTTACCCGAAATGCCGTTACTGTTGTATCTGGATCATAGGCAAATGTATATTTTTTTTGTCCACAGCCCGTTACTGCCGTACAAAGCAATACAAAACAGCAAAAAAGTGCTGTTTTTCTGTAGAAAGATTTTTTATTATTTGTACATCTCACGCCACTCAAAATCTCCTCTGTCAAGCGCCTTAATCAGAAGTTCCGCAGATGCCAGATTGGTTGCAAGCGGAATATTATGTGTATCACAGAGTCTGACAACAGTGTTGATATCCGGCTCATGTGACTTCGGTGAAAGAGGATCACGCAGGAAGATTACGAGATCAATTTCATTGTGTTCAATCTGTGCTCCGATCTGCTGCTCTCCTCCCAGATGTCCCGCCAGATATTTGTGAATATTCAGATTTGTAACCTCTTCAATCAGTCTTCCGGTCGTACCGGTTGCAAACAAAGTCTGTTTGCTCAAAATGCCTCTGTAGGCGATGCAGAAGTTCTGCATCAGTTTCTTCTTTGCATCATGTGCAATTAATGCGATATTCATACAATCCCTCTCTTTTCTCGTAAATTATTTATGTCCCTGCAATCTGACATTCAGCACAAGCCCGATTCCCATATAGTAGCTAAGAAGTGAGGTCAGACCATAACTGACAAACGGAAGCGGCATTCCGGTATTTGGAAGCAGCCCTGTTGCAACCGATATATTGAAAAAACTCTGGAAACCGATTATGGTAGCGACTCCGGCACATATGATGGTTCCTGCCAGGTCCTTTGAACGTTTGGCTGCCATAATGCACTCTAAAGCAATGAAGAAAGTCAGCAGAATGACGACTGCAGCCCCTATAAAACCAAGTTCCTCTCCAATAACAGCAAAAATAAAGTCTGTCTGCGGCTCCGGAATAAAGTTGCCGTTCTTTACAGAGGCAATTTCGTTATTGTTTAAACCCTTTCCGGTAAGCATTCCAGAACCGATCGCCATAATGGAATTCGCCTGTTGATAACCCTGCGTATTCGTATACTGATCCGGATAGAGCCAGGCCAGAATACGGGTCTGCTGATATCCCTTGATCAGTGTCTGATCGGGCTGAAGAACAATGCTGAAAAAAATGACCGTCAATGGAATAATAACCGCAAAAATACTGCTGATGATTTTATAGCTTAAGCCTCCGATAAACAAAATCACACAAAATATAATGGCAACAACAATACTGGTGGAAAGTGCCGGCTGTTTATAAATCAAAATCCATGGCGGGATAAAAAGGAGCACAGACGCTGCCAGTATTTTAAAAGTATTTAGTTGTTCTCTATATTTCATAATAAACTGCGCGTAAAATAAAATCAATAAGATTTTTGCAGTTTCAGAGGGTTGAAAACGGATTCCGGCAATTTCCAGCCAGCGCTGGGCACCTCCGGCTTCGTCGCCCATTAAGACGACGAGTACCAGAAGTACCAGATTCAGCACGTAAAATACCCAGTGCAGATTTAAGAGCAGAGAATAGTCGAACAGGGACAGCATGATCATAATGATCACTCCTAAGACCATTCCCATGATTTGTTTATCCTGTACCGATTCCTTGGCACTGCCTATTGCAAGGATTCCTATAATATTTAAAATAAGGACCATCAGAATCAGTTTAAAGTCGTAATCCTTAAGTCGGTATCTTCTTAGCATATGAATGCCCTTTCGTAGCTTTTTATTTTCGCAGATCCAAAATCGGAATATTGGCATAAAGGGTTGGAGTCTTGACATTCCGCCCTTTGGAGCCTGTTTTTGCAATCTGAATCTCCATACTTTTTGCATCAATTTTCATGTACTTGGAAATGACCTTTGCGATATCTGTCTTGATCATTTCCATCATTTCCGGTGAACAGTTTACACGGTCAGAAATCAACAGGATTTTTAGTCTGTCCTTTGCAATTTCACTGGAATTTTTCTTCCTAAATAAGTTTAACAGTTTCATGGCGGGCCTCCTTAATTTTTGTGAAATATACCTGTTACTTTTGTCCAGATTGAAAAATTCTTCTCAAAATTTAAGAAAGGAACTTCATCTCCCAGCACACGCATACAAATATTCTGATATGCCCGACCTGCCAGTGTTGCGTTTCCGACAAGCGGCTCCCCCTGATTGGTTGCAATGACTACATTTTCATCATCGGGCACAAGACCGATGAGCGGAATGGACAGGATGTCACATACATCTGAAACGGTCATCATATCACCACGCCGTATCATATCAAAGCGCAGCCTGTTGATAATCAGGTCAATTTTTTTTAAAATCATTTGCTTCCAGAATTCCGATGATACGGTCCGCATCCCGAATGGCAGATACTTCCGGTGTCGTAACGACAAGCGCTCTGTCCGCTCCCGCAATGGCGTTTTGAAAACCCTGCTCGATTCCTGCCGGACAGTCCAGTATAATATAGTCAAATTGTTCCCGTAAAACATTCAGCATTTTGACCATCTGCTCCGGTCTGACCGAAGTCTTATCCCGTGTCTGTGCGGACGGCATCAGATACAGCGTCGGATATCTCTTATCCCGTATCAGTGCCTGCTTAATCCGGCAGTTTCCCTCTACAACATCCACCAGATTATAGACAATCCTGTTTTCCAGTCCCATGACGACATCCAGATTCCGAAGACCGATATCCGTATCGATCAAGACGACTTTTTTTCCCATGGCTGCCAGTCCGGTTCCAACATTTGCAGACGTTGTAGTTTTTCCAACGCCGCCTTTTCCTGACGTAACGACAATTACTTCACTCATGTTCTTAACCTCCGTTAATAGCGTCTGACATTTTGCAGACTGTGTTGAAATAGTTGTCCCCTAAATTACGTCCCAAAAGATTTAATTTAGTGATTCTTTTGTAAGTGGTTCCACGATTACCCTTCCGTTTTTCACATAGGCAATCTTCGGCTGTACCTTCGGGCGGATAGACCACCTGCTCTTTTCGGTAGATATATATTTGAAATCTCCGACCTTTAATTTTTGCGGAGACATTTCAAGCGCTACAACAAAATGTCCTTCTTCACCGTTTCCACCGGCATAAGCTTCTCCATACAGACCACCGAGGACAATAATGTCCTTATGAGAGATAATGGAGGCACCGGGATGAACATCGCCGATAACGACAATACTCTTTTCGGTTTCTAAAAGCTGTCCATTTCGAAGGGTTCCACGGTAAAACTGTCCGTCATTATCCTTCTGCAAATTTTCAGCCTGTTCTACTGCCTTAAAGAAAGCTTGGTTGGTTTCTTCATCCTTGCCAACCAGGCAGACAATATTTAAAGATGAGTTGGCAATAATCGTATCCACAACCTGTTTTTCTTCTTGCTCGCTCAGCATTCTTCCTTCCAGAGAAAGCGCCATTTTAGCGCCTGAAAAAAAGTGCTGGGATTCCTTAAATTTCAGTGCCACTTCCTTTAGCAGTTCAGGAAATTCCATTTTCTCATCCAAAAGAACCATAAGTCCATTTGGAAAGCTTTTTATCATTACGGCATTTTTCATGACAGTTCTACCTTTCATTTCCTTCTTATCAGTCGCCGCCGCCACCGGTTGCTTCCGGTGCGGATGCGGTTCCATTCAAAAGCGCATCTTCGTCTTCCAGATGGAAATAATATTTAAACACATCCCTGGAAATTTCTGCTGCATAATCAGAGGTATAACCAAATGCCACACGGGTGGCAATTGAGATTTCAGGATTCTCATATGGAGCATAGCCGACAAAAAGCGCATGGTTCGGACGGCGTCTGTTCTCCTGAGCCGTTCCGGTCTTGCCTGCTACATTGACCTTTAAGTCCTGATAATAGGCTTTATTTTCGACTACCCCACGCATTCCGCGATGTATGGCATTCCATGAGGACTGGGCAATATCGACCCGGTTTCGGACCGTTGGAGTATAGTATTCCAGCAAATTCCCATTGGAATCAGTCAGCTTGTCTAAAAGACTTAAATTATAGCAGGTGCCGCTGTTGGCAACAGTTGTTACATAACGTGCCAGGCCAGCTGTTGTAAAGTTGTTCGTACCCTGCCCAATGGCGGAACGTACTGCGTCAGTATCGGACAGCTTTGGTTCGGATTCCGGAAGTTCGATGCCGGAGGGCTCAGAAAGCCCATAAAGATCTGCATATTCTGCCAGCTTTTCCAAACCTTTATCGCTGTCATAGCTGCCGGCATTCTGCCCTAAACGGTAGCCTACTTCGTAAAAATAATTGTTGCAGGAATTGGTAATCGCGCCTGAAACATTTAAAGCACCATGGCTTCCGCCAGGGTTGATCCAACATTTCGGCGGATTGGTAAATTTATCAAAACCGCTGCTGTGACAGATAATCGTCTCTCCAGTGGTTACGATATTTTCCTCAAGCGCTGCAGTCGCTGATACCATTTTAAACGTAGATCCGGGGGCACTAAGCTGCTGGGTTGCATAATTCCAGAGAGGTCTGGACTGATCCTCCGTCAGCTGTTTAAAATAATCGGCATCAATTGTATTTGCAAGCCGGTTATTATCATAGCCGGGATAGGTAACCAATGCCAAAACTTCTCCAGTGTTTACATCCGTGACAACACAGGAGCCGGAGCATGGATCCAGTGCCAGCTGAGCCGGAGTGATATCCAGATTTTTAATCCGCTCCATCATGAAGTTATAGGGAGAAACCGCTCCATTTCTCAGAGCGTTCTCTTCGGATTCCGGTACATCAATGATATTCTGTTCACACAGAATCTGACAAATCTGCTTTCCGGTAATCTGATCGTTTAGCAGCATATATTTATATAGCTTTTTCGAAAATTCGGTATTATTGTCCAGATTTTCTATAATATAAGCAACCAACTGAGAATAAATCTCTTCAGAATCTGAATACTGACTGCTTAAGTCAAGCTTGGTTACATCAATCCAGTTTCGGGCAATGGCATGATTCAGATATTCATTCAGACTGATGGACTCATCCTTATGCCATGCCTGATAAATTTCATCCTCGGAATCAACTAGTTTCTCCTGTAGAACAGCCTTGCTGTTGGAACTGAGCATGGAAACGATATAACTTTCATATACCTGATATTCTTCAGAAAGCTGATTGTATGGTGTTTTTGTCTCTAAAAGCTCCTGTGCAATCCGGTCAATCACAAGCTGCTTCTGTGTACGGAAAGTTTCTGCTACCGCTTTTTCCGTTTCCCTCGCATATTTGCTTTCAAAGTGGGAAATATCTATGACATTATTGTTTAATAGAGCATAATATAGATCATAAATAGCGATTTTTATGTTGCTGGCAGAAGCATTCTCCGGCAGTACATATTCTTTGATATTCAGAATTTTAGAATAGAGAATACCGGCAATCTTCTGCTCCAGAATATTGTAGGTGGCAACTTGAAGATCGTGGTCAATGGACAAATAGACATTATTTCCGGCAATCGGCTCTACACGGTCGCTTGTCTCAATGACTCTTCCCTGCTTGTCCACATTGATAAATTCGGTACCGTCCTGTCCCTGGAGCTTACGCTCCATAACTTGTTCAATTCCGGCTTTGCCTACCATATCATTCAGGTTGTAACGTTCGGAGGTATCCGCTTCTTTGTTATTTCCGTTTTCCAAAGCCTCTTCGTTGTTTAGTTCGGTAAGTTCCTCCTGTGAAATCTTTCCGGTATAGCCGATAATATGAGAAAAATAAACGCTGTCCACATATTTGCGTACCGTATCCTCTGCAATGGAAACACCTTCCAGTTCATTGGAATTCTCCATAATGACGGCTACAGTCCGTTCATTGACATCCGTTGCCACAACAGTCGGAATAAATTTCTGATAACTATTGGCACTCATGGCATAACGGATGGAAAGAATTTTTAAAACCTCTTCCTTCGTATACCCAAGCCCCGGTACAAAAATTTTGTGGGCTTCATCACGGTAGCCGCCAATTTCATATTTTCCTTTTCCTGCCAGGTAGGCAACTACTTCATCCGGTGTCGCAGTGGATTCCTTATATTCCAGTTCTTCTACGGTTTTTCGCCCATAAACATCTGCCAGAAAACGCTGAAGCTGCTTATCTTCTACTGCAAACTGATAGTTATTATCCTTATCCAGAACAATGTTAAAATCGTTTATAATGGAATCATCATTGTCCTCGATGTAATTGATCAAGCGATAGATCGTATCATTTAAAGCAGCATTCTTTCCGGTTACCGATTCAAAGACATCGGCAATCGTAACCGAATAGGCCAGTTCATTGTATGCAAGCAGTTTGCCATTCCGGTCATAGATATTTCCTCTTGTGCTGGGAATACTGCGCTCTTTTTGTATTTTCAGTTTAAAATTATTCAGATAATCTTCCCCGTTCACAATTTGAAGATCAAAAATCCAGTGCAGCAAAACTGCAAAAAGCATAGTAAAAACCACAACAAGTACAAAAAGCCTTGAAGTGACGAGGTTGATGAAATTTTCCTTGATGTTCTTAAACAATGTCCAGGACTCCTTTATTCCTCACGTTCACATTTTTCCAGCCAGGTATCCAGCTTCAAAATCAGAGGGTATAAAAACATGGATATAAAAACCGTATAAACTATTTCCGGAAGAATAATATGTATCAGATAATAGTCAACGGCAAAACGTCCTCTCAGCAGAAAAAATACACAGTAGCTCAGGCATCCGTAAATAAAATCGCTCAGGACGATCATGAACATAGGCAGCTTAATATCCTCCGGGAAAAAAATCTTGCGGAAGGAACCGTTCATGTAACCAATCCACATGTAAATAAGTGCATTGAAGCCAATGACGCTGCCAAAAAAAATATCCAGTAAAAACCCACAGAAAAAACCGGTGATCAGACCGGTTTTTTTGCCTCGCATAAAACCATAGGATGCTGTCAGGATAATCAAAAGATTTGGAATAATGCCATTAAAAGCAAGTGCATGGAAAAGTGTCGTCTGAAGCAGAAAACAGAATAAAACTAAAATAATTGCTGTTATCTTTTTTCTCATGCCTGTTTCCCTTTCTCTTTATTCAACCTGTTGTTTCAATTCCAGAATGACCAGTACTTCTTCCAGATGTGCAAAATCCACTGCAGGAGTCATGGTTCCTGACTTGGTAAGATTATTAGAATCTCTTCCGATCGAGCTGATATAACCAATCAGGATTCCCGGAAGATACTTATCACTTACCGATGAGGTAACAATCTTGTCTCCTTCTACGACTTTGTCATCACTGTCAATCAGATTTTTAAAACGAATTACACCCTCTGACATCAGTTCCAGATCACCGGACACAATCAGCTTATCCGAGGTGGAAAGCATACTGCCGCTCACATTCGAGTTATCATCTATAATAGACATGACTTTGGCCCAGTTGGGACCTACATCGGTTACTCTGCCGACCAGACCGCTGCCCGCCATAACATTCATATCCACCTGAATGCCGTCCTCCGTTCCTTTATCGATCGTAAAGGAATTAAACCAGTTGCCACCGTCCCACGCAATGATGCGCGCACCGACTTTCTCATACTGCTCATATTGGGCATCCAGTTTATAAAGTTCACGCAGATTATTCAATTCATATTTATCCTGCTGAAGCAAAGTATTTTCAATGGTCAGTTCATCCACCTGCTGCCTCAGTGCTTCATTCTCCCGTTGTACATCACGAAGCTGTGCCAGTTCATCAGAACGGTCAGACAGGAAGCTTCCGACCTCTGTAATACCGTTTTGGAATGGAACGATTACGTATCCGGCAATGGTTCCTAGCGGACCACTGAACAAATCCGTACTGAAGGTCAGAACGGTCATTCCAATGCACAAAAAGGATAAGATCAACACCAGATAACTGCTGGGCAGCGTGAACTTTTCCCGCTTTCTTTTGACAATCGGACTCATTTACCCATTCCTTCAATCGCATAGGCTACAGATTTATAGTTATCATCTTTAATGATCTTAGACAGACCAAGCGCTACCGTTGCAACCGGATTCTCAGACTGGTTCACACGAAGTCCTGTGCCCTTACTTAAAAGTTCGTCCAGATGACTTACCTGGGATGCGCCACCGGTCAGATATAGACCGTGTCTGTAAATATCGGCGGCAAGCTCCGGCGGAGTGCGCTCCAGAATAACTTTGATATTATCAATGATTATATTAAAATACTCACGCAGACAATCATCAACAAGCTGTGTCGGGATTTCACGTTCAACCGGAAGACCGGTCACAATATCACGACCGTACACAATAGCGCCCGTGCCATTCGATTCCAGTTCATCCAGTGATTTTTTGACATTTTCAGCGGTTTTTCCACCAATGATCAGACTAAATTCCTTGCGTACGGCATTGCGGATTGCTTCATCAAATTTCTGTCCGCCTACTTTGATCAGTTTGCTTAAGACAATGCCTCCCAGAGACAGAATCGAAATTTCCGTTGTATCAAATCCAACGTTTACGAGCAGAACACCTTGTGAATTTTTGACATCAATATCCATTCCAAGTCCGTCAGCAATTGCCTTTTCTACAACCATGATCTTTTTTGCCTTAACATTGGCATCCTTGATCAGATCATAGAAGGCTCTTTTTTCCACTTCCGTTACATCTGTCGGCACGGCGATGTAATAATCTGCAGCTTTAATATTTCCTTTCGTAAGATCAGAAATAAAATAACGAACCAGGGTTTCCATATTTTTGATGTCTGCAATCACACCATTGCAGAGCGGGTACGAAATATGAATATTTCCCGGTGCTTTCTCATACATATCAAATGCAGAATTTCCGTATGCGAACAGTGTGTTTTTATTTTCAATTGCGATCATGTTCTTTTCCACCATGATACTGTCGTCTGCACGGTTATAAATTTTAATGTTACTGGTACCAAGATCGATACCAAATGCGCTGTTTGCCAAAGTGACAACCCCTTTCTTTTGCCTGTATATTATAAGAATCCTTCCTGTTTGAAACTGGTAAAGGACATATCTCCGATGATAATATGATCAATCAATGGAATTCCGATCAGATCTCCGCTCTTTTTGATTTGTTGTGTAATCTGTATATCCTGTCTGCTCGGTGTTGCATCCCCACTGGGATGGTTGTGTATCAGCATCACATAAACGGCCTGACTTCGAAGCGCTTCCACAAAAATTTCCCTTGGAGAAAGCAATGAAGCATTTACAGTTCCTCTGGTCAATGTCAGTTCACGTATCAGCCGGTTTCTGCCATCCATTAGAATCAAGAGTGTCTGCTCTGTCTCCTCATGTCGCAGAGTTTCCATATAGTAAGCAGCAACAGCTTCCGGGCTGGTAAACTGTAACCGTTCGCTGACTCGTGCCTGTGCAATTCTACGGCTTAGTTCTGCAATACATTTAATCCGCACAGCTTTGACTTGTCCGACGCCCTTTAACGTCATCAGCTCCTCCACCGAAAGATGATGCAGTCCGAGCAGTCCCTTTTCTTTTCCGGCGGGCAGCTTTAAAATTTTTTGACCGATGCTGACGGTATCCTCACCCCTGGTTCCGGTACGAAGCATAATTGCCAAAAGTTCTGCATCACTTAAACTCTCTGCACCCTCCCGTAAAAACTTTTCATACGGAAGTTCACAGCAATCTGTGACGGATAAAGTTCTATGCTTATTATTTTTCTGTTGTTTGTCCATAATTTATTCCCTCATGCTCCGATTCCTTTGCAGATAACCCTCTTTACATAAATGGAAATAAATAATTGTTATGGTCAGATAACTTTGTATATAAAAATACCTACTGCAATGCCAATGATGCTGGCAATTGTAATTTTAATTGTCATTGCGAAGGTGATGCTTAAAATACCCAGATCCAAAACAAGTGGTGATGACAGACCAAAAGTCTGTCCATAGTTTAACCAGCTGTTTGGAAAGACATTACCGATCAAACCTCCCAGAACAATGCCTGCCAGAATGAGCAGAAAACATGTCCAGTTATTCTTTCCTCTCATGGTATTCCTCCCAAGTACCCTTTTGTACGCTTGTTATCTTATCACATTTTCAATGGTCTGTACACAAAATCAGCCAAAAATTTTTCGCCTGATTCTGCGAAAGAACCGATGTTTCTACAATTTCTGAGCTGAAATAATCCCTTTATCTACAAGTGACTGCAGGGTTTTTAAAATTCCGAATTTTGCATGCTGCCAAGTCAGCCCTCCCTGAAAATAAACAGCATACGGAGGTGTGATCGGACCGTCAGCCGACAGCTCTATGGAAGAACCGGATACAAAAGCACCCGCCGCCATAATAACCTGATTATCATAACCCGGCATATCCCATGGTTCCGGCGTCACATAACTATCCACCGGGGCAGCTGCCTGGATTCCCTCACAGAAGGCTATCACCCCTTCCGGATTTCCGAACTCTACTGCCTGAATAATATCGTGTCTGCTTTCACTGCCATTTGGCACGACCCTGTATCCAAGACGCTCATAGAGGTTAGCCGCAAAAATGGCGCCCTTTAGGGCACCTGCTGATACAGTGGGTGCCAGAAAAAGTCCCTGGAAAAAGGAACTGAGTACACCTAAGGATGCGCCCACTTCTTTTCCAAGTCCGGGAGAAGTCAGGCGAAATGCTGCATTTTGTACACATTTCTTTGTCCCTGCAATATAACCGCCAATCGGAGCCAGTCCACCACCCGGATTTTTGATCAGGGAGCCTACTACCATGTCGGCTCCGACTTCCGAGGGTTCCTTTGTTTCTACAAATTCTCCGTAACAGTTATCAACCATGCAGAGTATGTCCGGTCTGCGTTCCTTGATAAAGGAAATCAGTTCTCCGATTCGGTTGACTGAGAGAGTCGGTCTTGTCTGATAGCCTTTGGAACGCTGAATGGTGACAAGCCGGATAGTGGGTTCCTCCGAAAGTACTTTTTCAATTGCCGGAAAGTCAAAACTGCCGTCGGAAAGCAGATCGGTCTGCCGGTAGGATATTCCATATTCCTTTAAAGAGCCGGTGCTTCTTCCGTCCGGGCTGCTTCCTTTTTCGTCCCGGATTCCAATGACCTCCTCCAACGTATCATAAGGCTTTCCGACCGGGGAATAGAGCATGTCACCGGGACGGAGGTTGCTCATTAATGCCAGGGCAAGGGCATGGGTTCCACAGGTAATCTGGGGGCGGACCAGGGCATCTTCTGTATGAAAAATCGAAGCATAGACTGCTTCCAGTGTGTCTCTTCCGATATCATTATAACCATAGCCGGTCGTACCGTACAGACATGCCTCACCAACCTTATTTTTCTGCATGGCAGCAACTACCTTCATCTGATTGTATTCTGCCACTGCGTCAATTTCCGAAAAACGTTCTTTTAATTCCGCCAAAATCCGTTCGCCATAGGTATAAACTTCGGTACAGATTCCCATTTCCTGATATTGTTTCTGAAGCTTTTTTTCTAATTTAGTTTGTTCTTTATTTGGTTTCATAGTACTATGCTTTCAATCCTTTTCTATTTCTTTTCCTTTTCTTTTTTCAAAACAATCCACCATATAATCAATTATTCTTTGACTGAAATAGTCAAAGTCGGGTTTGTTGATCCAGATAACTTCTTTTTCCCGACGAAACCATGTAAGCTGTCTTTTCGCAAAGTGGCGTGTATCCCGTTTGATTAGATAGATGGCCCGCTCTAATGTAATTTCTCCATTCAGATAGTCGAGAATTTCCTTATAACCAAGTCCCTGCATGGCTGTATCGGACCGCTTACAGCCCATTGCCAGCAGTTTTTTTACTTCTGCGATAAGTCCATCTGAAAGCATTTGATCCACTCGGGCATCAATTCGTTCATAGAGCTTTTCGCGGTCATCATTTAGTACAAAATAACAGGATGAATAGGCAGAGTCCTTTTTCCGTTC
>JAAYNV010000046.1 GCA_012520645.1 Clostridiales bacterium | reverse complement strand
TACCGCCACCACCTCCACCGCCTGCAACAATCAGAATCTCTGCTTCTCTGTTTTTATAATTGGTGGAGGCATTACTTGAAGAACTGCAGATGGGGCCGGATCTTGTC
Organism: Clostridiales bacterium; assembly: GCA_012520645.1. GTDB lineage: Bacteria > Bacillota > Clostridia > Lachnospirales > Lachnospiraceae > JAAYNV01. The sequence continues at coordinate 6,664 of JAAYNV010000046.1, read as the reverse complement.
ATAATACTGGTTGCTCCACCACCACCTGCTCCATACCCATTGTTAGTCGAATAGGAATATCCGGATGCTCCTCCATTCGTTCCTCCATAATTTGCCGAGGAAGGTTTCCCGCCATTATAGATATAAATCTGCTGACCCTTGGTCATCTTCTTATAGCCTTTTGCGTGGCCGCCAAGTCCGCCCTTTCCGATAGCCGTACTGTTAACAAGATTAAGGCAGCCATTCAGGCAGCATACGAGGAAGGTCAGAGCAAGTTAAAGGGCAATGGCAAAACAGTACCCCCTCTCTCTGCAATCAAAAATCCTTTGAGAGATGGCGATCTCGAAAAGCCAGATGATGAAGCTTATGCCGGTTGCTACTTTGTCAATGCCAATTCCGCTACCGCTCCCGGCGTTGTAGATGCAGACAGACAGCCTATCATCGAAAGAAGTGAAGTGTACTCTGGTGTTTATGGCAGAGCATCCATCAACTTCTACGCATTCAATGTGAATGGCAACAGAGGAATTGCCTGTGGTCTCAATAATCTGCAGAAGATCAGAGATGTATAATACTTTTTCATCTCTTTCATTGCTATCTCCCAGTCCTCACCAATTAATATCCAAGTTTCTTATTAATCAAAACCACATGGTACTCAATACCCATAGGACGATTCCACAACACAGACAGATTTCTGCATATACGTTCAGGACTCTTGCAGTCGTAGCACTTGTCACCAGCTAACGCACAAGGTGTTTTTCTGTTCAAACGCTTAGCGTTCTTAGGGGCAGCCACATTTCTTGCTCTGAATATGGCACTGTTGTAATCCTCTGTAACCTTGTTCTCTCCTATCACTAAGAATACTTTATCTGGTCCAAAAGAGATTGCAGCCACACGATTTCCAGTATTGTCAATATTCACAATTACTCCATCCATGGATATAGCATTTACAGAAGAAATATAAACCCCTGCTCTTGTCGCCGCCTGACGTACCTCCATTATAGTCATACCCTCTGGCTTTTCATCGTGCCAAAAGACCTCGTTATGAGATGCCAAACGATCAAACAATTTCATCTGCACAACAGTCTGTGAACCGCCAATTCCTACGACGCAATTATCAATTTGTGAATCTATATAAGCGGCAGCCTCTTCCTTAGTCTCATAAATCTTTACAATATACCCTTTCTCTCTAAGAGCTTCCTGCAACTTAATTAACTTTTCCATATCCAATTCTCCTACCTCTTCTCCATCTTCTTTTACAATATAATTATCTCAAAAGACGTGTACCAAAAAAAACGGACTCCAACGTTGTCTGCCATCAAAAATCACAAAAATATTATACCACGGCATATCAACTATTACATCAACTTCCTCTTGCGGATACATTTATAATTCCTTTGCTTTCCCCCATATCATGTCTGCCCTGGTAATAAGAATTGCTCTACCCCGGCACTCAACATTGATGGGAGTTCCAATATCAAAATTAAAATCCTTAAGCCAGTCTCCTTGCAGTCTTATCTGTGGGATCTCTAATACTTATTTACAGAAAAACTTTCATAGACTCAATAAATCCCAGTATTATGCAGATAAGGGCAGAAACCGAAAAATCCGGCTCTGCCCTTCAGTAACTATTATAAACTAACAATAACATATGTTTTTCTCTTAGGCTTCTGCCATTACCTCAGAAACCTCCACCAGCTCCGGCCCATCTATGTTGAGTTCTGTATTATCAGCAACCTCCTGCGGATCCGGATTTTCAGGTTTTTCCTCATCTTCATCCCAAAGAGAATCATACTCTTCTTTTTTCTTCATTTCATTCAGCATTGCCAAATTTTTGGCAGACATATACAATTCCATGCTGTAATCCATCAGTTTCTTTTCATCTGTAGCAGGAACCTTGGCACCCTTTGAAATTCTGCGTGCTACCTCTAGTATTTTTCCTATATCAATAGCATATTCTGCCATTGTTTCACCCTGTTGTTTTGCAACCTCTGTATTATAGATTCCATTATAAAGCATACTGAGCTGTTCCATATAGTTATGATACTCTTCATACTTGTCTGAGACAGCCTGATAAGACAGCTCCAGGGTCGCTGCCTCATTGGCAAAGATTTCTTTTCCGTTTACTACAGAATTACATTTCTTTTCCAGTGCCTGCTTCTGTCTGGCTAATGTACGTTTCTGTTGCCAGAATTCATTCAATTTTGCAGAATAGAGTTTTCTCGCTTCACCAATATTCATATATGCTCACATCCTTATTTCTGAGTGTCTGACCACATTATATAATGCCTTTTATAATATATCGGCTTAAAGCCCCATCCCATTAAAGATATGAACGAATAAATTATCTTAATTCCCTGCTGTTACCAGAATATCCACTCCAAAATCATGTGACTCTCTTGGAAGCTCGTCTACCAGCTGACAGGAAAATAAAAGTGCCGCCGTGATTAAATTTTCTGTCAATCCGGCAGACTTCAGTGATGCCAGATAACGGTCATAATAACCGCCACCATATCCGATTCGAAAATGTGACCGGTCAAAGACAGCTCCCGGGATGACCATCAGTATTTGATCGAAACGGTGATCCGAGGGTATGAATTTGCGTTCTTCCAAAGCTTCCGGTTCCAAAATGCCATAGGCTCCGCTCTTTAAATCGTCCAGTTTCTCAATACGGTAAAAATCCATTTCTTTTCCACATACCTTCGGACAGTACAGCTTTTTCCCCTGAATAAGTGCAGTTTCCAGAATCATCCTTGTCTCCACTTCACTACGAAAGTGGACATAGGATAAAATATACGATGCTTTATGGTAGGCATAACTTTGCAGAAGCTGTTTTTGGATTTCCCGGCTGCATGCAGCACGCTCATTAGATGGTATGGCATTCCTGAGATTTAAAATCTGTTTCCGCAGTTCCTTTTTTGTCATTTATATAACCACCTTACTGCAATGTCCGGTGTCCGAATTTTTCTCCCAGATTCGTGATACTTCCGTCCTTTTCCTGAATGCTGATATGATTAAGCTGTCCGCGCAGATTGGCACGCACATTGGCAATATATTCACTTCGCAGTTCCTGCTGTTCCATGCGTTCCTCCTCCGTCAGTCCTTCTGCCTGCGATTTATGATACAGTTCATTAATCCGTTTTATTTTCTCTTCCATTGTCTTTTCTGACATCTTTTCTGCCTCCTGAATCAATCTCTGTGCAGTCTGCCTACAAATTCCGGCAGATCAAAATCCTCATTTTTATTTGCTCTGAAAATCGTTCCGTACTTTCTGCCGTCCATGATACGGTGTATGATACGGATGTCGCTGCTGTTTGCAATGACCATATCCGCGCCGGAATAGGTTGCAATCTGGGCTGCCGTCATCTTCGTATTCATACCGCCGGTTCCGACATTGCTGCCGGTCGATGCTTTGCCCATGTTTATGTATTCATCGGTCAGTTCGTCCACCTGCTCAATAAACTCTGCTGCAGGGTTCTTTCTCGGATCATCCGTATACAGACCATCAATATCCGATAACAGAATGAGAAGATCCGCATCCACAAGGGCTGCCACGATAGCCGATAGTGTATCGTTGTCACCGATCAGCACATCATTATCTCCGACCTGAATTTCATAAGTGGCTACCGTATCATTTTCATTTACAATCGGAATAACCCCCAGCTTTAAAAGTTCCGAAAAAGTATTGTGTGCATTGTAACGGTTTAAGTTATCGATAATTGTATTTTTGGTCATCAGAATCTGAGCCGCCACCTGATTATATTCCGCAAAGATTTTCTGATAGGTCATCATGAGCCGTGCCTGACCGATTGCTGCACACGCCTGCTTGACTGCAAGCGGGTTGTCCCCCCTGGTATCCTTTAGATTAATTGCCTTTCTTCCTGCCGCAATCGCTCCGGACGTCACAAGAATGACGTCCTTTCCCTGATTTTTCAAGTTACAGAGTTCCCGGATCAGAACATCCATTTTAATATAGTCAAGGTCTCCGGTCTCAGGATGCTGTAAAGAAGAGGAACCTATCTTTACTACGATCCGTTTTTTATCCTTTAATGCTTCTCTTAAATTGCTCATATTTCATTTTCTCCCCGTTTTGTTTGTTCCACATTTATTCCATGCTTATTTTATGTCCGTATGAATCATTTTTTGTACCCGCTCTGCCACTGCTTCTGCAATCCGCATTCCATCCATGGCAGCCGAAGTAATTCCGCCCGCATAACCAGCACCTTCACCGCATGGAAAAATGCCACGAATATTGCTTTGCAAATGCTCATCCCGTTTGATTCTGACCGGAGATGAGGTACGGCTTTCCACACCGGAAAGTACAGTATCATCCTGATCGAATCCCGGTAGCAGCTTTCCGAAATGTTCCATTCCCTCCAAAAAGGCAAGGTTCAATTCTTCCGGCAGAATCGGACGGAGATCGGCATAGACCGCACTTCCTTTGGTGCAATGCTTCACTTTTTCAATTTGATGTGTCAGTGTACCTGTTTTAAAATCATCCAGACATTCCATCGGTATGTTTCCGTTTCCGGCAATCCATGCACGCTCCTCTAACTTTCTTTGGAACGCAATTCCTGCAAGCGGATGATCACTTCCAAAATCTTCCGGTATAACCTGTACAATAATCGCACTGTTGGCATTGTCACTTCCTCTGTCAGAATAACTCATACCGTTTACTGCAAGCCGTCCGTTTTCGGAAGAGGCATTGACTACATATCCGCCCGGACACATGCAGAAGGAATATACACTTCTTCCAAAGGAGGTCTGCGCTGTCAGCTTATACGGTGCAGGTGGAAGCCCTTTTGGCTCTTCCATCCCATACTGGGAAAAATTGATCCTCTTCTGGGGATGTTCTACGCGAAATCCAACGGCAAAGGATTTTGCTTCCATCTCCATTCCTGCATGATATAACATATCAAAGGTATCCCGCGCACTGTGTCCACAGGCAAGCACAAGAGTACGGCAGGGAAGCCGTTTAGTATCGCAAAAAATATCTGTAAGGCTACTGCCCTCTACCGACAAGGAAGTAAACTTTGTCCGAAAGCGTACCTCTCCTCCCCATGCCAGAATCTTCTCGCGCATATTTTTAACCACCTGTATCAGAATATCCGTACCAATATGTGGCTTGCTTTCATATAAAATCTCTTCCGGCGCTCCATTCTCAACAAAAATGCGCAGCACCTCCCGGTTTCGTCCATCCTTATCTTTCACTAAAGTATTTAGCTTTCCGTCCGAAAAAGTACCGGCACCGCCTTCTCCGAACTGTACGTTGGATTCCGGATTCAGGCTTCCGCCCTTCCAAAAGGACTCTACTTCTTTTGTTCGTTCCTCCACATCGGCTCCCCGTTCCAGAAGATTAGGACGATATCCATGCTCTGCTAAAAGATACCCGCAAAAAAGCCCGGCGGGTCCGGTTCCCACAATGACCGGTCTGTCCGCATCCGACAGTTTATTCTGTGTCAGATCGGGCTGTCCAAAAGAATACCGCACTTCTCTTACAGACGAGACATTTTTATCTTTGATTTTTTTAAAATACGATCCTCTTCATCAATCTGAACATCGACCACATAAACCAGAAAAATATCCGGCTTCTTCCGTGTATCAATGGATTCCTTTACAATCGTGAGTGTTCGGATAGCTTCCGGTTTTATGCGAAGAAGCTTTCCGCATTTATTCATCAATTCTTTTCGATTCTGTTCCGGGGTCTGTCCCGGTCTGATTTTTAACTGCTGAATCCGAATCATCTGTTCTTCCATCCTTTTTTCACTCGTAAAGCGTCTGTTTCGCCGCTTCCCTTGCTGCCAGATAACCGGAGCACCATGCCCACTGCAGATTATAACCGCCGCATCTTCCATCTACATCCAGAAGCTCACCTGCGATAAACAGCCCTCTATATTTTAGGGATTCCAGATTTTCATCCACCTCTCTTAAAGAAACACCTCCTGCGCAAACCTGCGCATTTTGAAAGGAATTGGTATCCGTGACAGCAACACGGAAATTTTTCATGGCATTTATCACGGCATTCCATTTTTCCGCCGGAATACTTTCACAGCCATCGGATCCTTTGATTCCCTGTTCCTTTAAGAAAAAAAGAATCCATTTCTTATGAAGCGTACCTGTCAGGAACTCCTCGGCAGTTCTGCCATGTAACAGGCTTAACCGCTGCTTCAACCATCGTTTTACCTCTGTTGGCTTCAGATTTGGAAGCAGATCAATGATGACCTCTGTTTTCTGTCCGGCCGCCAGTGCATATGCGGCACGACGGCTGAATTGAAATACCGGAATACCGGAAATTCCATAATCAGTCATCTGAAGTTCTCCCTGTTCACGGGAAACTTTTTTTTCATCCAAATACAAATCTAAAACGGCTTCACAACGGATTCCTGCTAAAGCCTTAAAATAATTTCCTTTACATCTTAATTGCACAAGTGCAGGAACCGGACGAACAATGGACAAACCAAGTTCTTTTAAGAGGCGGTATCCTGCGCCATCCGATCCGGTTTTTGGACTCGCCTGTCCTCCACAGGTCACAATCAGTTTATCAAAATAATATTTATTCTTTCCACATAAAACTTCATAGCCGTCCCTGCCCTTTACCAGACGGATATTCTCAGCATTTTCACCACAGATTACCTCGATGCCTCTGGCGGCAATCTCATAACGGAATACATCCAGAACGGCAGAGGCC
>JAAYNV010000045.1 GCA_012520645.1 Clostridiales bacterium | reverse complement strand
GCTGTACTACCATAATATATTCCTCCTTGAATATAAGGCGGCTTCCCTGCCGCTATTTTTTGTTTTAAACTGTTCTGTAAGACCGTACGCTTCTTACTTACTTTGTTTAGTTATATTATATATCGGTGCAGTTCAAAAAAAATTTAGGTCTTATTTAAAATTTTTTTCTTTTTTCCATTTTCATTTTTTTTCTTCTGTTTTACAATAGTATATATAATACAGGAGACATCAAATCATGAATATTATTTTCCACCGCTATGGCAATATATGCGAACCCGATGTTCTTCAGGTCTTCAAAGACTGGGGGCTTCAAGTGTTTGAAGATGATCTTGAGATTACGCAGAAAAATATTCCTGCCGATATCCGCATTCAGCAAATTGCTGATATTTTATATAAGCATAAAATATCTTTTATTTTCAGCATAAACTATTTCCCTTATCTGTCCGAAATTTGCGAACGTTTTCATATTTTATATGTCTGTTGGAGTGTCGACTGTCCGGTACTGGAGCTTTTTTCAAAAACGGTCAAAAATGCCTGCAATCGTATTTTTCTCTTTGATTATGCGCAGTATCAGCGCTTTTGGCCTGCTAACCCGGACTGCATCTTTTATCTTCCGCTTGCTGCCAATGTCGAACGTCTGGATTCTGTCCGTAGTTCTATTACAGATAGTGATATTGCCAAATATTCTGCCCAGGTAGCTTTTGTAGGCTCCTTATATAACCACAACACTGCCTTAAAGAATCTGGTACTTTCAGAACATGGCAGAGGATATCTCGATGGCATTATGAACGCGCAGTATGAAATCACGAATTGTAATATAATTGAAGAACTGCTTACGCCTTCTATTCTTACTGCCGCTAAAAAATCCATCCCCTGCTTTCCCTGTCTTCCCGATTCCTATGAAAATATGGACGCATATACCTTTGCTAATTATTATATGAATCCTTATATTTCCTCTCTGGAACGGATTCGGACTCTTAGTGATATTTCCGTTTATCCATTGTCCCTCTATACCAGAAGTGATACTTCTCCATTATCTGGCAGCAATATTTCCTTCAAAGGAGGCGTTTCTACGCTAACAGAGCTTCCAAAGGTATTTCATCTCGGTAAGATTAACCTAAATATTACAATCCGTTCCATACAAACCGGAATCCCTCAGCGCATCTGGGATGTACTTGGCTGTCAGGGTTTCTTACTGACCAACTATCGTGAAGAGCTTTCAGAATATTTCGAAATCGGTCGGGATTTAGACTGTTATGAAACATTAGAAGAATTAAATGCCAAAATTGATTATTATCTCTCCCACGACGATGAACGCCGTCAAATTGCTCTGCATGGCTACCAGACAGTCAAACAGCACCATACCTGGCATCTTCGGATGGCATCCATGCTGCAGATCATTAACAGAAATCTATAAAAAAAGCTCCGCAGAAATATTTTGGGTCACCTCATATTTCTGCGGAGTCTTTTTTATTTTTTCTTGTCCATAAACTGTGCCGACACTGCCTTCATATTATTCATATTTTGGTAATAATTCATTGCAGCCTGTGATGTCTTTCGTGCTGTTTGAATAGAATGCTTTTCTTTCTTAAAATAAGCCTCTACTTTTTGCTTTGTTCTTGCTTCCATCGCTTGCACAGACACACTCTTCTCAGTCACTTCTGTGATCAGCTTCTGTAAAAGAGCAATTTTCTGAGCATACTTTTCTCTGTTTCCTTTTAATTCTTCTGCAAGATTCTGATACAGAATTTCAAAGCCTTCATCCAGTTTCAGCAATTCATCAATATACTCTGATTTCTGGTCTACATAAACGTCAAACCCCTCCAATGACATTTCATCACTGTCAATCATTTCAAGCTGTTTCTGTGTAGCCTCCATTATGTCATCCAAAACCTGACTCTTTTTATGCAGACTCTCCTCCAAAATATCCAGATAATTTTTCACGATACAGTACCCTTCTCATGATTCAGACGCATAACTTCCTTCCATGTATCACGGACCGAGCGAAGATGTTCACATACTTCCTCCAGAATTTCTGCATCCTTTTTAATATTTGCTTTTACAAGTCTTCTCGACAGATACAAATAAATCCGTTCAAAGTCCTCTGCTACCGGATACTGCATATCCAATGTCGTACGCAGATGGTCAATGATTCTTTGGGCCTTCATAATATTATTATGAGCTTTTTCAATTTCCTTATGTTCAATTGCCGAAATAGCAATATTACAAAATTTGATAGCCCCTTCATACAACATCAATGTCAGTTCTGCCGGTGTTGCTGTCAATACTTTGCTGTCCTTATATTTTGCATACGCATTTGGTAATGCCATTACGTCAACCTCCTAATAGACCCGCTATTGCATTTTCACTGGATTGCAACTTTGCCAATGCAGTCTCCATTGCAGAAAACTTTTTATACCATTTATCTTCATAAGCGGTAACTTTCTCTTCCAGCTCCTTAATTTTAGATGTATAATTCGTATAATCCTCTTTCATCTTTTTATCATAATAAAAGGAATTATAACTACGGTAGCCATTAATGGATGTGGAAAGTGTCGCCATCTTGTTATACAGATTGTTTGTCAAGCCTGTAAAGAACTTTGTTACAAGTTCCGGATCCGATGCGATTAAGCCCTTTAACTTATCTGCATTACCTGATGTACTGCTGTCATCCGGATCTCCATCAATATGATACATATACTTCTCATTATCCGCTGCAAGGAAGTAGCTTAATGTATCAATTCCAAAATCAGATAAATACATCTGCTGTCCATCGATTTCTACACCAGCTGACATCGTTTCTTTTAAGGCAGTCGAAACATTTCCTAAATTTTCATCTCTTCTGAGAATGGAATCCTTGATCTTCTCCTCCCATTTCTCGATCTCCTTATCGGACATCTCATCCTTCTCATCATCCGTTAACGGCTCATATCCCTTGGAAGACTCTGCATTATAAAGCTTATCCATCTCATTGATGATAGAGTTATATTCTTTTAAGAAATTTTTAATTGTATCATATATGTCATCCGTATCATTCTGCGTTGTCAGTGTAAAAGCTTCCGTGGTCTCTGCCTGTGCCGTAATAGTCAGTCCATTGATCTCAAAGGTATTGGTCGAAGACGTAAAAGTCGCTCCATTCAAGGTAATCTCTGCATCCCGCCCTGCAATTCTCCTCGCACCGGAATCAGGCAGTCTTCCATTATCATAATCATCCATCACCTTGGCTGCATTTTCTGCTTTGGCATAATAGCTGTTCGTTACCTCGTCCTTCAACTCCTGCGTCGCATTTCCATCCGCATCCACATGCTGGTCATTTGAAGCTTTCCTTGCAATCAGCTCTGCATTCTTAGTCTCGTAATCCTCGACTCCTTTGACAGCCGTATACTGTTCAGACAGCTTAGTAACTTCTTCCTGTGCCGTTTTCAGTTCTTCTTCCTTGGCAGCCAGTTCATCCCCGGCAAGACCACTCATGTCTTCCTGAATCTGCTTAATCTCTTCCTGCTTTGCTTCCATCGCCGTTTTCAGATCTGTAGCAGACTTTCCACCGGCATCCTGATATGCACTGCCCTGCTTCAATTCATCAATCTTTTCCTGATTTTTCTGCAGAGACTCGGCAATCGCATCATTATCCGCTTTATATGCTGCTGCCTTCGAAGCCACATCTGCATCAATCAGAGACTGCATATTTGCAATCGTCTGCGCTCTGTCTCCTGCGACATAATAGGCTGCATATTTCCGATACTGTTCCAACGTAGCCGAATCCTGATCCAGTGGAGCATTAATACCCATTGCTTCCATTGCTTTGCTACCGCCTGCATCGGTCGCAGTAATTGTAAAGTCATTGTCCAGACCGGATTTCTTGGCACTGATAAAAAAGCGCTGGTTTTTTGCATCAAAGCTTGCATTGACACCGGCTTTCTGTAATTGACTGACCACACTTCCGATCGTGGTATCCCCGCTTAAGGAAATATCTGTCGTTTTGCCTTCGACTGTCACGCTGATGCTTCCGGTTCCGCCAAATATCTGATTGCCGTTTTTATCTTTGATTTCCGACAGTTTGGTACTCTCGCTGTATTCCTTACCGGAACTGAGCTGTGCACCGGTCAGGTAACCGGTCTTCGCCAGCTTATCCACATTGATATCCTGTACTCCGTTAACTGCATTTTCTCCGGTTACAACGGTGACTGCATTCTCATTAGACGAAGTCGTTTTTTTCTTCATATATGCAGTGGAAAACCGAAGAGTACCACAGGTCTTCTGATACAAGTTCAAGAGCTTGGTATTCGGTCCTTTCCACGCATCCTGCTTCCACTGTAACTTCGTCTGTTCTTTTTTCTTGTCATCCACTTTTGCCCTCTTTGCCTTGGCAAGTTCCGTAATAATACTCTCTGTGTCAAGACCGGAATTCATACCTGTTATTCTTAATGGCATAATATTTTCCTCCTGTTCTGATTCTTTTACTTCATCTTTCCACCTGGGTGAACGGTTCTGTTCTACCGTTTTTCATCCACCATGACGCCTGCAAGTTCCCATACCTTTGCAATCATGTCAAGCGTCTCTTCCGGTGGGAATTCACGGATAACCTCTTTTGTGTCCTTGTCTACGATTTTAATCGTCAGCCGCTTGGTATCCTCATGAATTCCAAAAATCGCCTCTGAATTGAACATCTTTTTGTTCAGCTCTTCAACCGCCTTGCGAATCTGACTGTTGGCTGCCACATTGTCTGCCGCTTTCTCATCCACAAACGTTTTCTCTGTTTTTCCGTCCTGTATAGCAGTCCGGTTCGTATCCTGCGGCTCATCGTTTATGACCACATCCTTGTGCTCTACGTTCGTCCGCTCCATGGCAGGTGTGCTCTTCTTGACCTGCGTCTCATTCGCCTGGTACACAACCTGGCTTTTTGCTACTGCTTCGATTGCCACTATACTCACCTCCGTGTGATAATTCATTCCCCTCGCCCTTTTTTCTGAAAAAAAATACATAAAAAGGGCGTTAGTTTTTCTATTCTATGATATTTATCGGAGAACAAGAAGGTTTTGTTTAGAGATATATACAAAAAGACCGGAGAAAAACCACTCATGGTTTTCCTCCGGTTACTTTTATTTCCATTCCTGTTCCGTCAGTCCGTCCTACAGCAGCTCTTTGAGTGCATCCAGACCTTCGGTATCGGCTGCTTCCTCATTCATCTGCTTGATCTGTACATAAACCTCTTTCCGGTAAACAGGCACCTCCTTGGGAGCGGAAATGCCGATCTTTACCTGTTCACCTTTGATCTCCAGAATGGTGATCTCGATGTTATTGTTGATCACAAGTGCCTCGTTCTTTTTTCTGGATAATGCCAGCATCCTACTCACCTGCCTTCTTTCCCTTAAAGATCTCATAGACCGGGAATTTTACTTCGTAACGGTCATCTTCTACAATAATCTGACATGCCTTTCTGTTTCGGATATTAATAACAAAAGGAGCCTTTAAATTAGTGCTCATCTTCTTGATCTCTTTCGGTACAGTCAGCGTTACGAGCACGAACAGGTCATCCTCACTGTCCAATTCAATATCCTTTAACAGTTCCTCCTCCACAATAGGATTATAGTCCTGCATGACAAACAAAGGATCAATCACCGGCATCGCAAATCCCGGTTCCTGCATGGACTGCAGCCAGCGGATCGGGCCGTCTTCTTTTTCTCCGTCATGGATTAAGGCAAAGTCCGTCAGATCCGGAAAACCCACAATACCGTTAGGAAAGTGAATGAGCTTGTCATCTGCCAGATCGATTTCTCCAAATTTTTTTGTATTTACCTTCATAGTATACCCCCATATTTTACAGGAAATTCAATAAAGAATTCTGCACGACCTTTCCGGTTGCCATCAGTGCTGCATTATAGGACAGCTCCGCACTGGACAATTCAATTACCACCTTGGTCAGATCTGCATTCTCATTGTCAGATGCCAGTGTATCAAAGGTTGTCTGCTGGGACTGAAGCCTGTTCTCAATCAGTTCCAGTCTGGCCCCCCTGGTACCGCAGTCTGCAACAGCCTGATTGGTCTGGTTCATATAGCCCTGTGTCTTGGTCATACCCTTTGTAAACATGGAACGCATTCTGTCCTTTAAATAGGTCAGTGTTTTGTTCGCCGCATCCAGCTTTTCCTGTGCATCACGGTCCGCCGGATCTGCTTTCACCAGCGCCTCCATCTTTTCCACAAAGCCTTCCATCTCAATTACATCTTCCACCGCATCGATCATTTCATCCACATCCCGACCGATATTGTGTGTATACACTTCATCCGCCGTGGTATTAACACGGATGGTCTGATTAAATCCTACATCATATTCGATTTCCTGCTTTTCATGCACATTGTTCAGATAATCTTTATTATAGTGAATGGTCGAACCAGCCGGGTCCGGTTTGGAACTGCATGCAAAATAATGTACCGGATTCAGATCCCCCTTCTTCCAGTCTGACTTATCATAGGTGATCCGGATCTCGCCTTCATTGATATCCTGTGTATCCGGATTATCCTTGCAGGCTGCCAGCTTCTCATAAGCATTCTTGCCTAACAACAGTTCTCCGGTATCCTGAACATATATCACCTCATCCGCTCCAAGGGTTGTATATGGGTCGGGCGTGTCATAGGAATTTGCCGATCTGGTCACAGTCAGTTCATTTCCTGCCGGGAATGTGATGTTTCCATCTGCATCCTTTGCATTCGGTCCATACTGAATCTTCATACCAGCCTGCATGGCATCCAGATCACCATAAGCAAGCCGGATCCGGTAGACATCCTTTGTTTCGATGTCATTTTCTTTAATGACATTTGCCGGATCATCATAGTTAACCTCATTTACATCCGTCAGCTGTTTCGTATTGCCTGCTGTCGTTCCACTGTAGCTCTTTACATAGGTCACACTGTCAATATCTTCGCGTCTCAGCTGCTCTGTAATGGTAAATGTCTGGTGTGTATCCTTCTGGAAGGTCAGCTTTGTTCCGGTACGGTATCCGGTAAACACATTTCTTCCCGCATAATCCACATCTCCGGTGCTGTAAATTTCATTTTTCAGACCCTTTAAGCTCTCGAGAATCTTCGCACGGTCTGATGCCTGCAGCGTATCACTGGCGCCCTTCTCACAATCATTATACATTTCTTCCAGAACTTTACTTACTGTAGCAAGGGAGTCATCTGTCACCTCCAGCCAGCTCGTTGCATCCGGCACATTTTTTTCGTAATACTGGGTAATCTCACTTAAGCTGCTACGCAGACGAAGGGCACGGATCGCAATAACCGGATCATCCGAAGGTCTGTTAATCTTCTTTTGTGTGGACATCTGTGTATTTAACTTATCCTGCAGAATCTTATTGGTATTAATGTTGGATAAAGAATTGTTCTGCATAATTTTATTTGTAATACGCATAACGTTACTCCTCTCTTTTTACTTACAGGCTTTTATACACCGGTCTGCAAGATCAGTCTGTCGTATACCTCTGTCAGCGTCTGAATCATCTTGGATGCCAGATTGTATGCATGCTGGTATTTCGTCAGGTTAAGCGCTTCTTCATCATTATCCACTCCGGAAATGGAAGTACGCTGATTTTCAATACTCTGTGAAATATTAGTAAAATTCTTATAAAAGGTATTCGCACTGTTTGCACCCAGTCCGATGTCCGCCAGAATCGTCTGCAAAAACTCTCCTGCCGCACTGTTGCGGTAAGCCATCTGGGACTTGTCGGACTTCATCTTAATCAGCTGGTCAATCACATCATACCGGTCTGCCTCATCCGCATTTCCGGTCTTACTTGCAAATTTTCCGGCATCCTTTGCGATGATATCACTGATGGTAAGGTTCAATGCAGTCATCTGATAAAGTGTATCATTTGTATTCGTCACCGTCAGTATCTTTCCGCCGGCTCCGTCATCCACCCATTCCTGATCCCCAAAGGTATACTGCGTGCTGTCCGTCTTCTTCTGGGCTAAGAAAAGCTGTGTCGCCGGATCGCCGTAATCGTCGATCGCACCATCCTGTGTCAGAATCCTATTAAATGCCTCGGAAAAGCTTCTGACCCACTCGTTCATCTGTGACATATAATAAGGAATTCCCTGGTACTGTACAGATTTTCCAATAGATACTTCCCTTCCGGCATCCGTCGCCAACGGCGTTTCATCCAGTTCAAAGGTATAGCTGCAGCTCACATTGCCTGCCGCATCCATTTTTTTCGTCATGGTCCAGCTTGTATAGTGATATTCCCGATTTCCGACCAAAAGCACGCCTCCGGTCTCAGACAGGTTGCACTGGTTGACCTCCAGAAGATAATCCTCCGTCACATCCACAGTAATCGTCTTACCTGCAACATCCACATCACCGGCGTCCGTTCCGGCGGTTCCCTTAAACTGCTTGCCGTTATTTCCGTCTCGCATCTGGATCAGTGCCTTCAGTTCTCCACCCAGATTGTTGCCGTACAGATTGACTTCCAGTCCATTGGACCAGACGATATCATACATACCGTCCGCATCTGTCAGATTGACTTTCTCTCCCGAACTTTTTGCCACACACTGCAAGGTATTGTATTCGTTGGTATCTACTAAAGTCTGTCCTCCTGCAATCTTAATGGAGAACTTGTTCGCCCCTGTCACACGGGTCGGGTCATTGTCATCAATAACCGGTGTTTCTTTGACCTCCACATCCACAATCGCGGAAAGCTGATCGATCAGAACACTTCTGCGGTCACGCAGTTCGTTTGCATTGGAACCGGTCAGTTCGATCACATTGATCTGCTTATTTAAGGTTGCGATTTCTGCTGCGATGGAATTGATTTCTTCCACCTTATTCTTAATTTCAGCATTGACATCCTTCTGCATCTCCTGCAGATCATTTGCCATACTGTTAAAATATTCGCAGAGACTCTTTGCATAACCGACAAACTGTGCCTTGGTGGGAATGTCACCCGCATTTTTCTTCACCTGTGCCATTGCCTCATACATTTTGTCAAAGATTGTCGAGAACCCGTCAATTCCGTTATCCGGATCATCCATAAAATAATTCTCAATCTGCTTCATATAATACTGCTTGATCCCATAATCACCGAGTCTGCTGTTGTTATTCCAGTATTTTACGTCATAAAATTCATTACGAATCCGCTCAATCGCCAGAGTCTCCACACCGGCTCCGGCACATCCATAAGTCGTAAAGGTACGAAGTGCATCAGCAGCCGTCTGTTTTACCCTCTGTCTGCTGTATCCGATCGTTTCCACATTGGAAATATTATTTCCGGTCGTATTTAACGCTGCATTTGATGCCATAAGTCCTGTATAAGCAATATTTAATCCAAAAAATTGTGATGGCATTCTTCTTCACTCCTTCTATCACGTACCTAACGTATTGATGATGTGCTCTAACAGCTCGTCAATGACATTGATATAACGGCTGGAAGCATTGTAGGCATTCTGAAATTTAATCATGTTGTTCAGCTCTTCGTCCGAAGATACTCCGACAACCTCCTGTCTTGCATACTCAGTAGATTCCACTGTAGTCTGCTGGTTTATCAGAATGCTGCTGTAGACCAGACCCGTATTGCCCACCTGGGACACCAGATCATTATAAAAGGTCTGAAGCGTGCAGGTCGTCTGTACATTCGGATTTAAACGGTAACCGTCTTCCGTAAAAATATTCTTTAACGCCGTTCCCAGCTCATAGTCCGCACTGCCATCCGGCTTGATCAGATCCAGTTTGGTCGGTGTCTGTAAAAGCTCCGGATTGATCTGTATGTTGGAAATGTTATAAAGGGTATCCCGCTTCGGCTCTACCTCTCCGGCTGCATTGTAAATTTCTTCCTTTACATAATCCCACTTATTATTAGTGGCATCCCATGTATAGCCATCCGAACCGATCTTTGTAAACAGCTGTAACGGTCTGCCTTTACTGTCACGCATATAAGTGCTGTCCGGATTTTCCGCTGTCGCCTGTTCCGCTGCATCTGCCAGCACCTTATTCATCTTGGTTGCTACCGCATGAATCATTTTATCAAATTCAGCCTGCACGTTCATAACTACAGACTGTGCAATGTCTTTATTATAAGTATCCCCATCCTCCAGATCAGTATAATCCGCTCTCTTATGACCTCTTGCATGAAGAATGGCCTTTAAACCACCGATATCGGTATTCAGATCCGAAGAAATCTCTCTTTCCAGATCATAAACTAACGCTCCGGTCGTATCATATATTTTCTTTCCGGATGCATCCAGTGTAAACTTGGCATTCTGGGTCCAGAACGGGGTATAGAAGCCGGTGGATTCATCCTGTTCCAGTCCGATCTCATTGACGATATCTTCCTGTACGAAATCCACACCTTCCAGTTTTACAGTCACGGTTCCGTTAATGGATTCTTTGTAAGTAATATTAGCCAGTCCTGCCAGTTCATCCAGTATCTGATTGCGGGCATCTCTCAGATCATTCGGTTCTTCTACACCGCCCGCCTGTATCTTACGAATACGGTCATTCAGTTCTTTTAACTGTTTGCCGTAAGCATTGATCTTATCTACATTCTGCTTTACCTGAAGATTCAGGTTGTCCTGATAATCCACCAGACCATCATACACCGCTTTGGCACGGTCCAAAAAGCTGTATGCCTTATTGACTAAAAGTCCCTGACCTACTGATGCGGTTGGATCCTTTGCCAGCTCCTGTACCGCTACCCACAAATCATCATAAGCAGCAGAAAAAGACACCCCATGCAGCTCACCCAAAAGGTCCTCGACCTCTGAAATCGCTTCTGCGGATGCCTCATAAAAAGAGTAACGTCCAATCTCCTTCCGGTAAGTCTGATCCAGAAAATAATCTCTGACCTGTCTTACCTTAGAATAGTAAACACCAAGACCTACCTCCTGATTTGACACCGCTTTAAGGCTGACAGAAATCGTGTTATAACCACGTGTTCCCTGCAGCACCTGCTGTCTCGTGTAGCCTGTGGTGTCCAGATTGGACATATTATGTGCAGTTGTATTTAATGCATTCTGACTGGTCTGTAAGCCGGATGCACCGACGTATAAAGCACCGAATAACGGCATATCTATCACCTCTCCAAGGATTATTGTTTTGCATCAAATCTCCGGCAGCTGTTTCCCATCATTTCGCCGGAACTATGTGCGCCCTTATTGTAGTTGGCTGTCTCTGGTGCTGTTTTCAGAGCCTGCAGCATGTTGATATCAAAATCGATCATTTCCAGAGAATTCTGTATCAACTCCCGGTTCTGTTCATTGACCCTCACCATCTGCATCAGAGTATCCGAAAGCTTATCATGGCAATCTGCCAGTTTCTTCTGCTCTGTGGGTCTTGCTGCAAGCAGCTGAATCAAATCCACCAGCTTTAATGTATTAACATCCTTGTTGAGTACGTTAGCAACGTCTGTAGTCACTTCCTGCCTTTTTGTCTCCAGACGGTTCAGCCTGCCGATAACGTCCTGTTCTTCATCCGTGATTTCGGCCAATTTATCCAGATCTCCCTGAACAATTACGCCGGTTTTTTTCATTGATAACTCCAGTAGGGCTTCGTATTCTGCATTTTCCTGATACAATACATCAATCAGGTTCTCCATTAAACTCGCCACCGGATTTACCTCATTTCTCTATACTGTGCCATGAGCTTCTCTGCAAATTCCTCTGCGTTCACTTCATAGCTTCCGTCCGCAATCGCCTTCTTAATGGGATTCATTAATTCTTCTCTTACGTCAGGAGTCTCTGCCACTGCCTGTTTTGCGGTCTGCAGGTCCTTACCAAAGGAAGACAGCTGTACTTCATCCTTTGCCTTGGCTTTCGTGGTTCCCTGACTCTTCTTCGCACTGTTGGTATTATAAATCTGTTGTACCTGTGTATAAGCTTCAATACGCATAACAGACTCCTCCTCTCCTAAATTTCATAGCATTTTTCTCTTACTACAATATTTATCGGTGGAATCTTTGATTACTTTAGCCCTTTTTTCTGCAGGCATCAAAAAAGATTTCTTTAAAATTCTTGTAAAACAAGACCCGCTATATCACCTACAGCATTGCTGCAAGCAGTGCTTCAAAATCCGCCTCCGGAACCGGTCTGGAATAAAAATAACCCTGTGCCACATAAGCTCCGATTTCCTTCATCAGACTCACATCTGCTTCTGTCTCCACACCCTCACACACCACCTGTGCCTCCAGTTCTTCTGTCAGCTTCACAATACCACGCATGATCTTTACCTGTCGGTCACGATCCTCCTGATTGAGTAAGAAGGAACGGTCCAGTTTGATGACCGAAGCCGGAATCTGCTCGAACACACCAAGGGAGGAATACCCTGCACCGAAATCATCAATCGACAGCCGGACACCTTTTTCGTTTAAAATATCCAATGTCCTTTTGACCATATTCTGCTGCAGTTCTTCTACGACAAGTGTCTCCGTAATCTCTATTTCAATCAGATCCTTCGAAATCTGATAACGGTCCAGAATTTCTACAAAATGCTCCGGGAACCCCGGTTTGATAAAGTGCATTCTCGAAAAATTACAGGAGACCGTAACGACAGGCAGTCCGGCATCGATCCGTCTGCGCAGCATTTTACAGACAGATTCAAAAACAAAAAAGTCAATCTCCGTGATTTTGCCCGTCTGTTCATAATAAGGTACAAAAAAGCCCGGTGCCTTTACTTTTCCTCCTTCTGTCGGGTCAAGGAAACGCACCAATGCTTCGGCACCCACAACTTTTCCATTGCGAATATCCACCTTGGGCTGATAATATGCCACAAAATCCTTTTGGACATCTACCGATTCCAACAGTCTTTCACGCTCATGCCGTTCCTTAATCAGAACTTCCAGAGAATCGTCGTATGTTTTTATTTCCTTTCCCTTCCTATTTTCCGTAAATTCCAGTGCCTGATTTGCATAATTGATTGCCAGACGAAGATCACTGTCATCCTGCGGGATATGATAGATTCCCATTTGCAGGGACATATGGTTGTCTGTCTCTCTTAAAATCCACTTTTCAATATCACTCTTGATCGTCTGTATCCGTTCCATAAAAGCATCCTGGTCTGAATAACTCAAAAGCATCACGAAACGGTCACCCTGATTTCTTGCACAAATTTCCGTTTTTGCATCCACACTTTTTATGAGAATACCGGCAACACTTTCTAACAGATGTTCCCCTGCATTCCAGCCATAAATCACATTATAGCGACGAAACTGCGCCAGTTTCACATAAACTACCGCATACTGCACACTGCGTTCCGGAAGCAGCTTGTGTTCACCCCAAAACATCAGGTAGTTCAGATTCCAGATATCCATTTTGGTATCCTTATACAAAAGCTTCTGGATTTTTTTGCTGTCATTGACCATATGTGTAGCTACCAATATGATCACAATAATGCCTGCAGACAAAATACCGATAATCCAAAGGCTGTTATTGCGCACAAACCCAATTATGCTGACTAACGGATATGTATTTTCTTTCAACATATACGCATTGATCATTTTGGAATCGATTGGCGAAATCGTTTTTTCCAGAATGTCTGAAAGCAGTTCGTCCTCTTTCCGGATTGCCAGAGAAATGGAATACTCACCATTAAACACATTCTTAATCTGCAAATTTCCATACCGCAATTCGGTCCGCATCAGATACTCCGCCTGATATCCATCGCAGAGCACTGCATCCACCTCATTTTCCGTGACTGCATCAATACATTCCTGCTGTGTATCATAGGTGACGACCTCTGTCTCCTCTGCTGACACTACGATTCCAACCTTGTCAGCCAAAAACGGAACCGTTGCCAGCGTGTCTATCTCATTCATATTTCGGTTCTTTTCCATGACCAGAACCAATGGAACCTCTGCATAATCGCATACTGCTGCCAGTTGGGATTCCTCGAGTACCGCTTTCGTATCCGTACAATATGCTAAAATATCAATTTCACCCTTTTGCAGAGCAGTCTGTCCGTCCTGACGGTTGTCCAGTCTGCGATACTCAAGTTCCAGTCCGGTAGCACCAACCCCATTCTCCAACAGTTCTCTGGCCAGTCCTTTAAATTCACCATCCTTCTCGTAAGAAAACGGATAAAAGCCATCCAGATAACCTGCCACAACCTTCCTTTTTTCTGCAATATACGCATTTTCTCCGGTTGTCAGCAAGGCTGTTTTATCAAACTTGTTATAGTAAAACTTGTTCATCAGTTCCGTTTCCAGTTCCGGATGGTTCATCTTCAGGTCGGCTGCCGCCTGATTCAGTTCACGCATCACATCATCATTTTCCTGATATGTGATATAGTAAAAAGGTCTTGGCGCAAAACGTCCGATCAGGCGCTGTCCTTCCTTCACTTCCGTAAAGGTATGAACCAGCGCATCAATTTCTCCCTCCGAAAGTGCATTCTGAAGGTCTGCCGTAGTTGTATATTCCTTAATCGTGGGATTTTGGATTCCATGATCCTGAAGGTATTGTAAAAATTCATCCCGGCGGACATAATTTTCCACCATACCAAATGTTATCCGGCGCATCGCCTCAAAATCTTCATAGGCAATGGAACTTTCCGGACTGGTCGCAATGACTCCAAAGGTATAACCACTGGACAAATCCGCATATTGATATATTTCTGCCCTTTCATAGGAATACTGTGCGGAGCCGACTAAATCCACCTGCTTATCCCTAAGCAGCTGTAATGCCTCCTCCCAACTGTCACACTTTACATATTCTATTTTCCAGTCCGCATACTCACACAGTGCATTCAGATATTCCACATCCATACCATTATAGGTGCCGTCCGAATTTACAACATGATATCCGTCCATAGGAAAAAAAGCGACCTTTACCAGCCGTTTGTCAGCCGCATAAATGTCACTTTCAAAAAACACACAAAATAAGTACAGCATCCATGCAAAGATGCCTGCTATCCATAAAATTTTTCTCCTTGCAGACTTTCTCTTAGAATCAGAATACATAAAATCACATCCATTCTGTAAAAAGGCATTTTTCTTTTATGATACTATTTTTGCGAAAGAAAGTCTATAAGCTGCTCATCGTTTACGGTTCCATCCTTCTTTATACCAAGCATTGTCTTCTCCATCGTCATAATACGACCAAACCACTCATTCGTCATCCTGTGCCCTTTATCGCTCTATATTAATCTGAAATCAAATGCTGTCTGATATGCCTGCATGGTCTTATCATCAAACAGTACCCACATAACCATATCCATCTGTTCCGGATTTTCCTTTAAAAATTCCGCTACTGTACTCACTGCAATTTTTGCTGCCCTTTCAACCGGGAACGAATAAATTCCGGTAGATATGGACGGAAATGCAATCGTTCGTATATGGTGATCAACTGCCAGCTTAAGAGAGTTTCTATAACAATCTGCCAGCAATTCACCTTCGTTATGACCGCCTCCGTTCCAAACCGGTCCGACCGTATGTATGACATAGTTACAAGGCAGTTTATAGGCTTTCGTAATCTTAGCCCTCCCTGTTTCACATCCCCCCAGCAGACGGCACTCCGACAACAGCTCCGGTCCGGCTGCTCTGTGAATCGCACCATCCACTCCGCCTCCCCCAAGCAAGCTGCTGTTGGCTGCATTTACGATTGCCTCCACACAATCAATCTTTGTAATATCTCCCTTTACTAATTTTATCATGTTTATAGTCCTGCTATGATTCCATAGAGCATCTGCCGGCTCAAAGCCCCCAAACTTATATATCATATCTTTTCATCGTCTCTCTATTTCTGAATTCATGCTTTTCATAATAGCCGATTAGTTTATCCTCTTCGTCACGAAGTGCTACCATGTATACATCCTTGTTTTGTGCCTCATTATAATATATATAAACAAGGTTGTTCTCTCCCGACTTTTCAAACCATGCAAGGACCTGTTTTATCTTTTCATTTGAATCAGCATTATGACAATCAAGCAGGCTTTTTCCAATCAAGGCGCTTCCACCTCTCTTTTCATAACTTGATATAGCAGCCGGATTCATATAAATAATCTCATGATCGAGATTACAAATAACAACGGAAGCTCTATCCTGATCTATGATACTTTTAAAATAGTTAAACATCTACTTTTTCTCCTTTCTGCGGCACTATTTTTTAATTCTCTGGTTCCTCAATTGCAATAAGTGATACATTACTTATATTTCTATATTTAACAAACAATACATGAGTATAATTTGTAAAAAAGTACGGAACATCATCCGGGAACAATTGTGTATCCAATGTCAGATGTTATACATTCATTATATATAATCACCAAGCATCTCAGAGACACAATCCTTAATCTCTGATGGTTTTATCTTTTGTGCAATCAATACTTGCCCTTTTCAAGCTTTCTGATAGCAAAATTAAGAGTCTGTTTTCTTAATCCGGTAGCTTTCACAAGAAAAGACAAGCATTTCTGATTGTCCTTCTGCATATTAGAATCATAGAAAAAAGTTGGAGCTTAAGTCTATGAATAATGAAAAACGACCGCCTAAAACAGTCTCGTACACTCAGTCCCTACGTTGTTTTCATCTCTTCACGCAATTTCTTTACTATTTCATGTTCCATCTGAATATCCAGATTCATAACAGCAGATGCCAACTGATCTGTTAATTCCTTGAGATTGTCAGGCATTTCATAGCATTGTATCTGCTTAATAATTTCATCCGCTGTATCTACATCCATATCTTCCATTGCTGCATCCAGAGGGCTTAGGAAATCTAAAACAGCTGAAGCAGAAAACTTTTTCCCGTTCTCCATATTCCCTTCATTTTCTTTAAATACAGATAATCTTTCCTCGTAACTTAACCATTCCTCAAGAAATATATCTGTTAATGCTTTAATCGGTTCAATGATTAGTTTTTTGGAAAAATCCTCAAGCAGCCTTGCAAAACTGCTTAGTGATACAGCTCCTATCATTGCTGCGGAGGTTTTCATCGCATGCACTTTAACACGATATTGTCTCCATGCTTCCAACACCTCTTCAGACTCTGACGGATTCGTAGCCAGCATCTCCAAAAGTATATTGTAGTTCTGCTTTAACACTTGTGCATCGGACTTTAACAGACTTGTAAACATCAATATCGCATCCAGCAGGAATTCTGCATTCGGCTGAACAATCGCTGCATACTTCCAGTCCATTCCCTCGACATCCGGAAATCCCTGGTCTGCAAAATTCAATATTTTGTCTCTTTTCTTTTTCTTAGGAAGATCAGAAGCATCAACTGCAACAACCTTTTCTTTGGGCAAATATTCCAGTAGCATCTCCTCAAGCTTTTCCGGTTGAAATGGCTTCGACAAATAATCTGAAAAACCGATATCAAGATACATTTCCTTCGCCCCGGAAAGCGCATTGGCAGTCAACGCAATTACAGGTGTTTTCTTACATAGATTATTATCTAAAGCGTGCATTTTTTTAATGGTCTCCACACCGTCCAAATCCGGCATCATATGATCAAGGAAAATTAAGTCATACTGTTGTTTTGTAACCATATCCAAACACACAAAACCACCTGTGGCCTCGTGAATTTCCATTTGCAGCTCCTTTAATAAATTTAAAAATACTTTGCGATTTACCTGATTATCATCTACTACAAGTATTTTAGCTTCCGGAGCAACAAAACTTACCTCATAGCTATATTCCACGGCCTGTTCGCGTATTCGTGCTTCAATATCACCGATAGGTTCTTTATCAACAATATTCTGTAATAAATGAAAGTAAAATTTTGAACCTTCGCCATAAACACTATCAACCTTCAACTGGCTGTCCATCATTGTTAACAGTTGCGTTGTAATGCTGATTCCAAGGCCGGTACCTTCAATATTACGATTACGCTTTTCTTCTATTCTTTCAAACTCCGCAAAT
The DNA here is from genome assembly GCA_012520645.1 of Clostridiales bacterium. Lineage (GTDB taxonomy): Bacteria > Bacillota > Clostridia > Lachnospirales > Lachnospiraceae > JAAYNV01. The sequence goes on along the minus strand of JAAYNV010000045.1, from coordinate 9,476 downwards.
AATTTGTTCAGGTCTTCTTTCTTTATTCCAATTCCGGTATCCTTTACTTCAAAGTACAGATTTACATTCGAATCCTGAATCTCGCCTGAAACAGAAAGTGTTACACTTCCGGTATCCGTATATTTAACAGCGTTATTTAACAAATTGATTAAAATCTGACGTAACCGGACATCATCCCCATATAGTTTAGATGGCAACTGTTCATCTAAGGATAATTTTATCTCCAACCCTTTATCTTTTGCTTTCATAGATATCATATTTACGATATCATATAATAAAGTACTGACATCATACTCGGCGCAGACAAGTTCCATTTTACCCGATTCAATTTTCGAGAGGTCCAGGATATCGTTAATTGTGCTTAAAAGTGAATATGCAGAACGCTTTACATCCATTCCATAATCTATGATATCCTGCCTGTCTTCCTCTCTCAAAATCATTTCATTCATTCCGATAATTGCATTGATAGGTGTTCGGATTTCGTGAGACATTTTGGCGAGAAAAAGTGACTTGGAATGATTCGCTGCATCAGCCTCTCTTCTTGCATTTTCCAATTTGGTAGTAAGCTTTACACAATATGCAAGACATACGATCACCGCAACCAAAATGAAAATAATACATATTGATTCACTTATCTGTGAAACTCGGATAAGTCTGTCCATATATGCTTTTGCTTCATTCATTTCATTTACGGTAAGTTCATCTAACTCGGACAAATCATGATCAACATCTTCCAGGAATCCAACCATTGTTGTATTAACATAGTATGTCGCCATGTTTTTGTTTCCGCCTCTTGACAGCTCCAAAATAATATCTACATTTCTTAAATAACTATAATAATTAGAATATACTTTGTGGTAATAACGCTCTCTTTCGTTACCCTGCATATGCAAACCAAACTCAGTAAATTCATCTATCATTTTATTTCTGAGCTCAACTTCCTTTTGCTCATATTTATCATACATATCTTCAGAATTGGCAAGAATGTGATCCATTACCTGTGCCTTATGCTGGTAAAGATGTGTCATTATATTCTTCATATAATCCTGATTCACTGCATGTTCGTCCATAATTACATGATATGTATTGGATAATTTATCGATATTGTATTTTAATACCACCATTCCCGTAACACCAATAATTCCAGTTATCAGAACAATTATAAATATTCTTAGCGGTATTCTTTTCATTTCTTTTACTTATTCTCCTCCGGTAGTGCAGTAATGTCCTTCACCATCTGGTCTAAAAGAACCTGTAAACTCTTTTCATCAAGATTTCCGGCAGTTATTGTAGTTCCATAGACATATACCGGCATCCAAAAACTGTCTGATACACGCTGAATATGAGCATATTCAGACTGAGCAGCAAGTGCAGCAATCGCAGGAGAATCGATTACTTCTTTCGAAGATGCTGCATTTACATTGGAAGGACAATCACCCTTTCTCTCAAAACGTATCATCTGATTTTCTTCATTTGTAATCCACTGCGCAAGACGCTGTGCCCATTTTGCATTCTTAGTATAAGCATTCACACCTACTAATTTATATCCGGCAAAACTGTGCATCTGAACAGAATCCCCTGCAATTGAATACTCCGGAAGCTTGGTAGCTGCTTAATTATCCCCATATGCTTCCTGCATATTTTTAGCATTCCACGCTCCATTGATTCCTGCAATAATGCTTCCATCTTTTGCACCTGCCACAAAATCTGCATCTCCACAATTTAAAAAGCCTGGATTGGCGACAAGTTTGCACATTGCTTCAGCAACATCAACCCCTTTATATTTTCCTTCTGTCGTATTCCAGTCACAAATATTGGTAAGTCCATCCTCACTAATTTCTACATTTAAGCCGGCTCCTTTAAAGAAAGAATAAAGATACCAGCCACTTGTAAAATCCATCGCTATTTTTTTGTCGTTTTCCTTAGCTATTTCAAGCATTTTATCAAAACTCTTAACATCTTCCTCTGTAAAATACTCTATTATAGTACAGGAAATATCCATTACTTGCAGTCATTGGGTATGCATATAACTTTCCATCATATGAAGCAGACTGAACAGCTGCGGATTCTTTTCCTCCATTTGCCTCAATGATTTCATCAACATTTTCCGTAACCTCAAGCAATGCATTATTCTGACACAGAGATCTAAACTGGTCATCAGCAAAAGAATAAATATCGGCCGCCTTTTTCGGATCAATCAATACCGTTTCCTTGCATGTAACTTCATTTTCCACACATATTGTTATATTAAATTCTGCCTCATCTTTATATTTTTCTTCAAAGGCATCCACCATTTCTCTCAGCATCTCCTGGTCTTCCTCAGCTCCCCATACTGACAGTGTTACGTTCTCTTTCTCCTTTCCACATCCACTAAATAACGATATCATCAACATACATATTGCGATACACATCGCCATTCTTTTAGTATTTCTTTGCATCATAAATCGCATCCTCTCTTATTTTTTATAGACTAAATTTCATCTGATACATTTTTTCCTTTGAACACATCTTCAATAGTATCTAATAGTCTATTTCTGTCTGGCGGCTTTAAAATATATCCCGCCGGAATCGACTTCACAACATCATAAATCTGTTGTCGTTTTGCCACACTTGTCAGAAATACTACCGGTATATGCTTCATGTCATTATTCTCCAGAATAGTTTCGAACGTTTCCTTACCATCCATTCCGGGCATTTCATAATCTAATAAAATCAAATCCGGGTTTTTAGTTGGAATCATCTTCAATGCCTGTTCTCCGGATGTCGATAAAAATACATCATATTGGGGGGGTAAGCAAATCTTTTATATGCCTCAAAACCATTGGGCTGTCATCCACAATAAGAATTCTTTTTTTCTTTCTACAATAGTCTCATTAATGAATTCGTCCTTTTGACCAAGCATTCGTCTGCATCTGTCTAATAACTCCTCCTTAGCTATCGGACGAAACATTTTATCAATATTATCGCTTTGGCAATATTCTCTGCACCTTTCCCAATCTATCGTTGTGGTTATTATAAGAATTGGAACTGTCTTACAACCCCTTTCAAACCATTGAAAAATTTCAAGACCCGTATCCTCCATTCCCAAGTAGCATATAACAATCATATCCGGTTTAATAATTTTTACCATTCTCTGCACATTATCCAACTGATTTGAACAAATCTGTACAGCATATTTTTCAGATAAGCATTCATTTAAGTTTCTAACAATTGCCCCTAATTCCCCAACTAATAAAATTTTCTTCACCGTTTTGTTCCTCCATATTTATAGTGTAAAGCGAACTCTGCCTAATAAAAAGAAAATAATTCTTTATTTTTTATTATATAACAAATATCTGTAAAATAAAACATAAAATTTAGTGCTTATTTATAAATAAACACGCATATGTAGTTTGTTTACAAAAATGTTTGACAACTTCATGCTGTCGATTTATTTTTAGCCGGTGAAGAAATTCCAATTCTTATGGGCATGTAATTTCTATGTTGACAAAATCGACACGAGTGTTTAAGACGGTAAATGACACAGTTGTCGAAAACGAGAGCCCCGCATAAACAGTAAAAAAGAACGCACAATGGACTTTAATCTTCTTGCTCCACAAAAAAAGACAACCATTTCTGATTGTCCTTCTACATAAATATTTATTATTGATCTGTTACTCACCCTCTGCTCAAGCGGTATAGTTCCCTTACTGATTCCATCACCATTTCCCATGATATATCTGAGGCATAGGAAAACTTCTTCTGGTAGGATTTCCAGAGCTTCTGCATATTAGAATCATTCTGTATTTCATCGAATATTTCCTGTGCATCATTTAGATGATATTCAGTTTCTCTTTTCTTGGCAGTTGCAAGTAATGCCTCACCTAATACTTTTCCATTCAGCGTATTTCCATAGAGTTTGATCAGGATATGAATATCATAATAATCTCTCATACGAGTATTGGTAATACCCCTCGAAATCACCGTTTCTAACTTCTCCGCCAGAACTGTTTCCAAATTATATGCCCATACATTAATAGACCGTTCCTCAAGCATCAATTTAAAACTGTACTGTATTTCTTTTGGAGTAATAACATCTCCGGTAGAAATATCAACCTTTAATGGTGTTCTTACACCATCAAACTCTGTTTCCATGCTGACTCTTACCCCTGGATATTCTGCTTCATCCATAATCTCTGTAATCTGCTTAATTCGGAATGTCACACCATCCTCCATTGGGACAGAAATAATATCCATAATAAGACTTTCTACTGCTTCCACATTTACATCCGCTCCCTTGATTGTTGCATCAATATCCATAGTAGCGCGAGCATCCAATCCAACCATCGCTGCCACCAGCATACCACCCTTCAAGATAAATATATCCTGATATTGTGAAAGGGAAATCCGCTCCAGGAAACGTTCCATCATATAATTTCTCATCAAAATCTGTGCATCTGCGGATTTCTTTTTTGACAGGTTTCGAATTAAGTCTTTTAACTGTTTAGCCGTTTTTATCATAACAGTACCTCAAAGTATTGCCTCAAGATTTTATCTACATGGAATTCTGCCGCATACTGCATAAGCAATCGCAAATTTTTGTCTTTTCGCTTTGCATACTGCTTCAATGCAGTTTGGAATGTCTGTATCTCCGTATTATTCCGATTTCTGATGATATCACAGATAGTTCTCTCCATATTATAGACAGGTACCAAATGTCCAAAAGATGTCTGCATTGTAATAATCCCTTCTCCATGCAGTTCCTTTTTAATTGTATATACCTTAATACCATCGCCTTTTAGCTTTGACGGATTGTATCCGGTCTTTACGGTAATCTCATACTCCAGTGGTTCTCTATCTGTCAAATCATGTAAAAAGAGTGCTGTTTCATGAGAAAATACTGCCTGCTTGCATCGAAGATGCACCAAATACATAACATCCGTCCACGTGTTCTTTGTGGCATAAACGCCATGTGAAATTTGCTCCATATCATTTGCTTTTACATATTGGTAAAGTGCCGTTTTTGAAATCCCCACATCTGTAATCTGTGATGTCTGAATCATTCCACCATTGGCTGTAATCAGTTTTTCAATTTGTTCACTCTGTGTCATGCCATTACTTCCTTTCGTACTAATATTGTATTACATATTAGCACGAAAGTAAATACGTCCTAAATTATTTTCTTTAACGAAAAAGAGAAACCTTTGCATCAAAGATTTCTCCATAATGTCAGAAAACTGGTTTCGTTATGGTGCTTTGCCACCCAATCACAGGCCTCTCACCTGCTTGGCTTGATTATCCTCTATGCTAAAGAGTAATTGCAAAGTTTTTACGTTGCCAGTACAACGGAAGCAAACACCTTATACTTCGTGTCCTGTTGTCAGGAAGAGTTTTCTCTCTTGGTACTTATATTATGATCACGATTCCAGAAAATGTCAACTTGTTTTTTTATTTTATTCACCTCTGCACTTTACCTTCACGCTTTAACTATATAATTCAAAAGCGAGAAAGCAATGATATCTGTGTTAAATGCTACTGACTGAATCAGGACTGCGTAGATTCCCACACATACTATGATCAGAAATCCCTGGAATCCAAGTGCAAACAGACTTCTTACGTAATTCTGTCCCATCATGCTCTGCTCCCTGTTTCCAAAGGTTGCAAACGGAATCGGTGCAAGGCTGACCATAAGATAGATCTCCACCATTCGTCCGTTGATGATGACAAAAATGATTGCTGCCAGTATATACATAAGGAACTGCACAACAAACGACTGCAGGAATATCCCAAGCAGTGGTCCCAAATCCATTGCTTCCAGTGTGGTCTGCATTGTCGCAAGGGTACTTGCATCAATAGCCGTGCTTCCCTGAATAATGCCTCCTGCCCGGCTTACCACGCTCTGCGATACATCAAATACCGCCATAGTGATATCAAAGGTGTGTGTGATCAGCTCTACTGCCACAAAAGTCTTAAAGATCCACTTAAAGATAAACCATGTCTCAAAGCTTGCCAGATTGTTATAACTGATTATCAGCTGTATCAGCTCATAGCAGGCTATAAAGGTCAAAAGGATTCCCGCAATCGGCATGATTACCGTTTCTGACAGGTTCCTGACCATATTGAATACCGCCGGCAGAAAACTGCTGGGAGTCTGTCCTACCTCTGTTGCAATCTGCCCCACCTGGTCATTCACAGAGGAAAATGTGTTGGTGAGATTATTCATGATACCTGATACAAGCAGTCCTTTCAGCCAGTCAGTAATCTGCTGAATTATGCTGTTCAATTATTTCCTCCTTTCCTCCGGGACAGGGTTTCTCCCTGCCCCAAAACCAGAATCTGATTTAGAACAAACCGGAAAGCAAAGGTACAAGAGTGGTACCGATAAGGGCAACACCGCCACCGGCCATAAGCTGCTTCATTCCCTGGGACTTTGCACCCGGGTTATCGTTACCGTATCCTTCCATAAGATTGATTGCACCCCAGATTCCAAGACCTGCTCCAAGTGCGATTACAAGTGTCTGCAATGTTCCTACTGCGCTCTGAAAAAATGCCATAATATAAATCCTCCATATTCTTTCTTGATTGATGAAGGGCCAGAGCACTCTGCCCTGACCCATGTGTCTGCACAGACCTCCACTTCTCCGGACTACCGGATCCGCTGTCTGCTATTTAGTTTTTTCTGCGTGGTCCTGCCACGCTGTCTCTTAGAAAAGACCGGAAAGTAAAGGTACAAGGGTAGTACCGATAAGAGCCACACCGCCGCCGGCCATGAGCTGCTTCATTCCCTGGGACTTTGCACCCGGGTTATCGTTACCGTATCCTTCCATAAGGTTGATTGCACCCCAGATTCCAAGACCTGCTCCAAGTGCGATTACAAGTGTCTGTAATGTTCCTACTGCGCTCTGAAAAAATGCCATGTTTCAATTCCTCCAAAATATTTTTTCGTGATATATTCATTCCTTTGCCCCGACCAGGGAGGCTGTTTACAGTTACGTGCCGGATCCCCTGCAGTGGCATCCGGCTATGCGCGCATATCGCCCGTTTCCAGGCATAATAAAAAGCCCCTATCTTCCGGCCTTTATCGCCGGATGGTAAGAGCTGATTACTCTGTTAAGTCGATGACTTCGTATTCATCATCTGCTTTCAGTTTCAGTGTGTGGCTTAAGAATTTCACCACATCAAAATAGTTCTTCTTGTCATAATCTGCCGTCAGCCTGTAATTCGGATGCTGCGTCAGATCATACTTGTCGGACAAAAATGGTCTTACACCACGGACCTGCACAATACATTTCGAGCCGTCCATGACCGCCAGTTCATCCATTGTCATCAAATCTTTGCCAAGCTTCTGATAATTCATGCTGTAGCTTTCCTGGGAACCCTTCGACTGTCCGGTATTGTACATATCGATGGTCTCTTTTCCAAGAATTGCATTCAGGTCTTTTAAGGTCGTCTGCTCGGTACCACCAAGGAAAATCTGGGAATCCATATTGCCGATGATTGTATCTGCATTATCCTTATAGATTGCCTTAAGCTGTGACTTTGCCTGTAATACCAGACATGCCGATATTTCCCTGCTTCGGATGGTTGCCACCAGCTTTTCCAGATTCGGGATCTGCCCGATATTGGCCGCCTCATCGATAAGGCATCGCACATGTACCGGAAGTCTTCCCCCATACACATCATCTGCTTTCTCACAAAGGAGATTGAACATCTGCGTATAAATCATGGAAATCAGGAAATTGAAGGTGCCATCCGTATCCGACATAATCAGAAACAGGGCTGTCTTCTCATCTCCCAGAGTGTCCAGCTGCAGTTCATCATAAGCTGTCAGATCCCTGAGCTCCTTGATATCAAAGGGTGCCAGTCTTGCACCACAGGAAACCAGAATGGACTTGGCTGTTTTTCCGGCTGCCAGCTTATACTTGGCATACTGCCTTACTGCGAAATGGTCCGGGTTCTGCTCTGCAAGTTCCTCAAACATCAGATCCACCGGATTCTTGAACTCTTCATCATCCTCCCGGACTTCCATTGCGTTGATCATTTCAAGCAGGGTAGAAAAATTCTGCTCTTCTTCCGGAGCCTCATAATGGATGTACCCAATCAATGCGGTGTAAAGCAGTGTTTCCGCTTTCAGCCAGAAATCATCTCCACCTTTGCTCTCCCCTTTTGTGTTGGCAATCAGTGTTGTTACCAGTTTCAGAATATCCTTCTCAGAATGGAGATAGGCAAATGGATTATAATGCATTGATTTTGTAAAATTGATGGTATTAAACACCTTCATCCGGTACCCGTTCTTATACAGGGCATTTCCTACTTCATTGACCAGACCACCCTTTGGATCAGTCACCACGTAGGATGAATGCATCTGCAAAAGATTTGGCTTGATAAAAAACCTCGTCTTACCGGAACCTGAACCACCGACCACCAGAACATTCTTATTTCTGGCGTATTTCGGAATTTTCGGTCTGCTACTCATGGTGATCCGCTCTGTCTGGGACAGAATCACATTGTTTGCAAACACCGGATCCTCAAAAGGCTCGATATCTGCATGCTTTCCCCATCTGGCAGAGCCATACTCCTCATTATGCCGGAACTTTTTTGCGCTTTTCTCTTTCAGATACACTGCCAGCCTGAGCGCTGCACCACAGGCGATGCCTACCAGCAGGTCAGTCGGATAAAAACTTGGCAACGGATTGGAAAATGCCTTTGCAATCAGTCCATCAAGTACAATGCTCTGTACTTTCTCAGACGCATTGGCACCCACCGCCAGCCGCCACATCTCTCCCAGATTGGTAGCAGCCAGTCCCAGAACAATATAGGGAATGTTCAGGATCAGCTGCTTTTTTATCTGTTTCATATTCATCGCACCTTCTCCTTCTTTTTCTCTGCCACTTTCCTTGGAATCGCTGCCACAATCTCCTTGAATTTCTTCAGTTTCTCAAGAACACTCGGGCGCTCCTTTGACCCCTTCTTCACCTGCTTGTCTGCATAATCCTGCAAGATTTTTGTAATCACATCCATATCCTTTGCTTTGAAGAATATGGTATATACCGGAGGATCCGCTTTCTTGTCCTTTACGACTGCGAAATCAACTCCATACTTTTTGGCGATCTTCTGAAAATCCTTAAGCCCTTCATCAGCAAGCGGAATGGACGAGACTCCCTGGCCCTGACGAACCAGAGTCTTGATTGACTGCTTTCCTTTTGTCGGATGGATTTTTTCACCCACTGCCTTACCGACCGCTTTTGTTGGCTTTCCTACCACTGTACTTAGTGCTTTCATAAACAATTTCAGCGTAGGTTTGGATACTCTGACAGCAATGCGGATGGACTTGTCCGCAGCCTCCTTGCTTACTTCTTCATGTACCAGCTTTCTCACTTCCTTCCATGTATCTATTCTTCTTTTCTGCTCTTATCCACACCAAGGACTCCCCTCATGGTGGATGATGCCACGTGAAAGCGATTTGCAATCGCAATATCCGTAAGCACCGTTTCATT
>JAAYNV010000044.1 GCA_012520645.1 Clostridiales bacterium | reverse complement strand
TTTGGCACTGAAATTTCTTCTTTGTCTGGACATGGTAATGAATCCTCTCTTTCCATACTGGTTTTAGTATATCAGATTCATTAAAAACTGTCCGAAAAAGTGTCTTAATTTATGAGACCATTATACTCGTTGGTGGTGAAGTATTCGAGATCAAAATGCTGGTTTATAAAACTCAATATATAGTCATCCTTCAGCATGAATGTTTTGATCTGCGCTCCATTGGACTCTCCATTGCTCCCGAAAGGCGCAGATGGGGTCCATGAGATAACCGCATTTGCCTTAAACTGGTTGGTAGCCCCTCCAAAACGCGTTTTCGGATAAAAAATATAGTTATTTCCAGGGACTTCACTGCTACTATAGAATACTTTGGTCGCAGAGATCTGCTTCTGGTCCGCATCTATGAGGTATACAAGCCACCCGGTATGTGTGGATTTCGGACCGCCGATAATCTTCATGGTGCCGCTGCCGCCGGAATCTCCGGTGCCGCTGCCCCCGGTTGTAGCATCATTCGCTGGTGCTGCCTGCGATGGAAAAGCAGACAGAAAGATACATAACAGGCATAACAGCAGGATTCTTTTCATCTTTTTCAAAACGCTCCTCCTTTATAAATATAAAATATCAGATAATCATACATTGATGGGTACAAGAAAAGAGTGCCAGATAAAATCTGTAACTCTTTCTCTTTTTCCCTATGTTACAATGGCATTTACATGAATGCAGGGTGCTTTAGCAGACTACCAGGGGTCAAATCTTGCTAAAAACAATGATCAGTGCGATCAAAGATGCCAAAAGTACTACTGCAAATATAGCGCAGGATATTCTTACACCGGTTGAATCTATGACGATGAATGTTTTTACAATCCAGCACATAAAAGTGATATACAGCAGCAAGAGCAAATCATTAAACTCAGTATATACTGCATCTTCCATTCTCCTTTAATGAACAGTGATCGAATCCGGGTCAATCCCGTTTTCAGCGCACCAGTTCTCGAATCCATTTGGATCAACATAACCCACATGGCTGTTCTCTCCCGCGGTATCCGACATATCCACTCCCGTCGTTGCACCGATGGAATCCAGATATGCCTGCTGTTCCGGAGTCAAGCCAGCTACACCAGCCCCCGTATTTCCGGTGGTATCCTGCCCTGCGTTGGTCGAGGTGTCCACCAGTACATCGGACTTGCCGGAAGACTGTGCCTGATCCTGGGTCTTGCCCGTACTGCCGGATCCGGTATTCTTTCCGCTGCCGGAACCGGAGCTTTCCTTGCCCTGTGCGGTACCGGAAGACTGTTCCGCAGGCATGGTATCGGACAGATAATCTGCGGATACATAGCCCACCTGGTTGTCAAAGACGATGGAAGCCCAGTTATCCCGGATGGAAGCCACATCCACCGTATCGCCCCGCTTCAGTTCGCCCAGCCGTACTGCGTTTGTGGAAGGCTGCTCCCGGACATTGACCTTTGCCGTCACATACATGGTCTTGATATTCTCCCCGGCCTTATCATCCGTCTCCGTTTCTTCCGAAACTTCCGTTTCTCCGGCCTCCTCGTTTAACTGGTCCTGGTAAGCCTGGTCATATTCATTTTCAATGGCAGCGTCCTCACCGGTGCCGTTTGCCTTTTCTTCCTCTTTTTCTGCCGCTTCCTGGATGTCAAAGGATGTTGTCTCATCCTCCAGGACGGTATTGTCCGCCGGATCCGATACCTGGGAAGTACTGATCAGGTCAGTCGGTACAGGTTCTTCAGCAGTCTTTTGAGCTACTATATAGATTCCTCCTGATAAAAAAACAACACTACCAATCAGTGCAATAATCATTTTTTTCTTCATAAAACTATCCTCTCCTTTCTCTTATAGCCTTGATCATTGTATCCTTAGAAAATCACAAGTAGTAATTCTTTAGGTTCTTTCTGATTTTATAGCAAAAAACCTTGCAAAACCATTGGTTTTACAAGGTTAAACGAAGTAGCGAGAGGGGGATTCGAACCCTCGACACTACGGGTATGAACCGTATGCTCTAGCCAACTGAGCTATCTCGCCATTTGGTATGTATGGGACCTATAGGGCTCGAACCTATGACCCTCTGCTTGTAAGGCAGATGCTCTCCCAGCTGAGCTAAGATCCCACATTTTTTACTTGTTGCGGCTTATCTCATCCGCAACCCGCTTTGCTAGTATATAACGAAAGCGGGCTGCTTGTCAAGCATTTTTCTACAAATATTTTTAAAATTTCGAAAAATGTGAAAATTACATTCTCTCCGGCGCAGAAAAGCCCAGCAGATCAATACAGGTTTCCAGTATATCTCTGGTCAGCACAAGGAGTGCGATAAATCCTGCCTTCTTCTCCTCATCCTCTTCCGACAGAATTTTCGTCTCGTGATAAAAACGGTTAAACTCGTTTGCCAGATCGTAAATATAAGCACAGATCTTATGCGGCGCAATTTCTTCACATGCTGCTTCCATCATAGCATTGAATTTTGTCAGCTCTAACATCAGAGCCTTCTCTGCATCATTGCACGCATTCTGAATGGATACCTGCGACAGGTTACCTCCGTTTTCCTTATACTTATTCAAAATGGACTTGATACGCACGATCGTATAGAGAATATACGGACCGGTATCTCCCTCAAAGGATGTGAAACGGTCAATATCAAAGATATAATCCTTGGATGCCTGATTGGACAAATCGCCGTATTTAATGGCGGCAAGTGCAACAATTTTGGCCGTTTCCTCCGCTTCCTTTTCATCGATTTCATAATTTTTTGCCGCACTGTTTTCCTTGATCTTACGCAGCATCTCCTCATTGATTTCCGCAATGAGATTTTCCAGCCTCGGCACACCGCCCTGACGGGTCTTATACGGCTTTCCGTCCTTTCCGTTCATCGTACCGAAACCGATATGAACCAGTTCCATATCCTCTTTTACAAGCTTTGTCTTGCGTGCACAGCGGAATACCTGCTCAAAATAGAGATCCTGTCTCTTATCCGTCAGATAAATTAACTCGTCCGGCTGGTACTGTGCCACACGATCCATGATCGTTGCAAGATCTGTTGTATTATAAAGAGCCGCTCCATCTGACTTTAAGATCATACAAGGCGGAATTTCCTTAGTGTCTGTCTCTTCCTTGACATCTACGACAAGCGCCCCCTCACTTTCGTGGGCATACCCCGCTTCCTTCATATAAGCCACCATATCAGGAATCAGATCGTGAACATCACTTTCTCCCTTCCACAGGTCAAATTCCACGCTCAAATTCCGGTAATTCCGCTTTAAGTCTGCTACGGATACGTCAATAATATGCTGCCACAGGGCACGGTAACCTCTTACACCGCTCTGTAGCTTGAAGGTTGCCTCCATAGCCCTTTCCTTGTATGCCGGGTCCTCTTTGGATTTTCCACTGGCTGTCGGGTAAATTTCCTCCAACTCGGAAATCGTAAACGGTGCCTCCTTCGGATATTCCCCTTCAAAGCTTTCATCATAATACGGCAGTTCCGGCTTACGCAGCTGCAGCTCATAAATAATCAGACCCATCTGAAGCCCCCAGTCTCCCAGATGAATATCTCCGATTACCTTATGTCCCGCATACCGCTCAATACGTTTCACGCTCTCACCGATAACCGCAGAACGCAGATGTCCCACATGGAGCGGCTTTGCCACATTCGGTCCGCCATAATCCACAATAATCGTCTTTTTCTTCGGCTCCTTAAGACCGAACTTTTTATCATTCGCCATTCCACAAAGATATTCTTTGATAAATGCGTTCTTTACCTTCAGGTTCAAAAATCCCGGAGCTACGGCATCCGCCATTTCAAATACCCTGCTGTCTGATAATTTTGCTGCTACATCCTGCGCAATCATAAGCGGTGCCTTATGATACTTTTTGGCTCCTGCCATGGCACCGTTACACTGATATTCACAAAGATCCGGTCTATTGGAAAGCGTCACCTTTCCCAGCGCCGCCTCATATCCTGCTTCCTCAAATGCCCGCATGACTTCTTCTGAAATCATATCCAATATCTTTTTCATGGTTACCCTCCGTTTTTTATTTCACTCTTTCTCTTTCCTTAAGCAGTCTATTCTTTATACTACATGGATTATCCAATTTCTGTCAAGTTCTCCCTCTTTGAAAAAACACAACCGCAGTAATTCTGTCTGTAAAGACCGTATTCTGCCGAAAGCTCAATCGAACGCTTATAGCCATTTTTCTTCTTAAAGTCCGACGGAAGCCACCTGACGCCAAACTGCTCTGCCAGATTCATTCCAATCTCATTTAGCTTTACCGCATTTTTGAGCGGACTGATCGTAAGCGTTGTGGTAAAATAATCTGCTTTTCTCTCTGCCGCCTGTTTTGCCGTTTCTCCCAGCCGGAGTGCATAGCAGGCAAAACACCGCTCGCCTCCCTCCGGACATTGCTCCATTCCTTTTGAAATATGAAGAAAACGCTGCGGCTCATAGCTGCCCTCCACTACCTCGATCGGATACCCTTCTTCCTTTCGGTTCAGTTCCCGGACAAAACGAATCTGCTCTGCTGCCCGCTTTGCATATTCCTCCTGCTTTGTGATATTCGGATTATAATAAAATACGGTAATCCGAAAATAATGATGCAGATATTCCAACACATAGCTGCTGCAGGGTGCACAGCAGCTGTGCAGAAGAAGCGAAGGAACTTCCCCCTTCTTCTCTAACTGCAGAAGGATCCTTTCAAGCTTTTTCTGATAATTTTCAGCGTTTCCCTTTTTTTCTTTTTTTTCCTTATTTTCCTGCTGTTCCATATCCTGTCCCCCGCTTTTTGCCTGACGCGCGAATGATACCCAAACGAAATCCCCTCCATTTTGCAGCACAATCTATTCCCCTTTACACAAACCAGCCGGAATCCTGTTCCGATTCCGGCTTCATCTGCTTTTCATTTCTTTTTCCGCTCTGTCCCGATCCATTGCTGCCGGCATTCTGTTTAGTCGATGGATGCAATATCGATCAGGGTAAGTTCCTTTTTCTGTGCGTTTTCCAGACTGGTCACAAGGGCTCTTGCCGTGTCCAGACTGGTCAGGCAGTTGACACCTGTTTCAATCGCCGTACGGCGAATCAAAAATCCATCTCTGGATTTATCGCGCCCCTGGGTCGGTGTATCAATCACGAGATCAATCTTATGTCCTAACAGCAGATCCATCACCGTCGGAGACTCCTGCTGAATTTTGTTGACCTTACGTGCATTCACACCGGCCTCTTTCAGGGCATTTGCCGTACTTCGGGTAGCATAAATCTTATAACCAAGCTTTTCAAAGCGTCTGCCGATCTCGATTGCCTCACCCTTATCCGCATCCTTAACCGTAATGATCATCTGTTTGTGCTTCGGCAGATTGACACCGGCTCCAAGGAACGCCTTATACAGTGCCTCATTGAAGTCCTTGGCAATGCCGAGGCACTCTCCGGTGGACTTCATTTCCGGTCCGAGACTGATTTCCGCTCCCCGGATCTTCTCGAATGAAAATACCGGCATCTTAATCGCATAATAATCGGCTTCCTTCTGCAATCCCGGCTCATAACCCAGTTCTTTGATCGTCTTTCCGATAATAACCTCTGTTGCCAGATCCACAATCGGAATTCCTGTTACTTTACTGATATACGGCACGGTTCTTGAGGAGCGTGGATTGACCTCAATTACATACACATCCTCACCGATTGCGATAAACTGAATATTGATAAGACCCTTGACATGCAGAGCCTTCGCCAGCCTTCTCGTATATTCCGCAATCTTTTCCTTCACCTTCTGATCGATCGTATGTGCCGGATAGACGGAGATACTGTCACCCGAATGTACACCGGTACGCTCGATATGCTCCATAATGCCCGGAATGAGGATATCGGTGCCGTCGCATACCGCATCGACCTCGATTTCCTTTCCCTGCAGATATTTATCCACCAGAATCGGATGATCCTGCACAATCCGGTTGATGATCGCCATAAATTCTTCAATTTCCGCATCGGAAATCGCAATCTGCATCCCCTGTCCGCCCAGTACATAAGACGGTCTGACTAAAACCGGATAGCCCAGACGGTTTGCTACCTCCTTGGCTTCTTCCGCCGTATAGACTGTACCTCCTGCGGCACGCGGAATCTCCGTTTCTTCCAGAATCTTGTCGAATAACTCCCGGTCTTCTGCGGCATCCACATCCTCTGCTTTTGTGCCTAAGATCGGAACACCCATCTTCATCAGGCTCTCGGTCAGCTTGATCGCTGTCTGCCCGCCAAACTGTACGACTGCGCCGTCCGGCTTCTCGATATTGACGATGCTTTCCACATCCTCCGGTGTGAGCGGCTCAAAGTACAGCTTGTCCGCAATGTCAAAGTCCGTGCTGACCGTCTCCGGGTTATTGTTGATAATGACCGTCTCATAGCCTGCCTTGGAAAATGCCCATGTGGCATGTACCGAACAATAGTCAAATTCGATACCCTGACCGATACGGATCGGACCGGAACCAAGCACCAGTACCTTTTTCTCCGGTCTGGTCTCCACTGCTTCATTCTCACTTCCGTAGACCGAATAATAATACGGTGTGCTCGCCTCAAATTCCGCTGCACAGGTATCCACCATTTTATATGCCGCCACAATGCCATTGTCGTAGCGCATCTTCTTGATTTCTTCTTCGGTTTTTCCGGTCAGTCTGGCAATGACATTGTCCGGAAATTCAATGCGTTTTGCTTCCTTTAACAATTCCACGGTAAGCGGACCTCTCTGCAATGCCTGCTCCATCTCCACCAGAATCGCAATCTTATCAATGAACCAGTGATCGATCATGGTAATCTCATGAATCGTATCGTAATCCATACCCTTTCGGAGTGCTTCTGCAATCACATAAATTCTCTGGTCATCCACAATTTTCAGTCTTTCCTTCAATTCCTCCAAAGAAAGCTCCGAGAAATCATAGCTAAGCAGACAGTCCACATGCTGCTCCAGAGAACGGATGGCCTTCATCAAAGCCCCTTCGAAGTTATTGCAGATACTCATGACCTCTCCGGTCGCCTTCATCTGGGTGGTCAGCGTTCTCTTGGCTGTAATGAATTTATCAAACGGAAGACGCGGCAGCTTTACGACACAGTAATCCAGTGTCGGCTCAAAGCTGGCATAGGTCTTTCCAGTAATCGCATTCTTGATCTCATCCAATGTATAACCCAGTGCGATCTTGGCTGCCACCTTTGCAATCGGATACCCTGTCGCCTTGGATGCCAGTGCCGAGGAACGGCTGACACGCGGATTTACCTCGATGACACAGTATTCAAAGCTGGTCGGATGCAGGGCAAACTGCACATTGCAGCCTCCGGTAATCTGCAGCTCATCGATGATATTTAACGCAGAGCTTCGAAGCATCTGATATTCTTTATCGCTTAAGGTCTGGGACGGTGCCACAACGATACTGTCTCCGGTATGAACACCTACCGGATCGATGTTTTCCATATTACAAACAGCAATGCAGTTTCCGGCGCTGTCACGCATCACCTCATATTCAATTTCCTTCCATCCCGCAATACAGCGCTCCACAAGTACCTGACCTACACGGGAAAGGCGCAGACCGTTTTCCAGAATCTCCTCCAGTTCTACCTGATTGTGTGCAATACCACCACCGGAGCCACCCAATGTATACGCCGGACGAAGTACGACCGGATAGCCGATCGTATTGGTAAATGCCACACCGTCTTCCACATTTTCCACGACCAGAGATGCCGCACACGGCTCTCCGATCTTTTCCATCGTATCTTTAAATTCCTGACGATCCTCCGCTTTTTTGATCGTCTTTGCCGTGGTGCCAAGCAGTGTTACACCATGCGCTTTTAAAAAACCGGACTCTTCTAATTCCATACCGAGATTTAAGCCTGCCTGACCTCCTAACGTCGGCAGAATGCTGTCCGGCTTTTCCTTTTCGATAATCTGTTCCAGTACCGGTACCGTAAGCGGCTCAATATAGACCTTGTCCGCAATGTTTTTATCCGTCATGATAGTCGCCGGGTTGGAATTAACCAGAATGACTTCAATGCCTTCTTCTTTCAGGGAACGGCATGCCTGAGTTCCCGCATAGTCAAATTCTGCTGCCTGTCCAATGACGATCGGACCGGAACCGATGACCAGGACTCTTTTTACATTCGGATTCTTAGGCATTTTTCTTTCCCTCCTTCATCATTTCAATAAAACGTTCAAACAGGTATCCGGAATCCTGGGGTCCTGCACACGCCTCCGGGTGATACTGCACCGTAAAAATATTTTTTCCCGTATAGGAAAGACCCTCACAGGTTCCGTCATTGACATTGATAAATGCAGGCTCTGCCACTGCCGGATCCAGCCTGTCCATATCTACCACATAACCATGGTTCTGCGAGGAAATATAGACTCTTCCGGTAGACAGATCCTTAACCGGATGATTTCCGCCGCGGTGACCGTATTTCATTTTAAACGTATCTGCCCCTGTGGCAAGCGCCATCAGCTGATGTCCTAAACAGATGGCAAAAATGGGGACCTCGGAATCATACAGCTTTTTAATTTCTGAAATGATGCTTGTACATTCCTTCGGATCTCCCGGTCCATTGGAGAGCATAATGCCGTCAGGCGCATCCTTTAAGATTTCCTCTGCGCTTGTCAGTGCCGGATAAACCGTCACATCACAGCCTCTGAGGGCAAGCGAATGGGCAATATTTTTCTTGGTTCCAAGATCGAGAAGTGCTACCCTAAGCCCTTTTCCATTTAATTCTTTCACAAGTGTCGGTCGTTTTTCTCTCTTCCCTGCGGCAAAACTCTCCCGGTCAAATCGTGCACTGCCGGAAACCGGACCATTCTCCTCCAGAGAAGAAGAACCCTTCACTTCATATTTATCTTTACAGGTTACCTTTTCTACTACCTTACCGGTCGTATAGGCTTTTAAACGGGGGATAATCTCATCTAACTGAAAGACTTCATTCGTGGTGATCATACCGTTCATGGTACCCTTCTCACGAAGAATTTTGGTAAGCGCTCTGGTGTCGATGCCTGCGATGCCCGGAACACCATGCTTTTCTAAGAATGACTGAATCGTCTCATCACAACGGAAGTTGCTGGGAATTCTGGAAAGCTCTCGGACAATAAAACCATCCGGCCAAGGACCACCGGATTCCATGTCCTCCTCACAAATACCGTAATTGCCGATCAGCGGATAGGTCATGCACACTGCCTGTCCCGCATAGGATGGGTCAGTCAGCACTTCCAGATATCCTGCCATCGACGTGTTAAATACGATTTCACTGATTACTTCCTTGTCCGCACCGATATGAATTCCTTCAAATACCGTGCCGTCTTCTAAGATCAAAAACGCCTTCATATCCTCACCTGTATACCTCTCTATAATATCCTGTTGCTAAATCAACTTAGTATAGCACAAAAGATTTTTCGGTACAAGATGAAAACTTTACTATTTTCACCCTTTACTACTTCGCCTTTTTATTAATGTACTCCGGTCTCGTCTTGGCATATAAAATCTTCTGACTGCTGTAGAGACTGTAATAACCGGAAAAAACATAGCTGACTCCACAGGCAATGGCAAACAGGAGCATATCTGTTCTTCCAAACATTTCCAGACCAAGCAGAACCGAAGCAATCGGACAGTTGACCACCGCACAGAACATCGCTACCATGCAAAGCGCTGCCGCATAAGAAGGATCGATCCCTAAAAGCGGACCCGCAAAGCTTCCAAAGGTGGCACCAATAAATAACGTCGGCACAATCTCGCCGCCCTTATAGCCTGTTCCGATCGTAATCGCCGTAAAGACAATCTTCCACAAAAAGGCGGTTGGAGGCACCTCTCCGTGCAGTGCACGTTGTATCATCGCTGTTCCGGCACCGTTATAAGCATCATTTCCAACAAACAGGGTCAGAAGGATAATCAGCACACCGCCCACAAAGACACGCACATAGTCATTTTGCAGCTTTTCCTTGGCAAAATGCGCCGTCTGATGCAGCGCCACACAAAACAGGATACCCACCAGTCCACAAAGCATGGCAAGTCCGATAACCTTCAGGCAGATCACCGGGGACAACGTATAGGCGATATTGATCGTATAACGCGTCGCATTGACGCCCATATAACTGGTCAGCCCGTATGCTACCGTAGCCGAAATAATACACGGCACAAAAGCACTATAATAAACGATTCCCACGCTGACCACTTCCATGCTGAAAATCGCCGCCGTAAGCGGTGTCCCAAACATTGCCGCGAAGACGGCACTCATGCCGCACATCACAAGCACATGCCTGTCCTTTTCATCAAATCTCACCAGAGCGCCAAGCGTAGATCCGATGCTTCCACCAATCTGCAGAGCCGCCCCTTCTCTTCCGGCAGAGCCACCGCACAGATGCGTAAGCACCGTACCGACAAAAATAAGCGGCGCCATACGAAACGGCACATGCTGCTTTGTATGTACCGAATCCAGTACCAGATTGGTTCCACGATCATTTCGTATTTCTGCCCTGTGGTATAAAAATACAATAAGCAGCCCCGCAAACGGAAGCAGATAAATCATCCAGCCATGTCCCTGCCTAAATACCGTGACCTTCTCGATACACTCATGAAATAACGTACCGACCAGACCGCCGATTATACCGATCACCGTCGCCATCATAAGCCACTTTAAAAAGTTCATGACATAAATTCCAAGCCACTGTAATGTTTTATTTTCGAAGAGCCACTGCCGCATGTTCCCTGTTCCTCTCTATTTCCGGTAATTCTGAATCATCTTATAATCCTCTGTGCTGATCTGTGGAGGTATTCTCTTTTTGTTCCAGAATGTTCATAAACTCTTCACCGGTGATCGTTTCTTTTTCATACAGATATTTTGCCAGCTCATGCAGCTTCATTATATTATCCCGAAGCAGTCCTTCTGCCTTTGCATACTGCTTCTTTACAAGCTCTACCACAAGCTTATCAATCTGTTTTGCCGTATCCTGTGCACAGGCTAACGAACTGTCTCCGCCCAGATACTGATTGGTTACCGTTTCCAGGGCAACCATACCAAATTCATCACTCATGCCATAACGGGTAATCATCGCTCTGGCTAACTTCGTTGCCTGCTCGATATCATTGGATGCGCCGGTCGTAATGGAATGGAATATCAGTTCCTCCGCACAACGTCCTCCGGTAAAGGTGGCAATCTTATTTTCCAGTTCCTCCCTGCTCATCAGGTTATGTTCCTTTTCGTCCACCTGCATCGTATAACCCAGGGCCCCTGAAGTACGCGGAACGATCGTAATTTTTGTTACCGGAGCCGAATGGGTCTGCAGTGCCGCAACCAGTGCATGCCCGATTTCATGATAAGCGACGATCATCCTTTCCTTTTCAGAAAGCACCTTGTTCTTTTTCTGATAGCCTGCAATGACTACCTCAATGCTCTCTTCTAAATCTGCCTGCACCACAAATTTACGTCCCTGTCTGACTGCCCTGAGCGCCGCCTCATTCACAATATTGGCAAGTTCCGCACCAGAAGCTCCGGCACTTGCTCTGGCGATTGCGTTAAAGTCCACATCATCACCCAGCTTGATTTTTGCTGCATGCACCTTAAGGATTGCTTCCCTGCCTGCAAGGTCCGGAAGCTCTACCGGAACCCTTCGGTCAAACCGTCCCGGACGAAGCAGCGCCGGATCAAGGGAATCCGGACGGTTCGTCGCTGCCAGAATGACAACACCTTTGGAACCGTCAAAGCCGTCCATCTCCGTCAAAAGCTGATTTAAGGTCTGTTCTCTCTCGTCATTGCCGCCCATTCCGCCGCCGTCACGTTTCTTACCGATCGTATCGATCTCATCGATAAAAACAATACACGGTGCCTGCTCTGCCGCCTGTTTGAACAGATCTCTCACCTTTGCTGCTCCCATGCCGACAAACATCTGTACAAATTCCGAACCGGAAATGGAAAAGAACGGTACGCCTGCCTCTCCGGCTACTGCTTTCGCAAGCAGCGTCTTTCCGGTGCCGGGCGGTCCCACTAACAGCGCTCCCTTCGGCATTCTGGCACCGATTTCCTGATATTCCTTCGGATTGTGCAGAAATTCCACAATTTCCTGTAAAACCTCTTTTGCTTCATCTTCACCCGCTACATCTTTGAACTTGATTCCGGTACTTGACTCCACATAAACCTTCGCATTGCTCTTGCCAAACTGCATGGTAGGTCCACCCATACCGCCCATCTTTTCCATCATCTTTTCGGACAGGAAATGTCCAAGCATCCAGAAAATCGCGATCGGTAAAATCCAGCTGAGCAAAAAAGAAAGAAACGGAGACATCTGCTCCTCTACCACCTTGCCAAAGGTACAGCCTGCATCATAAAGCCTGTCTACCAGCTTTGGATCATCAAAGGTAGCTGTCCGGTATAATAACTCCGGATTCTCTTTATCCGCAAAATAAATATAATCCTTTTCCACCTGTACACGGTTGACTCCGCTTTCATCCAGCATCGTCAAAAATGTACCGTAATCCACCGTCTCTATATGCTGCTTTGTAAACATCGGAAATAAAAAACTGTTCAGCAGAAGCATCGCTATTAAAACCAGCACATAGTAAAAGATCAATGGTTTTTTCGGTTGTTTTACTTCTTTCATGCTTTTACCTCTTTCTTAGGAAAAATACCTTGCTTTTCTTTCGTAAACTAAAATCAATATACATTTTATCCCATATGAAATCAATGATACAATTCTAGTATTTTTCTAAAATAAATATAAAATAAAGGCTGCCCTTCTATAGTTCCAGACCTGCAAAGAAATCCTCCTGAACCACTTCCTGCCCATACTTTAACAAAAATGCCTTCATTTCCGCATGGTTTTCCCCCATATCTGCAAGCATGGCCCCTTTGTTGTCTGCCGTCATTCCGCCCAGTTGTAAAAAGAAGGAAAAATACGCTCTGTCATCCCCATGCTCTTTGAAGATTACCTCCCACGCCTCCTCCGTTTCACAGCCTTTTTTATGCGCCAGCACATAATCCGTCAGTTCTGTCCTGACTTCTTTGGATATTCCCACCGGATTCATAAGCCGCTTAAAGCAGAGCCTGACCTTGCTCTTTCGTTTTTCCTTTTGAAAGGTATCCGGATCCAGGTCAAGATCCTCTTCTCCGCAAAGGATCATTTTCGTATATCCTTCCAAATCCTCCTGATGCAGAAGGTCAAGCATTCTGGCATCCCACTTCATCAGCCACTCTGTACTTCCTGCTTCCAAAAGCTCCAATAAATATTCTGCATCTAACAGTACCGGTGCGGCTGCAAGCAGTGCAGCGATCTGCTCCTGTTCCTCCACCGTTCCTTTTTCAATCGGGCAGAGTGCAATCTTCTCAAGATTTCTGCACTCCAGAAAGACACCCTTTCCAAATCCTGTTTTTCTCTTCGCCAGACTGACACTTTGAAGGCTGCTGCAATAGGCAAATGCCCATTCTCCAATCTCTTTGATTCCGGCAGGCAGCACCAGACTGCGCAGTTTTTTCTGGCTTAAAAATGCCTTTTTCTCTACTGCCACGACCAACTGTCCATTCACGCTCTTTGGCACAGTGATTTCTCCAATCAGCCTTCCTGTTCTGGTAATATGCACGCCATCCTCTTCCATCACATAATACAACGAACCGCCTGGCAGCTCCAATTCCTTTTCCTGTCTCAAAATGCAAGCTCCTCCAGTTCCTTCTGCAGATCACTCTGCCGCTCCGACAGCATCAGTTCTTCATTGTGTCTCTGGTAATCCTCACTGCCGAACATACCAATAAACCTGGCACTGAACGAATTGACCGTAAGCTCCGTCACTAAGATCAGCATCTCATTTCCGCTCTCACCATCCTTGAAAAAGGCTTCCTCCACGAACGTAAACAGATGATGCAGCTGTGCCTTCGTGATTTCCGTCTCCTGCTTCATCTGCGCGACCTCCGTATCAAAGGCATTTTTGATTCCTGCAAATGCCTCCGCTGCGTTCTTTTCTCCATCCACATATAGCATCTTCTGCATATTGTTCAGAAACCGGATGACCTGTTTGTGCTTTCTCCGGTCCGTATCGGAGAGAGAATTTGCCTTCTGTAAGGAGTCCAAAAGCTTCCTTCTGCCTGCCGCCTGACCGGCAAGCATCTGCATGAACCGCTCTAAGGCATCTGCTTCTTCCGCCTGCGCTGCACCTTTCAGGGCTTTTAATGGATGCAGCAGATCACTCAGATAGTCCGCCGTCTCCACATTCCGCCTCATATCATAAATCACACGGTCAAGCAGCATACCAATCAGCGACAGTCTTTCATCAAAGCCCGCTTTCTCCGCACGCATTTTTGCTTCCTCCGAAATCTTTCCTTTTAAGATCTCATCAATACGGTAATCCTTCTTGTATTTGTTATAAAGATCATAATAGGCTGTAAACTCCCGCACCACCCGGTCATTTCGGATATATTGTCCCACCAGATTCTCATCCACTGTCATATTTTCTTCTTCATACAAAAGCAGAATCTGGGACAAATCCTCCCAGCCTCTTGCGGTCACATAGGAACGCCCCTTAATTGTAGTTTCCATCTGATAAAAATATTCTTTTTTTAAATCCAAAAAGCTGATTACAGCATTGTGTACACCACGCTCTAACGCATATTCCTTCCATACCGTAAAATCCGCTTCTACCTCCAAAAGCTTCAGACGGTCCATCGTCACCACATCAAACTCACGGACTGATTTATTGTACTGCGGCGGATTCCCAGCAGTTACAATAACCCATCCCTCCGGCACCTTATGACGTCCGAATACCTTGTACTGCAAAAACTGGAGCATCGACGGAGCCAGGGTTTCGGATACACAGTTGATCTCATCCAAAAATAAAATACCCTCTCTGATACCGCTCTCTTCCATACATTCATAGATGGAAGAGATAATCTCACTCATCGTATATTCACTGACCTCATACTCTGTCCCGTCATAGACTCTCTTCTGGATACTCGGAAGTCCCAATGCGGACTGCCTTGTATGATGGGTCATGGAATAGGATACCAGTGCAATGCCAAGTTCCTGTGCAATCTGTTCCATCACCGCTGTTTTGCCGATGCCCGGCGCCCCCAGAAGAAAAATCGGACGCTGTCTCACCACCGGAATCCGGTACTCTCCAAATTCATCCTTTTTTAAATAGATCGCAACCGAATCCTTTATATAATCCTTTGCCTGTCTGATGTTCATATCATTATCCAGCCTTTCTTTTTACCGCTCCAGTTCCTCCTCGGAAAGTACCGTTTTTACTGCCCATGGCGGCACCAAAGGAGCCTTGTCATCCTCCTGTAAAAATGCAAATATCACCTCATAATCCGGCATCCTTTCCGGATAGACTCCATAACCGTCCGTAAAATAAATGAGTCCTTTTAAATTCTCAAACTCACCTTCCTGTCTGAGCTTTTCCACATAGTCAAATACCGGTCTAAAATCCGTAGAGCCAAACCCTTTTAGCTTTCCATTTTTCATAAACTCGTCAAATTCTTCATCCGAGGTAATCTTCACATCACTTTGAACCTCACTGTCACACTGTATAATGTGCACATTCATTTTTCGAAAAAACGATTCCTCATTCTTTAGGATCGAATAGGTCTTTTGTATAAACGCACGCACGATTTCGCCGCGGCACGATGCGGAAGTATCAATTGCAATGACAAACTCTTTTACTCTTTTCACATCCCGGTATTCTAACGGCTCAATAAGTGGCCGGTTTCCATAGGTGGACAGCCCATAGGTATAGTACACATAATCAAACTCATCCTCGGAGAGCTTCATTTCCTCTCCCATAACCGTAAAACGTCTCAGTATTCCGGCATAATCATAGCGTTCCCGGGTTGCCTCATTCAAATTCTTTTCGATGCTTTCTGCATTTCCCCTGGCCTTGGAAAAACTCTTTAAGTCTGCCTTCACCCGTTCACTGATCTTCTTCCAGTCCTGCTCCGATATAGCAAGTTCCTCCGCAGGTTTCCAGAAAAGATGCTCATCGCGCTTAAAAAAAGCGCGATATTCCGCCTTGGCATTTTCTGTCAGCGGATTATTTTTGAAATAGCGGTAAACCCGCTCTGCCGTCAGTGCGCCGGCATCCTCCTTTAAGACTCTAAGCTTCGCCCTTGCCTCCTCATCCTGCTTTAAATTCCCCTGATAAATGTCCATTTCCAGAATGGCATTTTCAACCGCAATATCTGCCGCCAGATCCCAGTTTTCCTGCTCCATCTTATCATACTGAAAACTGTGGGAAAAGATGCAGTGAAAGAGCATGTGCAGATAAATCCTGAAAATCCGGTTTGGTTCCTGTTTGTACATTTTTAACACAACTACCGGATCATAAAAAATCTGCGTTCCGTTTACTGCCAGAAATCCGCTTTCTCTTTGTTCCGTCAAAGTCAGTCTGGAAAGTGCCATATTCAAAAAACGCAGGTTCACCATAATGCTGTCTCTTGCAAGCGCAAGCACCTGCGCCGCCAGTGCTGAAATTTTTTCTTCTTTTTTTGAGATCAATTTTTCTGCTCCAATCCATTCATGGAATCCTGACAAATCGT
This sequence comes from Clostridiales bacterium, assembly GCA_012520645.1. Taxonomy (GTDB): domain Bacteria; phylum Bacillota; class Clostridia; order Lachnospirales; family Lachnospiraceae; genus JAAYNV01. Next base: position 38,521 of record JAAYNV010000044.1, on the reverse strand, counting down.
AGTAAAAAGACCTCATAAAAAGGAACTACCCTCTCTACAAGGTCTTTCGAAATTTCATCCTACAGGAAATATTCCACGCCTGCTTCAAATACCTTCATATCCTGCTCGCCGTAAATATTCATCGCTACAGCATCGCCTCTTCTTTCGATATGTGCCATCTTACCAAAGCACCTGCCGTCTTCAGAGGTAATTCCTTCGATTGCAGCATAAGAACCGTTGACATTCCACTCTTCATCCATAGATACGTTGCCGTTTAAGTCTGCATACTGTGTTGCTACCTGTCCGTTTGCAAACAGCTTGTCGATCCATTCCTTCGGTGCAACAAAACGTCCTTCACCGTGGGAAGCCGGTGTCACATAGGTTGCTCCCAGCTCTGCCTTTGCAAGCCATGGAGACTTATTGGAAACCACCTTCGTATATACCATCTTGGAGATATGACGGTTGATCGTATTGAAAGTCAGTGTCGGAGAATCTTCCTTCTGTCCGGTGATAGCTCCATACGGTACCAGACCCAGCTTGATCAGCGCCTGGAAGCCGTTGCAGATTCCAAGTGCCAGACCGTCTCTTTCATTTAACAGCTTCATGACAGCTTCCTTAATCTTCTCGTTCTGGAAGGCAGTTGCAAAGAACTTCGCACTTCCATCCGGTTCATCACCAGCCGAAAAGCCACCCGGGAACATGATGATCTGGGACTGTCCGATGGACTGTTCAAACTCCTCCACGCTTTCACGTATATCCTGTGCCGTCTGGTTTTTGAATACTCCGGTAATGACATTAGCACCCGCGCGTTCAAACGCTTTCGCACTGTCATACTCACAGTTCGTACCCGGAAATACCGGAATAAATACGGTCGGCTTTGCAATCTTATTCTTGCAGACATAAACCTGATCCGCTTTATAAGTATTGGATGCTACTGCTTCCTTTCCTTTGTATGCCTTGGTCGGGAATACCTTCTCAAGTTTGGAAGTCCATACCTCTATTGCCTCATCCATGGAGATGACCACTTCATCATAGGTAAACTGTGCATCCTCTGTCACCTCACCGGCAACCGTATAATCCACATTCATGCTTTCCAGACTTTCCACTGCATCCGGTGTGATTTCCACTACAATGTTGCCCAGTCCGTTTCCAAATACATCCTTTACGGAAAGACTGCTGTCGAAAGCCACACCCATCTTATTTCCAAACGCCATCTTGCTGACAGCCGCTGCCAGACCCTTCGCATCCAGTGCATAAGCAGATACGACCTTCCCCGCCATCATAAGCCCTGCTACAACATCATACATCGCCATAACCTTCTCATAAATCGGAAGATCATATTCGTCTTTTTCAATTTCAAATACGACCAGTTTATTGCCTGCCGTCTTTAATTCCGGTGTAATGATATCCTGATATTTTGCCACATCTACCGCAAAGGATACAAGCGTCGGCGGAACATCAATGTCATTAAAGCTGCCGGACATACTGTCCTTACCGCCGATCGAAGCCAGTTCAAATCCTACCTGTGCATCATAAGCACCAAGCAGCGCTGCAAACGGCTGGCTCCAGCGCCTCGGATCCTCGCTCATACGTCTGAAATATTCCTGGAAGGTAAAATGAAGCTTTCTGTAATCTCCGCCACCCGCTACTATCTTCGCCATCGATTCCATCACAGCATAGACCGCACCGTGGTATGGGCTCCAGGAGGATAAATACGGATCAAAGCCGTAGCTCATCATTGTAACAGTATCGGTTTTCCCTTTTAAGACCGGGAGTTTGGCAACCATCGTCTGGGTCTCGGTCAGCTGATATTTACCACCATACGGCATAAACACACTGCCTGCTCCGATGGAGCCGTCAAACATTTCTACTAATCCCTTCTGGGAACATACATTCAGATCATTTAAAGTACGCAGCCATGCACCCTTGATATCATCCTTCTCCAGTGCCTCCGCTACATCATCAATCGCATATTTCTTAAAATAATTATCCTCTTCCTTCGGCATCTCCACCTTTACGGCAGTCTCCTGATGTGCACCGTTGGTATCCAAGAATGCTCTGGAAATATTGACAATTTCTTTTCCTCTCCAGGAAAGCACCAGACGCGGTTCCTCGGTTACGGTCGCAACCGGAACAGCCTCCAGATTTTCCTCTGCCGCGTAGCCTAAGAACTTCTCCACATCCTTCGGATCAAGTACCACTGCCATACGCTCCTGCGACTCGGAAATTGCAAGTTCCGTGCCATCCAGACCTGCATATTTCTTCGGTACCTTGTCCAAATCCACCGTCAGTCCTTCTGCCAGTTCACCGATCGCTACAGACACACCGCCTGCACCAAAGTCGTTACATTTCTTAATCAGCCGGCTGACCTCTTCCCTGCGGAACATTCTCTGAATCTTACGCTCGGTCGGTGCATTTCCCTTCTGTACCTCCGCACCGCAGACTGCCGTGGATTCCTCCGTATGTGCCTTGGAGGAGCCGGTTGCACCGCCACAGCCGTCACGTCCGGTACGTCCGCCCAGCAAAACAATGATATCGCCCGGATCGGATGTCTCCCGAATCACATTCTTACGCGGAGCAGCGCCCATAACCGCACCAATCTCCATGCGCTTTGCCACATAGTTCGGATGATAAATTTCTTTGACAAATCCCGTTGCCAGTCCAATCTGATTGCCGTAGGAGGAATAACCCGCTGCTGCACCACGGACTAACTTTTTCTGGGATAATTTTCCTTTCAGTGTCTCTGTTACCGGAACCGTTGGATCTGCCGCACCAGTCACGCGCATCGCCTGATATACATAAGTACGTCCGGAAAGCGGATCTCTGATTGCGCCGCCAAGGCAGGTTGCTGCCCCACCAAACGGCTCGATCTCGGTCGGATGATTATGTGTTTCGTTTTTAAAGTTTACAAGCCACTCTTCTTCTACACCGTCAATCTCCACCGGAACAATAATGGAGCAGGCGTTAATTTCTTCAGACTCCTCCAGATCGGTAAACTTGCCGTCTCTCTTTAATTTGCGCATTGCCATAAGCGCAAGATCCATCAGACAGACGAACTTGTCCTCTCTGCCCGCAAAGATTTCTTCCCTCGTATCCAGATAACTCTGATAGGTTGTCTCAATCGGAGCCTTATAATAGCCTTCCTCAAACTCTACCCTGGTAAGTTCCGTAGAAAAGGTTGTATGACGGCAATGATCGGACCAGTATGTATCCAGCACACGGATTTCCGTCATGGACGGATCTCTCTGCTCCTCTGTCTTAAAATAGTTCTGAATATGAAGAAAATCCTGAAAAGTCATTGCCAGTCCGAGAGACTCATACAATGCCTTTAAATCTTCCTCTGTCATATCCTTGAAACCGTCAAAGATTTTGACATCCGCCGGCTCCTCGAAAGCATCTGCCAGCGTTTCCGGTTTCACCATTCCGGTCTCACGGGAATCTACCGGATTGATGCAGTATGCTTTTATTTTATCGAACTCATCATCGGAAATGTTTCCTTCTAATAAATAAGTAACGGCAGTACGAATGATCGGCTGCTCGTCCTCCTTTAAAAACTGTACGCACTGTACTGCGGAGTCTGCTCTCTGATCAAACTGTCCTGGTAAGAACTCCACGCTGAAGACCCTTGCATTCTCAGGCATCGGAAATTCTTCTTCATAAAGAATGTCTACCGGCGGTTCGGAAAAAACAGTCCTGCATGCTCTCTCATAAACGGCATCGGAAAGATTCTCCACATCATAACGGATAAACTCCCTTACCTTCTTTATGCCCTGAATGCCGAGATAGCTTTCGATCTCTTCCTGAAGTTCCTTTGCCTTGACCGCAAAGTCCTCCTTTTTCTCCACATAGATACGTCTTACATTGCCCATGATTGTCCTCCACTTAATGTTTTGTGTTACTTATGATACTTTATTATACCGATTTTTACAGTTTTTTCAATCCCAATCTGCTAATACAAAATGCTCCAAAGACTTTCATCTCTGAAGCATTTTCTTTTTTCTATTTCTTTTTATTCCTCTTCGGCCACAAGGTTCTGTACAATGTATGCAAATTCCTGATCGACCATTTCCTCGGTAATACCCATGGTCTGGGAAGATACCTTCATTCCTTCAATCAGAAACATAATATTGCGCGCCATCATTTGCGCATCTACCTCATAAAATTCTCCGTTCTGCATTCCCTCTTCAATCAATGCAGCCAGCGTCTCTGTTGCCTGCTCAAAACGCTTTCTCGGATATTCATCCCGGATTTTCCTGTTCTTGCTGTTTTCAAAATAAAATTCATAGGATGCGGTCGTCAGATTATTTTTACGTCTTAACAGCTCTTTTTTCTGTTCCTTCAGAAACATCATAAGAATATCCGTAACCATCGTCTCTTCCGTTACATTTTCCGAGAATACGTCATCTTTCTCTTCCGACTCCATCTTCAATACCGCCTCAAATATTTCCGCCGTACCTTCAAAATAAAGATAAAGACCTCCCCGGCTGATGTCACACGCCTCCACGATGTCTTTCATCGTCACATTTTTATAACCTTTCTCCATAAAGACCTTTCTCGCCGTCTCTACGATATACTGTTTCTTCTGTACCGACTTCTCTCCCATTCCTGTAACTTCCTGCCCTTCTCCAATACTGATCTATACAAAATGTTATTCCTTGTCCCAGAAATCCATTAATTCTTTCATCTTTTTGAGCACTGCCAGAAACACCCCGTTCTGCACACCTTCCTGCCATACGGTTCCCTTTGTGGTTCCTTTGATAATATATCTGGATAAAATACCACCCAGCATATTCATTTCCTGTAAGGTTGCCCGGCTGACTGCTCTCAGCTCATCCTTTTCGCTGCGGATCTGGTAATGGGAATATACATAAACATAATTTCGATTGATAAATCTGGTTCTTTGCACCTCGCGTACAAACTGAAGCAGGGTGGAATCATATACCGGAAAAGTTACCGAGTTCTTTGCTATATCCTGCCCCTGATAACTCTCTGACACCTTCTGTCCGTTCTTCTGCTGCAGCCAGTTGATATAGGGAACCAGTCTCTCTACATCCGCTTTATACATTGCGACAATTTCTTCCCTGCTAAGTCTGTCCTGTTCCATGGGGCACCTCCCAATTCAACATTCTTATGGTTATTGTAACAAATATCCGAAAAAAAGTACAGATATTTTCTATTGGCTAATTGTCCAAAAAGAGATATGCTAGAACTAAGTATAAATAATTGGGGGATTGTCTGTTTTTCCCTCTGATTGAAGGAGGATCTGACATGTTAAATATTCCGAAGGGAACCCGGTTTTTACAGGCCGGTCTGCCGCTTCGTTCTCTGTTTGTTCTCGTATCCGGCAGCATACAGGGACGCATCGGGAACTTTGAAATGACTTTGGAAAAGGGGGCTGTCATCGGACTTTGCGATCTTGCATACGACTGCTATACCGGGGACTATACTGCCCTTGAGGACTGTATGCTTGCAGAATACGACTACACATCCATTCAGGATCTGCAGCCAATTCTGGAGAAACATCCGGAATACCGCCACTTTTTCATTATTTCTGCTGCCCGTCTGTGCCGGGAAATTTTTGACTTTTATGTATTGTCACATTTTGAATGCTCCGGTCTCTATGATTCGCTGCTTGCCATGTATGATGAATATAAGCAGCTCTGCACCCATTTTCATATTTCTCCCAAGACCCTTCCGGCTCTTGAGACACTGGAACCGTTAACATTGGAAGAGGATATTCCGGACTGGGTCAGCGCATATTATGAAGGGATCGCCAGCATTCCATCCAAAAAGCTCCTGCCCTTTGAAGAGCCGTCTATTCTGGCGGGCTTTTTAATGAAGCTCAGTCTGGATTTACATGATGTTCTGGAAAGCTGCAGTGTGATCGCTGATTACCAGAGGGATGCTTCCAGACTTTTATTCAATGAAAACCGTCTGGATTTCTTTGATCTGTTTACCGATTTGTATTATCATGCATTCCGCGCCGCAGAAGATACGCTTCCTCTTGCAGCTTCCATCAGCAAACAGATGATACAGATTGAATCCTCGCCCTATATCGACCAGTCACTCTATGCCGTTCGAAAAGATGAATATCTGGAACGCTGCCGCATTCTGGAAGAGACTCCACCGGAACAGCTAAAGGAAGCTGCCCGGACAGGCACCAATATGGCTCTGACCGATTCTCTTGCACAGATTCTGGAATATTCCGAATGCAGCGAGGAAACCGCAAAAGAATTTACCGACTGTATCAACCGATATAAATCCATGCTGGATAAAAACGCAACGGATGATGCTTCCAGAAAGCTCCGCTTACGCATTACCAAGCTGTTTTATGAAATCTATAAAGAAGCGTTTATGGCAAGCCTTGTCGACAGTCATATTCCTCCGGTTCTGCGCATGTTCTTCCAATTCGGTTATGTGGATGAAGAACTGGCCGGTGTGGAAAATGCCTCTTATCTCTATTCCATTGCGGAACAATTCAGGGGAAATGAGGTATATGGCGTTTATACCCTTTACGAATGGCTGCTTGCCATCTATCACGGCAAGAAACTTCCAAGCCGCAATGAATTTGATACGGATTATGAAGCACATCTGCGTGAAATGCGTGTTGCCGGCAAGATTACTCCGGAAATGGAGCGCCAGCTGGCGGACGATAAAGGACAAAAGGTCCTGTTCGAGTTGGAAAATCTCTTTCCTACGGTTAATAAGATTACTTTCGGACGGCTTTCCACCTTCTGCCCCGTGTTTTCTGAACACAATGTCTTGAAGGACCTGGAATCCTCTCTGACCACACCGGCAAAGATTACGGAAATTATTGACTCCATCCGCCATTGTGATTACAGCGCCTTTCACCGTGAGACCATATTTACCCAACCGGACCAGAACATTGCAAGGGAATTTATCCAGATAGAGGTTCTGCCGGATGTCATCCTGCTGCCGAATATCGGAACCCGCGGAGTCATGTGGCAGGAAATCGAAGGGAAACGCCGTACGACGCCTTCCCGCATGATGGTTTCTATTTTCCATCTGGAAAATCTGCAAAATACGCTGATCCGCCTGACCGGTGAATACCGTTGGGAGATGTGTAAGCGCATTCAGGGTGCCCGCTGGAACGATCTGGCTGACCGTTCGCTTACGAGTGAATATTGTGATTACATACAGTTTTACCGCAAAAATCATGATCTTTCCACGGATGCCAAGGACAAGATCAAAAACAGCCTTCAAAAAGCGAAAAACAGCTACAAGGAAATGTTCGTGCAGGACTATCTGCTCTGGATCTTATATGAAGGCAGCGGCTCACCCCGCCTGAACAAGGTTGCCAGAAACATCCTGTTCACTTACTGTCCGTTTACCAAAGATATCCGTTCCAAACTCCAGGCAAATCCGCTCTACAAGGAGACACTGGATCATTACGACATCCACATCTCCCAAAAGAAGCACCATCTGGACATGGTATTCCAGAAGCTGCGAAGTACCGGAGCAATCGTTCCAAAGGAGCTGGAAGAACAGTACGCATTTCTGGACAGCTAAAACAAAAACTTTTATTCTAAAACAGAGTACAATAAAAACCACCGGTGGTAACTGTTCTGTCACAGTTTGCCACCGGTGGTTTATTGGTTCCATCATTTCTTTGCGTTCCAGTCCTTACGATAGATCAAGAAACACATCACACCGACAAAGACAGCGCCGCCTATGATGTTTCCGATCGTAACCGGAATAAAATTCTGAAGGCTCTGTGCCACGGTAATCGAAGCACACTGCTCTGCCGTCATTCCGTAAAGTTCTTCTGCCTTTGCCACATATGCCGGATTAGTCGCTGCCATCATTCCGACCGGAATATAGAACATATTCGCTACGCAGTGTTCAAAACCGCAGACTACAAATGCCAGAATAGGGAAAAAGACAGCAAAGATTTTTCCTGCCACATCTCTTGCCGCCGCTGCTGCAAGAATTGCCACGCAGACCAGTACGTTACATAAAATTCCTGATGCGACCGCTGCCCCCGGTGCAATCATTGCCTTGCCATATGCAACCTTGATACTGTAAGCTCCAAGTGCCCCATTCGTGTAATTTAACTGTCCACTGAAAAAGATCAGCGTGTCTATAATCAGTCCACCCACCAGATTGCTCAGGTAGACCACAACCAGATTCCGGCACATCTTTGCTACCGTCGTCTTCTTATCTAAAACCGCCATCATGATCATACAATTTCCGGTAAACAGCTCACCGCCGACTAAAACAATCAGCATCAGTCCGACCGGGAAAATCGTTCCCGCTACCAGTCTTGCCACACCTACATTAGCAATATCATGCACTGCCACATTGCTCGCTGCGCCACCCAGAGCAATGAAAGCGCCTGCCATGATACCGAGCAGGATCATTTTACCAAGCGGCAGATCTGCCTTCGCCTTTCCACCATTAATATTTCCTTCGACTGCCTCCGCAGCAGAGTTCATCAGCTTCTCCATTTACGTATCCCACCTTATTCCTCATTTTGACTTTTTTCATCTTTCTAATCTTATCACTCCGTACTGCAGAAAGCAAATATTTTATACCTTCTTAAATGGCTTTTCAGAAGGCATATTCTGGAAACGCAAAAAACGCCTTCATAATTTCTTAAATTGTTTTATTTGATATGGTATTGTAATATATAGGGCAGAACAAACGGATCAAAGGATGTGAATGATTATGAAATACTTTATTTTATTTATAAAGAAGACGCTCCGCTTTCTTTTAAAGCCGCTCTCTTTCCTTCCTGCGCTTGTCGTTATGTATATGATCTTTTCTTTTTCCGCACAAGACGGCGTAACCTCTGCCGGAATCAGCCACAGGGTCAGCGTCTGGATCGTAAAGATGGCAAACGGCATTCTGGATAAAAATCTGACTGCAGACCAGATTCTGATCTATGCAGACCAAATACACTATTACGTGCGAAAACTCGGACATATTACCGAATATTTCATTCTGGCAGTTACCGTAGCCTTTCCGCTCTATGTGTACCGCATCCGCGGGATCGGACTGATGCTGCTTGCCGGAATCTTCTGCGTTGCCTTCGCCGGACTGGATGAATACCACCAGTCTTTTGTCGTTGGCAGAGGACCTTCGGCAAGAGATGTCGCGATCGACAGCATCGGCATCTTCTTCGGCATCCTCTTTGTCCGCATTACCGGCTTTATCGGCAGGAAAACCATCTTTGCCCCGCTCTCCCTTTCCAAAAAGCGGTAATCCATCCGCATCAAATCCAATCCAAATACCAAGCGGCAGCACCCTTTTCCTTCTCCGGGTACTGCCGCTTTTCTTCATACTGTTTTACTTCTTCTTTCCAGCCTCTTCCAGTTTCTTTCTGTCTTCTTCAGCTTTCATTCTGGCGATTTTTCTTGCCTGCTTTCTCTTCAGCCTCTTTCCTCTTCCCTCGTAAATAATCAGGTAGAAGGTGGGCATCAGTAACAGGATCAACAGGGTAGAAGCAATCAGACCACCTATGATGATCAGCGCCATACCCTGCATCATCACAGAACCTTCTCCGATTCCAAGTCCCATCGGAATCATGGAAAGAATCGTTGTAAGAGTCGTCATCAGAATCGGACGCAGACGGATCTGTCCACTCTGAATCAGCGCATCCTCCATAAACATTTCCTGTCTGAGCTGGTTCGCGGTATCCACATACAAAATACCGTTATTTACAACGATACCGACTAACATCAGGATACCCATTAATGATGTCATACTGATCGTACTACCCGTAATGAATAACAGTCCAAAGGAACCGATCAGCGCAAACGGAATACTGAGCATGACCATTACGGAAAAACGCGGAGACTCAAACTGCATTGCCATAACCAGGAAAATAAGGAATATCGCTACAGCAATCGCCTGCACAATCGCAGTAAACTCTTCCATCATCATTTCATCCATGGAACTTTGTGCTCTTGCTACTCCCTTTGGAAATTCCATTTCATCCACAGCCTTATTGATCGCATCCTGTGCTTCAAATCTGGCACTCTCCGTGGTGCTTGCCGTAATAGCAATCTGATAGATGCCCTCTACACGGTATAATGTAACCGGCGCATCCGTATAAACTACTTCCGCAAGCTCAGATACCGGCACCTGCGTGCCTCTCGGTGTGGTCAGCGTCATATTCATCAAATCGTTCATTGTCTCATACTGACCTTCCGGATATTCTAATCGAATGGAATATTCCTCGCCTTCTCTGGTCAGCGTTGCAGCCTCCTTGCCGCTGAGTGCATTATACAGTTCACCTGCCACCTGCGCAGATGCCAGACCGACATTCATACTCTTTAGCGGATCGACAATAATCTCTGCTTTTGTGGAAGCAACCCCGACATCCGAGGAAACCTGTAACACACCCGGCACCTGCCACATCATTTTCTCCACTTCTCTTGCCGCTGTTTTCAGATCATCCAGATTTCTGCCTGACAGGTCGATCTCCACACCGCCTCCCATCATGCTCGTCATACTTGCACCGGAAGCAGCAATCGAAATCTTCATATTGGTTACATCTGCAAGTTTCTCCGTATACTGTTCAATTACTTCGTTTGTTGACAGCTTACATTCATCTGTCAGATAGGCAGTCAGTGTCGCCTTATCTTCCGATATCTGCATGTTGCACCGTTCCAGATTCGGATCTGCCATGGTCATCTCCTCAATGAATCTGGTCTGTTCATCGATTGTTTCCAGCTTCGTGCCCGAACGGAAGGTCGCAGTGATCGCCATTGCACCTTCATCCATCGACGGCATCAGCTCCGAATGAAGCTGCGTTGCCAGTCCAAAAGCTCCGACTAACAGAAGCACTGCAACAACCAGAACCGTTTTCTTCTTGTATAGAAGTTTTCTCAATAGTTTGTCATAGCCATGATTAATTTTATTTAACAGCTTGTTGATTGGCAGTTCCTTCTTCTCCACCGGCTTGAATTTAGAGAATAAAAGCGGAATCAAAGTCAGTGCCGCCACCAGTGATGCAAGCATGGCAAAAATAATGGTAAAACCAAGCTGGGAAAACATCTGTCCCGATAAGCCTTTCATAACACTTAACGGCAGATATACAACGACCGTCGTAATCGTAGATGCAACAATCGATGCCGCTACCACTCCGGTTCCCTTTTCTGCAGCCGTCTTATAATTTCCATTGGTTTCTTTCAACCGGAAACAACTTTCCAACACGACAATGGATGAATCGACCATCATACCAATGGCGATAACAAGCGCTCCCATCGTTACCACGTTAAAAGAAAAGCCTGCCATGTTCATACATACCATCGTAGCAAACAGGGAGATCGGCATAGAGCTTCCGACAACAAAGCTCGCTTTCAGATCTCCGAAGAATAGAAAGAGCACCACCATAGAAAGTAAAACCGCGGATACCATCGCACTGCCAACCGAACCAAGCGAGGAGAGAATCATATCACTTGCGTTATAAATGACTTCCAACTCCACCGCATCATTCTGCTGCTGCAGCTCATCCAGTACCTTTTCCACATCGCGGGTCACATTGACCGTACCGGCACTCTGCTTTTTGGAAATACCGATAGAAATATTTTCCTGTCCGTCATACCGGCTGATACCCTGCGCATCCTTCTGGCTTTCCGAAACCGTTGCAATCTCCGAAAGCGGAATCACGCTTCCCTTTGCGGTTGTAATCGGAATGTTCTGAATCTGTACGACTCCCGAAAGGTCTGCACTGCTGGATACTGCAACATCCTGCGTACCCTGACTGACACTTCCCGCCGGCACCATAAAATCCAGTGCCCCAATACTCTGGGCAATGGTATTCATGGAAAGACCATATTGCTTCATGGCTTCCGGATCCAGTACCACCTTAATATAATTTTCCTTACCACCCGTTACATTCACATCCGCTACACCGGTCAACGTCTCCAGCTCCGGTACGAGCGTATCCTCTACATAGCCTAACAGGTCCACATCCCCCACTGCCGTGGCAGAAAGGGTCATAGTGTCCATGGCATCCATGGAAATTTCAATGATAAACGGTTCCTCACAGTCATCCGGCAGCGTGGCTGTTACTACATCCAGCGCAGTCCGCAAATCCATATAAGCATCATCGATATCCATCTCATAGTCATACTGGAACATGACCTGGGACATATTCTCGACAGACATTGATTCATAACTTTCCACACCGCTCTGCTCGGAGCCTGCCGCCTCAATTTCCTTCGTAACAAGCTCCTCCACGCTTTCCGGGTCTGCTCCCGGATAAACCGTAATTACCAACAGCATTGGCATTTCCATATCCGGCGTCAGTTCCAGCCGGAAACTAAAAACAGAAGTAATACCAAACACGATTAAAGCCAGTACGACCAGCATGGTAGATACCGGACGCTTTAAGGCTGTTTTTGTCAAATTCATTCTGCTGCCTCCGTCTGTACTTCTGTCTGTGTTTCTGTTTCAGACTGTGACTCTTGCTTTGTCTCTGTTTGGGGTGCCGTATCTGCGGCATTCTTTACAGAAATTTCTGCTCCGTCACGCAGGCTGGAAGACCAGCTTACGATCACCTGATCCGTTGTTTCCAGACCGGAAGTAACCGTAATCGTCATCTCATCAAAGATACCTGTCTCAATGTCTTTTCTTACTGCCTTTCCGTCTACTGCCACATATACATACAGCTGACTGTTTTCGTAATATACCGCATCATAAGGAATCAGCAGGGCATCACTCTGTTCATAGGTATCTGCAATAACCTTCACACTGCTTCCGGTCAAAAGTCCATTGTCTTGTGCTGTCACGCTGGCCTTAATCTCGAACAATCCGGTCGTCTGATCTACCATGGTTCCGATTTCCGTAATAGCGGCCGGATAAATTTTTCCGCTCTTTTCTATCTCCACACTTTCTCCTGGCTGGAAGGTATTTCGGATTCCTTCACTGACATAGAAGGTAACGGTCATCGTCGCCTTATTGGAAATAACAAATGCCGGGCTGCCGCTGGACGCAAAGCTATGATTTTCCACGTTAACAGACTCAATCACACCACTGATCGGTGCTGTCAATGTATACATGTCAAGCTGATACTGCGCGGAATCCACGCCAACCTGTGCTGCCTGAATGCCAACCTTTGCCGATTCCACCTGTGCCTCTGCCGTATCCACGCCGGACATGGCTGCACCCTTGGTCGTATCCACGATCTTTTTGGTATCCGCATAGATATCCTCATCCGTGATCTTCTTCATAGTCTCTGCCTGTTCCAGACTGTCTTTTGTATCGGAAAGCGTATCCTTCAAGTCATCCTTGGCATCCTTTAAAGCATTGTATTCTGCTTTTTTGGTTGCATATGTAGTAGCTGCCGACTCCACCGATTTTCCGGCGCTTTCCAACGTTTTTTTGGCACTCTCCAACTCCTTTTCTGCCGCATCAATACGTGCCTGTTCTTCCGTTGTGATAGCACTATTATCGCTGACCGAACTTTTTGCCTCTGCCAGTCTGGTCTGTGCTGTCGAAAACTCCTGTTTCGCTGACTCCAATGCTTTCTGCGCATCTTCCATCTCGTCTTCGGCTTCTTTGTATTTTTTCTTTGCCTTATCCTTATCCTCGTCAATATCATCTATATTTTCTTCAATATCAGCAATACCGTCTTTGATCTTATCAATATTGACATCCGTCTGATAATCCTGAAGTTTTTTGGCGCCTCCCAGCTGGGCATCCGCCTGTGCTTCTGCACTTGCATACTGTGCGACCGCACTGTTATAGCCTGTCTGCGCCGTATTCAGTCCCGCCGTTGCAGAACTGTACTGTGCCTGGGCACTGGCCAACTGCAGCTGCGCTGCCTCGGAATCCAGCTTACACAGAACATCTCCTGCCTGTACGGTATCTCCGACCTCCACGTTTGTACTCAGCACCTCCGCCGAAACAAGTGGTATAACATAGACAGCCTCTTCCGGGCTGACCGTACCCATAAACTCATTTTTCAGTTTCAGTACTCCCTGAACGGGGGGCTGTACATCCACCGCAACTGTTTCCGCCTTTGCTTCCTCTTCTGCGTCTTTTGCCTGTGCACCGCAGCCTGTCAGCGCGGCAGACATACACGCCGCTACAAGAAGAACCGCTGTTATCCTGTTCCAAAATAGTTTCTTCATCTTACGCTCCTCTTACATCTTGTCATTATCATTTTACCTGCTTATCTAAAATACTCCCTTTACTCTGGTAAAGTAAAGTACTTTCGTGCTTTTTTTAGAAACATTTTATAATTCACTACTCAACATGTTGTTTAGTGAAATCTTATTATAATTATAATGTTTTTCCTTATCAATCAACAATTAATATCTTCTGTTGAGTCATCCTTTTCCCACAGGTTGTAATCATACACAGGCGGCATATGAAACCGTTCAAAAATCTGCAGCAATTCAAGCAGACTTTCTTTGGAAATATCCGGTCTCTGCTCCATAAAATAACGCGCCAGCGCTATTGCCCCGGATACATGATATTCTAAAAACAGTTCCATAACCTCCTCCTTTTCGAAAATCCCCCTCTTTTTCGCTTCTTCTCCTGCAATCCGTTTCAGCTGTTCTTTCCATTTATTAAAAAATCCCAGATTTCCGTGCGGTCCAAACAGAATATCCAGATATTTTTGATATTTATGGTAGCTTTGCAGCATCGTCTCCAGCATAGTTTCAAGCATTTCCTTTTTATCTTTATCTTTTTTCCTGATTCTTCTCTGCTCAATATAAGCTTCAATTTCCTCCATCAGTTCCTGCTCTGCCTCATCCGTAATCTGATAAATATCCTTATAATAAAGATAAAAAGTTCCCCGGTTATAGCCTGCCAGGTCTGTAATTTCTTTTACCGTAATTTTTTCAATACTCTTTTTCTCATACAGCTTCCAAAACGCTTTCTTTAAATTCGTTCTCGTCTGCATTGTGATTTCCGGCTGTTTTTTCATAGTTCTCTTCCCTTCTCCATTGCAAAATCGTTTTATTTCATACCACTTTCCCGTTTTTATTTTTCAAATTACGCTAATATATTGTTATTTCTTATCAAAATAATTATAGACAAACAACAAGACATGCTTTAATATATAGATATGCTCGATGGTGACATTGAGCTTGCTAATTAGCAATTCCGGAAGAATTCCCCTTTTACACAAACGAAAGCATCAGGTGCGAGCCTGGTGCTTTTGTTTTTTGTGCCCGTACACGCGATAACTTAATTTTCCATTTTTTCCATTATACGATACCCTCTCTAAATCCGCAAGAAAAAGGACAGGGAACGCTGCAAACGCAGTATTTCCTGTCCTCTGAATCTTTTTTCAATCACATATTTCGTTATGCCTGAAAATCCCTGATGGTTTCAAGTGCAGGAAGAGCATTTCCGTCATAATCAAACAGCGCCTGATTCGCCCATTCGTTTCCACACGGTCCTCTGTCCTCAATATAAGCCAGCCCTTCCCAGGTTGCCCATCCGGAACCGGATACCGGAAGCCACGCCGGCTCCCAATAATAAAAGCCTTTTCCTTTTCCGTCAGGCACAGACTGTATCTTTTCAAGAAACACCTGCATAAATGCCTTCTGTCCCTCCGGCGTCATAGCAAACGGCACTTTTTCTGCCAGATGCGGTTTGGTCGCCATGCCTTTTCTTTCATCATCACTCAGCTTTTCATAGTCCGCATAATCTGTCAGCGTATGCCCCATGGACACCTCCGCCACGACAACATCTCTTCCGTAGCGTTCTGCCAAAAATTTCATATTCTCTGCCAGACCTTCCAGTGTCCCCTGCCAGAAAGGATAATAAGACAGTCCTATGACCTGGAAATCCTCACACCGCTTTGTAAATTCATCAAACCAGACACGGCAGGTTTCCTGATCGCAGCCGCAATCCAGATGAATCATAACCGGAATTTCCGTATCAATGGCACGCACCCCTCTGATTCCGGCATTCAAAAACCTTGCGATATTATCATATTCCGGTACTTTTCCATACGGCCAGAGTAACCCGTTTGTGACCTCATTTCCAACCTGCACCATATCCAGACGGATTCCGCGGGTCTTGATCTGCTTCATGATTTCCACCGTATACTGATACACTGCTTCTTCCAGTTGTTTTACCGTTTTCCCTTTCCATTCCTTTGGGATAAACTGTTTCCCCGGATCAGTCCAGAAATCAGAATAGTGTAAATCCAACAGCACACCCATACCGTTCCGGTTTGCCCTGCCTGCCAGTTCTAAAAAAGTCGCCAGATCATTTCCACCGGCTCCATAGGTATATCCCTCCTCAGAGCGTGGATCGTTCCACACTCTGAGACGGATACTGTTTGTTCCGTAGCGTTTCAGGATGGAAAAGAGATCTTCTTTCACCCCCTGGTCGAAAAATACGCCGCCGCACTTTTCCACTTCTCTTAAACTGGATACATCCATTCCTTTGATAAACATCTTTTCCACCCTTTTTGCACCTTAATCATCAAAATTTGTAATTCTGTCCGCAATCCTTCTGTAACGAAATCTTACCATTTCATTTTTGGCAAGCACATCCTCTTCCGTTCCTGTATACTGGCAGCGGATACAATAATATTCTTTTTTGTCCTTATCATAAAACATATCGATGTCCAAATCACGCATAAAGCAGGACGGGCATCTGTAATTTAATTTGCCTTTTCCAGATTGAGCCATGTGGAAATTACCTCCTTATCTTTCAGCGTCGTCGTATATCCTAATGTGAACATCGGTGAGAACGCATAGCCTTCCTTAATGTAGCCGGTTGCGTCCGCCTTGTCAGTGGTCAGAGATACCTTTGTTTCAATCGCCGGAATCACTGCTTCTACACGGTCTGCACCCTGCATGGATTCTTCACGGCACTTATAAGCATAATCGATGCTCTTTGTCTCACTGCCCTTTTCACAGGAAAGCTTCACACAGGTCATATCCTCCGGATACTCGGTTGTACCATAGCATGCTACCATGTACTCGTTCAGTTCCACTTCCGCATCCGGATCACTCATGCTTAAAATATTTCTCTCAATACGGATATTGGAACTGCCCTCCTCAAAATAGAGCTTGGTCTGCAAAGTCACAGTCAAATCGTAGAATTCAATGTCTACCGGATCCAGGGTCAGAATTCTGGTCTTTCCCTCTTCCGAGAACTTTGCCTTCGTACGGCACAGGCATAAGTCCACTTCTTCTCCATTATGGGACAGCTTTGCACTTCTGACCGTTCCTTCTCCCGCATAGTGCGTAAAGTAACCGGCACGGTATTTTTCCTGAATCAGGAACGGATAAGACGCATCCTGCACATGCTTCGTTCCAATACCAACTTCCCATTTTAACTTTGCTGCATAAGGACGCAGATCTACAATCGCACCGCCCTGATCCATGTTGACACATGCTCTCATGTACGGATCACAGTACCAGAAAAGCTGTTTGTCGGAGCCATAAAGAATATCCTTCCAGAGCGCACATTCCGGCTCGGTATAGTGCTTTTTCTGTCGGTAGTAATCTGCAAATTCGGACATGGTCATGTCCACAAGCTTGCCCTCTTCCTTTAACTTACCGTAATAAGCACAGCCATCCTCATAGGACTTGTAAAGAAGCTCATATGGTGCCTCCCAACGTCCCATCTTATTCATCCATCCGGGACCTACAAACATCATGTTGTAAGCATAACCGTTGTTGTATTTTTCCAGATGTCTGTACTGATCGATCAGGTTGTACAGATACGGATACTCCCACTTTTCGGTATCATAAATCATACCGCGCAGCACGTTCTGCGGATGCGTTCCGAAGTTGGAGCCGTTGCCGTCATAGCATGCGATCAGGTCACGGGATAAGTGGGGAATCGCTACGATACCGGAGTCTTCCGCCTCATTGGCTGCAGGAGCATGTGTATTTTGTTTGGACGGAATCCACGGATTCCATGGACCACCATCAAACAGGGTATACCATGAATTATTACAGGTATGGTAAGCCTTCGGTCCTTCCTCCCAACAGGTTGCAACCGCACATTTTACCATCGGATACTTCTCTTTGATATAATTGGTCAGTTCCGCATCCATATAATAGGAGCCGGTCGATTCAGGATAAAAGCCGAAACGATCATGGAACTTACCAAACACATCATCCACAATAGACATTTTATCCTCCATGGAAAACATCCAGATGCAGAAATCCTTGGTCTTATATTTCTCACGGAACTCCTCACACGGAAGTCCCAGTAAGGACAAGGCTATCTCATCTCCGTACTTCTCATGATGTTCCTTTGCAAGCTCTACTGCCTCGTCATTAAAAAGGCTGGCATAGGTCATCTGAATTGTGGTCTTTAATCCATATTTGTGGGCTAACATCTGCTGTGTCTTGAAAATGTCAAGGGATTCTGTTAACAGCTTCTTATCGCCGATATTTTCTTCCTTTCCATGGCCGGTCACAGTAGCGGAATATTCCGGCACCATCTCCGGGCGATGGATAATATTTACAATAAACTTATCCATGATTTTCTGGATCTCCTCTTCTTTTATTTTTCATTTTGATTCGATTTATTTTACGGCACCTGTAATACCTTCTGCGAAGCTCTTCTGTAATAAGAAGAAAATGATGACCGTCGGAATCGTACATAAGAATACACCAAGCATCAGACTGCCGTAATCCGTTGTATAGCCTTCTGTCAGGTTAGCAATGAGCATCGGCATCGTAATACTGTTTTCATCCATCATGATAACCTTAGGCCATAAATAGTTATTCCAGGCATTCATGAAGGTAATTGTCATAGCTGCCGCATAGGTGGAACGCATCGTCGGGAAAAACATTTTAAAGAAAATCCCGATCTCGCTTAGTCCGTCGATTCTTGCCGCCTCAATAATATCGTGCGGGAAGGATCTTGCACTTTGTCTGAACATCATGATCAAAAACGGGGTAGAAATACTCGGTAAAATAAAGCCCAGTGTACTGTTCAACAAATGCGCGGATGAAAACATCTGGAACAACGGAATCATCGTTGCTGCAAACGGAACCATCATCGCAAGCAGGATAATGGACATCACACCGTCCTTTATCTTATCATGGTAAATTTCAAATCCGTAGCCTGCCAGAGAACATACCAGCAACGATGCAAGGGTACACACAATCGCATACTTAAAGGAATTCGTCATCGCCGGACCCACCTTGGCAAGGGAAAGCAGATTTTTAAAGTTTTCTACTAAATAAGTACCCGGAATCAACGTTCCACGGATTACATCCACACTCTTATTAGTCGCCGCAACAGCCATCCAATAAAGCGGGAATACGGAAAGGAGCGATACAACCGTTAAAAAGAAATACATTCCAAAATTTCTGATTTTTCTAGTCACGCTTATCACCTACTTTCATCTGTACAAATGCCAGAACTGCTACCAGAATGAGGATCAGGTAGGACATCGCTGCGGAATATCCAAAGTTCGGCACATATTTAAAGGACATATTATATATGTAATGGGACATTGTAATCGTTGCATTTGCCGGTCCGCCGTTCGTCAAGTTGACAGACTCATCAAACAGCTGCAATGTACCATTTGTTGACATGATCGTGGTTAACAGAATGGTCGGCTTTAAAAGTGGAACCGTGATCTTCCAGAATGTCTGGAACGGAGAAGCTCCGTCGATCTTGGCTGCTTCATAAACAGAATATTCTATATTTTGCAGACCCGACAGATAAAATACCATGTTGTATCCGGTCCATCTCCAGACAAGTGCTATGATAATGATGATTCTTGCGCTCCATGGATGCCCCAGAAAATTATAACCGGTATTCAGAATACCCATTTTAATCAGCACGGTATTGACAAAACCATCTACCGCAAACAAAGAACGGAAGATAATGGCATAGGATACAAGGGAAGTCGCACATGGCAAAAAGATCATTGTACGGAACAAACCCTCGCAACGCAGGTTCTTGTTATTCAGCATAGACGCCAGAACAAGCGCTAACACCAGCATGATCGGAACCTGTATGATCAGATAGAAAAAGTTGTTAAATAAGGACTGACGGAAAACCGAATCCTGAAACATTCTTGCGTAGTTGTATAGTCCGGCCCATTTCATATTGGCGCCGACACCCGTTTTAAAGGATAAGATCAATGCTTTGACCATCGGCACAAAGCTCATGATCACGATCAGAAGTGCTGCGGGAGTCAGGAATGCCCATCCTGTCGCATTATGCTTCTGGCTCAATGTAAATTTTTTCTTCTTTTCTTTCACCTGACTGCCTCCTTTATAGTGGTTGTGCCGGACATTTCTTTGTCCGGCACAATCCCCTTTCTATTCTACACCAAAGAAGCCTGTTCCTGTCTCTTTGGCATATTGTCCCACAGATTAATTACTGACCCATTGCAAAGCTTACAGTATCCTGTGCTACCTGAAGTTCGGAATCAATGTCAGCACCAGCTACCACGTTGGTAATTGCCACTGCTACAGCGTCACGTGCTTCGTAGTAGTAAACACCTGTGTTGTTGCTCGGAGTCTTGCCTGCGAACTCTGTAATCTTCTTGGAAACTGCATCTCCACTGAAGAATTCGGACGGTGCTGCATATGCGTCAGAGCTTCCTGCCGGTAAGTAGGTTGCAAGTGCGCCTGTAGAAATGATATTGTCATACAGTTCTGTGCTGCCGCCGAATGTGCTTCCAAGGAAGTCTGCTGCCAGCTCAAGGTTCTTACAGTTGCTTGTTACTGCCCAGCTGGAACCACCGTTGTTGGAGTAGTTTGTAGCACCATCTACATTCTCAAGCTTCGGCATATTTGTGATAGCCCATTTTCCGGACTGATCCTCTGCTGACTGAATGGAAGCCATAATCCAGCATCCGTTGATAGTACCTGCTACGGTTTCGTTATTCAGGGTACCTACGTACTGATCCCAGTCATTTACTTCTACCAAGACGCCTGCTTTTACAAGTTCAGAATATACGTTCATAACTTCTTTTAACTTATCATTATCTGTCATGGCCGGATTTCCTTCTGCGTCAAAGAAGCTTCCTCCAGCGGACTGTAACATCATACAGATAACATCAGATTCACCAGCCTGGCAGGAAAGTAACGGCTTACCTGTCTTTTCCAGAACGACTTTACCTTTTTCAAGGTACTCGCTCCATGTGATATCTGTGAAATCATCTACTGTAAAACCAGCCTGCTCTAAAATATCTGTTCTGTAAGCTGCAACAACTGCACCGTTATCAAACGGAACGCCGTAATTCTTGCCATCTACTACAGAATAAGCAGCCTTTGCTTCTGCAAACTGTGTAAAATCAATTCCAGTTGCTGTCAAATCAGCGAAAGCATCCGGATAACTGATTACGTTTTTCTGGAACGCATTGTCCTGCATTAAGAAGATATCCGGTAAAGTATCAAGCTGTCCGGAAGTAGCTGCGGTTGTCAGCTTTGTCTGGATATCCTGCCATGGTGTTTCGATTACATTCAATGTAAAATCCGGATGATCCTTCTGGTAAACTTTCTCTGCTTCTTTCATTGCGTTAATATTAAATGCAGGATCCCAACACCATACGGTCAGTGTATTTCCACCTTCTGCTGCCGGTGCAGCTTCTGCATCACCTGCCGGCGCTGCTTCCTGCTTTGCTGCTGTATCACCTGCCGGTGCATCCGCTGCCGGTGCTTTCGAATTTCCGCATCCTACGAGTAAGGTTGCCATCATTGCTACGGATAAAACTGCACTGAGTAATTTACGCTTCATCTTGTTTCCTCCCTTTTCTTCCCCGGACGGGGCTGCAATTTGTTGAATTTTTGTCTTTTCCTTTGTACATTTTGTACTTTAGTCCCTTGAACGTTTCGTTTGCGCAATCGGTTGTTCTATGGTTTAAGTATATATCTTATATCTTTTGTTGTCAACGTGCATTTTTCCTAGTTTGTATTCTATGTTTTTGTGTATTTTGCACATATTATTTTTATTCTTTTCGCTCTTTCCTGCAAGTGTGCGCAATCGGTAATTCTTTCATTTTCACTATTTTTCCGTCACTTTGTATATGTTCCATTTTCCTTGATTTTACAGGTTTTTTCTTGATTCTGTTATAGTTTAGCTCTGTTTCCCTTCACATTTTTCCCAGTTAAATTGCGCATTTATAAAATTTTAAACCAGATAATAAAGTTTTCTGTCATATAAAAAAACAGGATATCGGGAAATGTTACCCAAAATCCTGTTTCTTTTACAGTTGTTATAGTATTTCTTTTGTGGATTCTTTCAGGGAAACCTCATATCCAAGTAATGTCCGTTCCCTTACCGCCTTTCCATCAATCAGATCCAAAAGTGTCCGACAGGTCATCATGCCCAGTTCCAACACATCAAATTCCAATGACGTAATGGAAGGTACATTATTTTCCAGCATAGAGCTGTTATAAAAGGATGCCACCTTAATATCCTGCGGTACCTTGACCTTTTCCTTTTTCAGCTTATTCAATACATAATTGCAGACGGAATCATCCATCCCTATAATACATTCACATTTCTTCGCCAGCAGTTCTTCTACGATCTTGTCTGCCAGCACACTGCTTTCCACATCCAGATAGATCATACTGTCATCCACAGGAATGCCCAGTTCTCTATGTGCATCCAGATAGCCATTCAGTCTGGTCTGCGTCACCACATGGCTCTGACTGCCGCCAATCAGGGCCATCCTGCGAATTCCACGCATTAACAGAATGGAAGTCAGTTCTCGGCATGCTGCACGGTGGTCATTATCTACCTGTATGATTTTTCTGTCATCCGAGCTTCCGATCGCAACAAACGGAAGATCTGTATCTTTTAAATAAGCTGCTGTATGATCCTGAAATACGGTTCGCATCAGGATCACACCGTCAATCTTGCGGTTTGTGACCATACGTTCCAGTTGGCTGGTATCATTGGGCGGAATCACCGCCACCATCACATCATATGCAAAAGAGTTTGCAATTTCACTGATTCCCATCAGACATTTTTGGAAGAACGACATATCCTCCAGATTGTAATCTCCCGGCAATGCCAGCGCAATATTAAAGGTTTTGGACTGCGCCAGTCCTTTTGCCATCATGTTCGGTCTGTAATTATGTTCATTGATATATTCGAGCACTCTTTGTTTTGTAGCTTCTCCGATCCTGCCCTTCCCGGAAATTGCACGCGAGACGGTCGTTTTCGACACACCAAGCGCATCCGCAATATCCCCAATCGTCAGATTCCTGTCATCCATGATTTTCCCCCGTTCCCTTACGGCTGTTTCCCATATCCTTCCGTCTCCATACCTATAAAGATCGTTCTTTGCCTCAGTTTATCATATTCCCATTGCGCAATCGGTTGTTCTTATTTCCAGAATAGCTTGAAAATCTGTTTTCGTCAATAGGTTTTTCTTCTCCATCTCCCAAAACCGAACCGTAACCTATTTCCACCTATAGAAAAGGAGCCTTCCTTTCAGGCCCCTTGTTCCGAACGATTTATTATTGCCGGATCCGTTTAATCCTCCGACTCCGATTCTACCGCGGCAACTGCTGAAACCACCGAAGACACAACGGCTATAATTACAGCAAACAAAATAATAAGCAAACCTCCACCTAATAACAGAAACATGGTCACTCCCGCCTTTCCTTTGACTTTATCCCAGCTTTTCTCTGTTTCTTATTGTAACACAAACTCCGGATCGTGAAAAGAAGATTCTTCTGTTTATTCGTGCATTTTGTAGTTTGTATCTTCTTTTATGAGACCGAGCATAATCTCTGCAATCTGCGGATCAAACTGACTCGCCTTTCCCTTTTCCAGTTCCCGGCTGACCGTTTCCTGAGAAAGCAGATCTCTGTAGCTTCGGTTCGATGTCATGGCATCATAGGCATCTGCCACTCCTATAATTCTTGCTATTTCCGGTATTTCAGTTCCCATAAGCTGATCTGGATAACCTTTTCCATCATACCTTTCATGATGCCATCTTGCCCCGATTGCAATATCCGGTATTTCTGATATTTCTTTCAAAATATTACTTCCGATTACCGGATGTGTTTTGATCACCTCATACTCCTCATCTGTCAGTCTGGAAGGTTTGTTGATGATTTCCTTAGGAATGCCTATCTTTCCAATATCATGCAAAAGCGCAGCATATTGCAGCTGTTCCAGCTTTTCACCGGTATACCCCATCCGTCTGGCAATCATCACAGAATACTCCGCAACTCTTGTAGAATGACCGTTTGTATAAGAATCCTTTGCATCAATCGTATGCACAAGCGCCTGTACCATTTGTAAAGACATGCGTTCCACACGTTTGCGTCTCTTTTCTGCCACATCCGTCTGCTTCTCTACTTCCTGCTTCAGATTCTTCTGCAAATAAGAAAGTTCCAGAATTCTGCGGATTCTCTGAATGGCAACATCCTTTCGGAATGGCTTTCTGATAAAGTCTATGGCACCTTCACTAAAGCCCTGTACTTCCGTATTTTCCTCTGCATCGGATGTCAGAAAAATAACCGGTATTTCGGAATATTGCGGTGTTTCCTTCAAGATACGAATTACATCATGCCCATCCATCTCAGGCATATGCACGTCCAGTAAAATCAGTTCCGGCGCATATTCTTCCAGCAACTTAAGGGCCTCTCTTCCTGATCTTGCGGCAAATACCTGATATTCTTCCTTCAGCATACCGGTAACTGCCTTGATATTGATTTCATCATCATCCACAAGCAGGATCTTTGCCACCGCTTCTTCCTGCAGTTTCTCACACAGACTTTCCGTTAGCCGAATCACATCTTCCATCGCAACATCTGCCACACAGGCACCCAGTTCCTCAACCATCGGCTGCATATCATCCGGAAATACATAGGTCTCCAGTTCTTTCATTGCCCGGTCTGCTTCATCCAGATCAAAACCATCCACCGCATCATGCAGACGCATCAGTGTTTTCTTTATATCCAAAACAGATACTTTCGTCTGATTCTGCCGGGGCGCTTTTGCGTATGGTTCAAGTACCTTTTTGTAGCTTCCATATAACGCCAGAAGTTGTGGCATGCGTTTTTCAATCCGTTCCTTCTCTCCCGCATTTCCAAGCTGCTCCATCTCAAAAAACATTTGGGACAATTCCATTGCACCGATCATTCTTGCTGTGTTTTTCAAAGCATGTACTTCTATCGTATAATCCCGCAGCATACCGTCTGCAAGACATTTTGTCAGCTTTGTGCTTTTGGAATCAATCAGCTTATAAAAATCTCCAAGCAATTCCAAAAAGAGCTGTTTGGAGCCGCAATTCTGAATTCCTTCGCAAACATCCAGACCCTCGATAACCGGAAGTACTTCGGTTTCCTGCTCTGACTGCTCCCGGAATGGTTCTTCTGCATCCTTGCCAGCAGAAGCCGGGGAATCCGTCAACGTTTCCTCTTTGATCAGCTCCTCTGGGAGCCATCTTAAGATACACTTTGCAATCTCCTTGGATTTAATGGGTTTTGCAATGAAATCATTCATCTTTTCCTGCAAAAACATTTCTTTTGCTTCCGCTGTAGCATTCGCAGATAACGCTACGACCGGCAGTTTCTGGTAAGCTTCTCCTTCCAGCTTCCGAATTTCCCTGGTTGCTTCGATTCCATCCATGACCGGCATCATGTGATCCATAAAAACGATATGGTATTGTTTCTCCTGCACCATACGGAGTGCTTCTTTTCCATTCTCCGCCATATCAATCTGCATCTGAAACGGCTCTAAAAGTCCCTTGGCTACCTTTCTGTTCATCTCATTGTCATCTACAATCAGGATACTCGCCTTTGGCGCAATAAAATGCAGTTCTTCCTTTAATGCACTCTGGAATACCAGTTCCTCATGATTCATAAGCTGACAGAAATTCAAACTGTATATCGGTTTATTCAAAATGGTGGCTTTTCTGTCCGAACAGTTCTGTATCATCGGATTCTGTAAGATACACAACACGCCACCGGTTTCGTCCAGCTGCCTTCTCTCTTCTTCTGTAATGGATTTCCCATCATCCGTCACAATGAAATCAACCTTTTCGGATTGTTCTGCTGTCAAATCAGCATATTCTACCCGATAATCACCCGCAAGCTGTATAAGCTGCCTTTTTACGATCTCATTCGCTATCCGGATTCCAAGAACGCTCTGCTGTGTTGCTTCCTTTAATCTGGCGGCAGGTCTTGCATTCACTACTTTCTGCGGCACCATAAAATAAAAGGTACTGCCCTCCCCATAGACACTCTGAACACTGATTCTGCCACCCATCAGTTCAATCAGCTGCTTTGAAATTGCAAGACCGAGTCCGGTTCCTTCCTTTTGATGGTTTTTCCTGGTATCAACCTGTTGAAACGAACCAAATATTTTTCCCATATCCTCTTCCCGGATACCCTGACCGGTATCTTCAATTTGAAAGGAAAACTCCATGTGCTCATCATCTATTTTCTCCACCCTGACAGACAGTCTGACATATCCACTCTCTGTAAACTTAATCGCATTGTTCATAAGATTGATGATAATCTGGCGCAGTCTCTGTCCGTCTCCATACAGTTTCACGGGCAGGTTTTTGTCAATATCGTACAAAAGTTCTATCTTTTTATCCCCGATCCGATTCAGGAAAATCATAGACAGATCGTGAAACATTGACATGGGCTCATATTCTTCCTCCACAATTTCCAGCTTACCGGATTCAATCTTGGAAAAATCCAGAATATCATTGATAATCGTAAGAAGCGCCTCTCCCGAATTTTTAATATTATTCAGATACTCCCTCGTCTGTTTCGAGTGTTCGCCCCGCAGCAGGATATCCGTCATTCCCACAATGGCATTCATCGGAGTCCGTATTTCATGGGACATATTTGACAGAAATGCCGATTTTGCCCTGTTGGATGCCTCTGCCTTCTCCTTTTCAAACTCCACCTTCTGCATATCCAAAGCCTGATCGTAATAATAGGCCCGCTTATTGCCCTGTAAGATCAGACCAATGACCGTAGCGGTCAAAGTAAACGAAGTTACTGCAATCAGAAATACATTCAACTTGTATTTCTCCGGCACAGTTCCTTCTGCTACACGGGAAAACAAATCGGAATAAAGTAAGATCTGTATGCCGACAAAACACAGCAGAAAGCTTTCCCATTTCTGCAGGTGTCTATGCTGTATTTCCACTTCAAAGCTCTTGCGCCAGTCTCTGCCCCGTACATAAAACATAATTAACAGAAAACCAATGATTCCATATACCAGAAACGCATAAACCACCGCACTGTTTTTTGATATTCCCATCAGATTGATCGGGATGAATAAGATCGGACTGACAAGACCGTTTATAATACCCAAAATGGGAAATACCAGAAAAAAACCTCTCACCCGATGCTTTGTTCTGGCAAGGCTGATGTTCAGACCCGCGACGATCAGTGTTAAAACCGTCGCCCCTTCCGATCCGGCCAGAGAATAAAAAAGCCGCACCAAAACAGCGCTGACCACATAAAACAGGCGCTGCTTCTTCGGCTCCAGTCCCTGCTCTAAAAACACATACCGTTCCGTCAGAAATATGCCTATATATACTAAAAAAATTTCTAATAACTCACCAATTTCAATCCACATAGTCCCTCCTCCGCAAACCGGACACATTTTCCACATTTTTCTTACATTTTCTAACAAAATTTCCTCTCCGTCAACGGAAAAGTGTGTTATTTTCATAAAGGTTTCATAAAATCAGAAAAAGGGCTTGCTAAAACAAATCAAATTTGCTATAATAACATTCGTCGGTTTTAACTGACACACTTTTATAGGAGCATAGTTCAAAGGTAGAACAGTGGTCTCCAAAACCATCGATGTGGGTTCGATTCCTACTGCTCCTGTTTCTGAATCAGACGTAAGAAATCCTGCAATCCCTTGTAAATACCGGGGGTTGCAGTTTTTTTATGGACAGCTTACACAAATGAATTTAATTCTATTGTCACATCTTATACTTTCCCGTCATATTTTAAAAGAAAAAGGAGATCTATCATGTACAACAACCCACACGATTGTGAAAAACAGCGTCATGTCCATGAACTGACCGGCAGCACCAAAATTTTTGAGGAATGCGATGATTGCCATAATCATAGATTCTGCACCGTAACCGGTGAAACAATCTATTCAAAGGATAAATACGACCACTATCATGAGGTCAAATTCCGTACGGACTTTGCAGATCAGCATTTCCATGAATTCTGCGGAAAGACTACCGGCGCCATTGAAGTCGGCAACGGTAAACACGTTCACTTTATCAAGGACTTTACAGAAGAGGAAGATAAACACAAACATGAATTTCAGGCTGCAACATTAATTGACAGCCCTATCGATTTTAAACATCAGTAAAGGAGAGATCACTATGCCCGAAAATTTTGACAATCGCTTCAGGCGCATTTGTCCGCCTTGTCCGCCATGCCGGTGTGACCATGACCGTCGGGATAGCAGGCGGGACGACCGCAGAGATGACAGGCGGGATGACCGCAGAGATGACAGACGTGACCGTGACGACCACAGACGTTATTAATCCTATGAATGGGAGCTGCTTTTGCAGCTCCCACGTTGAAAAACATCCCTGTATTTCCGATCAGGCTTCTTAAAAGTTCTACTTCCTTGCAGGAAGCAGATTTTTCCGGTATTCGGTAGGAGATACCCCGCACTCGTTCTTAAACAGCTTCATAAAATGCTTTTCATTCTCATAGCCGACTCTCTGACTGATCTCCACGATACGCAGCTCTGTTTCAGCTAACAGCTTCTTGGCTTTCTCCATACGCAGGCGCTTCAGATAACTCACAAAATTCTGTCCCGTATACTCCTTAAAAGCAAACGAAAACAGGGAATAATTCATAGATACATAGTTGGATACCACTGCCATATTAAGATCCGTCGCATAGTTTTTCGAAATATATCCTAACGCATCCTGTATCTTCTGTTTATTACGGTAATCCCCCGTTCTGCTATCAAGCTTTTCATGCAGACGGATAATCCAGTCCGTCAGTTCTTCCAAATAGCGGTCCACATTATCAAAGCAATACGGATTGTCAAAGCGGTCAAGCTCCTTTAGTTCCTCCCCTGCTGTATTCCGGTAAATATCCTTAAACCAGCCAATCAGACCACCCATCTGTTCTTCAAAGACTCCCGCGCTGCCCTTACTGTGCTTCATGGCAAAGATGAGCTTCTCAAGCTCCTTCAATCCTTCGGTAAACTTATCTGTTCCTACCATTTGAGCAATCTTATACATATCCGGCATCGTCTCTGCACCTTGCTGCCATCCGACAGACCTGTTTTCTCCGGTTTCTCCTTCTGTCGCATTCCCTTTTTCCTCAGACGGCTCCGATTTATACTCCACCCTCAGACGGCTCCGGATAAACGCTTCTTTTCTGGCCGTTCCTGCCTCTTCATATGCCTTTCGCAGACTGGCAATGCCCCGGTGCAGACCGCTGATACCGACACAGGATTCCCGCAGCTCATTGTCCAGAAAACGCTCTCTGTTCTCCTTCTGGATGATATAAAGATAGTTGCCCTCTACCTCACCGAGCCTCAAAAACCCTGTACGAATCTCAATATCCTCTTCTCCGCCTCCGGCACAGCAGACAAAGTATTCCCCTTCCAGAAGCTGTCCCTCAAACCGGTCCACCACTGCCTGAACTTCCTTTTCACTGATTGTCGGATTGAGAAGCATATATTTTAACTGCTGACACCCAAGCCGTCTGCTGTCCTCTTTCTCCTCTTCCTGCCGTACCAGCTCGTTCTCCAGCTTTTCCATAACCTCTTTCAGCTTTTCACGGTCCAACGGCTTAAGAAGGTATTCCTTCACCCCGCTTCGAAGCATTTCCACTGCATAGGAAAAATCATCATATCCGCTGACCGCTACAATAAGCGGCCGTTCCGGAAGGGCTCTGACACGGCGTACCAGTTCAATACCATCCATCTTCGGCATACGGATATCCGTAAACATTGCATCGATTTTCTGGCTCTCCAGTATTTCCAATGCAACCTGTCCGTTGTTGCATTCCATGATCGTTTCCACCGGAACACCAGAGCGTTGTATCATCGCCCTGATACCCTGACGTATCATTTTTTCATCCTCTACAATCAACAAAGTTTTCATTTATCCGTTCCCTTTCTCTTCAACGGTATGCGAACTGCAATTTTCGTATAACAGCCCTGTTTGGAGGCCACTTCGATTCCATAGCTTTCTCCAAAACTGATCTTGATTCTGTCCTGTACGTTCTTAAGTCCGATTCCGTTACCGGAACCGCCGCTTGTTTCGATCTCTCCGGCAATTTTCTGATGCAGGCGAAGCAATTCCTCCTCACTCATGCCTCTTCCGGAATCCGTAATCTCAATGATACAGTCCTCTCCGTCTACAATTCCCTTGATATAAATGCTCGTATCCTCTGCCATCTGCTCGATTCCATGATAGATTGCATTTTCCACAATGGGCTGCAGGGTCATCTTCGGTATCTCCTGCTTGTAAATGATGTCCGGCATATTGATGGAGAGAATAATCTCATAGTCAAAGCGCAGATTCATCAACCGCAGATAATTGCGTATGTACTCGATTTCCTCCTCCACCGTCACATTACCGGATACCCATTTCATACCATAGCGCAGCAGCTTCCCAAGCGTCGTAATCGCATCTGAAATTTCGTATTTCTCATCGATTTCCGCCATCATCTTGATGGACTCCAGTACATTATAGATAAAGTGGGCATTGATCTGGTTCTGCAATGCCTTGATTTCCGAGTTCTTGATTAAAAGCTCTCTTTTTAAATTGTCCTCCATAAGCCGTCGAATCCGTTCCAGCATGGTATTGATCTGACTGCCCAATTCTCCCATCTCATCCCGGCCGCAGTTTTCTACGACCACATTCAGGTCCCCCTTCTGCACCTGCCGTATTGATTTAAGCACCTCATAAAACTGCTTCAGCACACCCTTTACCACATAGTGAATGAGAACCACGAGCAGCAAAAGCGCACCCGTCATAATCAGGATAAACTGTCGGCGCATCTGCCGTATCACACCGATTTCTTCCTCCATGCTGTTTACTGTAATCAGCGTACCAGAAAGCTCCTTCACCGGCATAACACCTGCCACACAGCGTACTCCGTGCAGCTCCATATCCAGAATCTCGGCTTTTCCGCATGCCGCTTCCCCAATGTCAGTCTCGGACTGCGCCAGAATGTGATCCACCGCCCTGTCCTGTTCCCACTCCACACTTTTTCCATAGTAACGTCTGCCACTTTCGTCAATAAAGCAGCTCCACTGTCCCTCTGCTTCCTCATACAGCACCGGAAACATCGTTTCCATATCCATTGCCACTTCCAGCACGCCCAGTTCTCCGTTATCATAGTCCGAAATCATCGAAACAAAAGACATGATCTTTCTGCTCTGATCCATGTCAAAGGTATCAAAAATCGTATCCGCATAATCAAAATGCCAACCGTAAATCCCGTCATACTCTGCCCAGGAAAGCTTCCGCATGCGGGACTCCCGATACAGAATCGGCATCATTTCAGGCATGTCCGCTTCCGGCACATAAACCCGGATCTGATACAGATACGGATTATTGTTTACAAGCCGTTCCAGAGATGCGATATTGACATGATAAAAGTTCCGAAGCTGTTGGGTTTCCATCGGAACACCGTTCTTTACATCTACAAGAAAACCAAGCAGTGCCTGATCGCTTAAAAAAAACTGTGTGGACATATTGATGGAATCCACATTTTTCTGAATCTGTCCATAGCTTCTTTCCAGACTGTATT
The DNA here is from genome assembly GCA_012520645.1 of Clostridiales bacterium. Taxonomy (GTDB): domain Bacteria; phylum Bacillota; class Clostridia; order Lachnospirales; family Lachnospiraceae; genus JAAYNV01. The sequence goes on along the minus strand of JAAYNV010000044.1, from coordinate 6,872 downwards.
CCGTACTCTTTTTCTTTTCCGAAACCGCATTTTCTTCCATGCTTCGAAACACATAGCCGGAAAAAAACAGAATCGGCACCATGACAAACAGAATGATGATGATTGTAAACTTACTGTTTAACCTCATTCCCTGCCATATATTTTTCCATTTTTCCATTTGTCTCTTTTCCCATTCATCCACTTTTCTTCTGACTGCTTCAGGAAAGTCAGTTCATGCCCAGTCTCTGTTTATTTTCCTGCACCTGCCTGTTACTCTCATCCACAACCATTTTATAGCCCAGTTTCTCTCTCTTTTGCACAAACTCCTGAAGCAATCGTTCAAACTCCTCCTCAGAGAGTGCCAGCAGAAGACGTGGTAATGTATCCCCCATGCCTGCTGTATTTTCATATAGGCATTTCCCGCCTCGGTATTGGCGTCAAAACTGACTTCGTACTGTGCCATATAATGTGTGTATGGATAGGTCCACTCCTCCAGCTGTTTCAAAGGTTCCTGCAGTTCACCCCTCCACTTGCGCTGCACGATATGGTTCTGAAACATCCAGTAGCAGCTGTCTGCACCATAGATACGGTCATATTCCATCCGGTCACGTTCCAACAGTGCCTCCACTTCCGGCTTTATAACCGCTTTGCCATCCACCATATCATAAGTAACACCTTCCACTCCCAGATAGGTCATCTTCTGTCCGTGCTCGCTGATCAGATAGGAAAACAGTTCCAGTGCCCGATCCGGTCTTTCGCAGTTTTTGGATATCAGGGTCGCGGTCCATCCATTGAGCCCGTTACCCGTCAGAACAGGATCATCACCACTGCTGTTCTTTGGTCCGTCCACCGCCATATAGATGCAATTCGGATTTTTGGAATACAGCTCCTTTTGCTGCTTCTCCATATCCGTCCGCTGATACAGCATACAAAAATACCGTCCCTGCTCTATTTTCTCTTCCATCTGGGTTCGCTGATCCAGAAAAATATCCTCCTTCAGATACCCCTCTGCTCCCAGCTCCCGAAAGGTTTTCAGCCACCGTATATATTCCGGATCCGTATACCGGTCATAATAGGCTCCGTCCTTTTCATAGGGAATCGCCAGATAGTTCTGCAAATACCGATCAAAGGACGCACATCCCGTCTTGTCAAAAGCATGCGCCCCAATCGGAATCATGGGTTGTCCATCCACCTCCGGGAACTGCTCTGCAGCAGCTCTCACTGCCTGTTTAAATCCTTCCGGTGTTGTCATATCCGGGCTTCCAATTGCCTCATAGATATCCTTTCGTACCAAAAAGGTCTGATTGGATGCAATGTGGTGCTCTCCTTCATAATCTGCCGGTGTAAAGGTGGAATTCGGATAACAGTAAAGATTTCCGTCCTCTCTGGTATACCAGCTTCGTACCTGCTCATCCGTTACCTCAAAAAAATAGGGGTCGTACTGTTCTGCCAGTTCATTCAGGGCATACACCATACCGTTGTTTATCATTTCATCCACCTGCTCATTCGACCAGTCTAACGTAATGATATCCGGTAAGGTATTTGAAGTAATCAGGGCATCCAGTTTTTCGTTTTCATTTCCCATCGGAGCACTGAAATCGATATGAATTCCCGTTTCCTCCTCCATCTTCTTTGATACTGCATTCTCTCCCCATGGAGTCGTATACCAGGAAAAATTGATATACCAGTCTAATGTCACCGGATCCTGTGCATGCTTCTGCCAGCCAGGCTGTTCCTCCTGCCCTTCCTCCTGTATCAGCTCTGCTGTCTGCGTATCCTGTACCTTCCCGTCGGCACAGCCTGCACACCAAAGCGTACACATTGCCAGAGCAGAAAGCACCTGAATCCATTTTCTTCTCTTCCTGTTTTCCTTCTGTTTCCTCATTTTATTTTCCCACATTCCATTTTCCCGCATTCTCATCCTTTTTTCTCTCATTTCCCTGCTATCCGGTTCCATTCTGTCTCAAAGGCATTGAAGATGAAAACCCAAAACAGCCCTCCGCTCTTTCCCCTTCACTATAACAAACAAAGGTACAAGAAACAAGAAGGCGCTTTGGGTACCATTTTTTATTCTTTTACACTGCCCGATGCAATCGAACTGATAATATATTTTGAACAGAAGCAGAATACGATCAGAATCGGAACGACCGAAATCGCTACGGTCACATAGGTTGCACCGATGTTGGTTGCCAGATCCTTGACAGAACTTAAGGATGCCACCATAACCGGAAGCGTCCACTTCTTCGGTGTATTCAAAATAATGAGCGGAATCAGGTAACTGTTCCAGGAAGCGATAAAGCTTCCGATACACATCGTTGCAATTCCCGGTGCCATAATCGGCAATCCAATCTTATGGAATATGTACAGTTCACCTGCTCCGTCAATCCGCGGAGCTTCCAGCAATGCCTTGGGCATGACCGACAGAATATACTGTCTTAGGAAAAACACCGTAGCCGGTGCCGCCATGGACGGAATAATTAACGGAATATAGCTGTCAATCAGCTTCATCTTTACCATCAGATCATAAAAACCAAGCATTCCCAGCTGCGCCGGAACCATCATGAAAATCAGAATTCCGGTAAAAAGTGCCTTATTGCCTTTGAATTTATAAAAGGCAAAACCATAGGCAGTCAGTGCCGAGAAATATGCCGTCAGAACCGTGCTCGTCACCGCAATAAAGATGCTGTTCATAAATCCCCTTGGAATATCCAGATTCTTCTTTACAACCATCCAGTTATCCATCAGGGAAGAACCCGGGATCAGAGAAAAGCTGGTCATAATCTCGTTGCCGCTTCTGGTTGCATTTACGAGCATCAGTACAAACGGCAGAATACAGATCATGCTGAGTGCCACAATTGCCGCATACAGCAGCGCCTGCATCACCTTTTTCTTTATGTTTACATGATTTCTCATCTTTCATCCTCCTTCTTCGCATACATCATAAAGTACACAATAACGGAGCAAATGCAAATCACAAAGAACAGGATAAATGCCAATGCACCGGCATAACCGATCTGTCTGTTCTTAAATGCCATGTTATATAAGTGCATAACAGCCGTATTGACGGAACGTGCCCTCTTTTGATTATCAAGAGACATCAGATACGGAATATCGAAAATCTGTAGTCCGCCGATCAAAGAAGTAATCGCCACATATAATAAAATCGGCTTTAATAACGGAAGGGTGATCTTTCCGAAGATCTTCCATCTGCCCGCGCCATCAATTGCCGCTGCTTCATAATAATCACTGTTAATGCCCTGTACACCTGCCATCAGCATGATAAAGGAATTGCCAAACCACATCCATGCTCCGATCACACCGACTGCACAACGGGTCAACGACGGTGTCCCCAGCCAGTCGATTGGCTGATCTGCGATACCTAAACCCACCAGAATCTGGTTCACCGAGCCGAATTTCCAGTCTAACAGTGTCTTGAACAGAAAGGCTACCGAAGTACAGGCAATCAGATTCGGCAAATAAAACAATGCACGGAAAATACTTAACCCCTTCATTTTATATTTCATATCACTAAATACCATGGTCAGTAAAAATGCGGTACCGAGCTGCAGCACGATATTGACTCCCCAGATTTTAATGGTATTCCCAAACGCTTCCAAAAACAGCTTATCCTTAAATACTCTTGCATAGTTTGCTAACCCTATAAAGGTCGGCTCATTGAAACCGGTATAGTCCGTAAAGCTCATATGCAGTGTACGAAACACCGGATAGAGACTGAATGCCACAAAGACAATCATAAACGGGGCAATAAACAGATATCCCATATTATCACGGTTCTGTAATCCCTTTTTCTTTTCCCTGTTCATAACATGATTCCTCCAAACAAACAGGGAGCCTTTTTTACAGCTCCCCGTTCTTTCTTACTCTCTGCGAATACCTATCTTACCACTGTAATCTCAGGGAATGTCATTTCAACCTGCATGTAGAAGTCTTCAATCGCCTCTTCTTTTGTCATATTACCTTTCTGGATGTTTTCGATTGCTGCTCCCCACATGTCACCAATCTGCGTATCGTATTTGGTTACAATGGAGTAGTCAATTTTTTCTGCTTCTTTTAAGTAAAACTCATAGGTCTTCTGGTTTCCGAAGGAAGCATTTTCATAATCCTTGTTAGCATCTAAGACTGCCTTGTTGGATACTACATCACCATCAGAGGTCTCTAACCACCACTGTGCGGTTTCTTCGTTTAAGGTACAGAACTTCACAAAATCCTTTGCAATATCCTTCTTTTCACTGAACGCATTGACACCGATGAAAGTACCTCCGCCAAAATAAGAACACGGTCCTGCACAGACAGCGAAGTTACCTTTATTATCCATTGCATTATCACGTACAACCAGTGCACCCCAGGACGGTAAAGAGTATGCAAACACCTGTGTCATCTCTCCACCTTCAATGTCTTCCAGAGCATCCCAGCCTGCATTTAACGGAAGTTCGCCTGCCATGGAAGCATACCATGCAGCGGACCATTCCGGTGCAAATGCTACCAGTTCATCCTGATATAATTTCACTGCCGCATCCATGTAATCCATTCTGGACTGACCAACATTTAAGTTTCCGTCCACTACCCAGGCACCGGACATATTGGCATACCATCTCAGATTTCCAGTGTCCGTAAAGATACGGTAGCCTGCATCCTTGACTTCCTGTGCAGTCTGCAGAATCGTATCAAAATCCTGAAACTTTTTACTGATTTCTTCCGGATCATCCGTTCCGTAAATTTCTTTTGCAAGATCACGTCTGTAGATGATCGCACCCGGTGTTACCTGATAGCTGAGTGCCCTTAAGGTACCGTTCTCATCCTTACCTGCTTCATACACGTAATCTACAATCGTTTCTTTCGCTTCTGCATCCAGCTCGGATAAATCCTCAAAAAAGCCTGCTTCAAAGAAGTTTGGCAGCATCTGCGGCTCACCCACGATAATATCTACCTCTTTGGACTTAGCACCGAGCGCAGAGGTCAGCTTTGTCGGGTAATCTGCCGGAGCAATTGTCTGTACCTCAACGTTTACTCCGGTTGCTTCGGTATACTTCTGTGCGAACTGTTTCAGATCATCCGCCAGTGTCCAGACTACCAAAGTCTGTCCGGACGCATCACTGCTTTCTGCCTCCACATTGTTTGCTGCATTGTCTGCCGTTTTCGTTTCACTGTTCCCGCATGCCGCCGTGGAAATTACCATGGAAGCTGCAAGTAAGCATGCTGCTAACTTTTTGAATTTCATCTCATATCCTCCTTAAAATCTGGAACCGGAAGCGAATCGCAGTCTCTACGGCACCGATCCGTTTTCCATTCCCTCCTGTTGATAAATTCATTATAGAAATTTCAGACAGGCATTATCATGTTCCATTTTTTAAAAAGGTGCTGTTTTTTTAGTATACATTTTTAATATACATTTAATATACATAAGTAACGATACTGTGTGCGGCAATATTTGTTTCAATTCCTTCTCCCTTTTCCAACAAAGTGACCGGAATTTCCTGATCCGTTTTATTCAAAAGAACTGCCACACGGCTGCCGTCCGGATTTAAAAATGCCACTGCCTCAATCTGATCGGTATACCGTGTTGTCGCAATCTGTTTTGCCCCGCGCTTGATATAGCGGCTGAAATGCCCAATGTAATAGTAGGAAAGTCTCTTCTCTAGCGTATCCTCTTTCCAGTTACACATCATCGGCGCCGCACAGAAATTGCCCACATGATTGGGTCCGCCAAGTTCATCCAGTAACAGGTTCCAGTCAAAGTAAGCCTCAATTCCCGACTTTAAATCCCCGAGGATATCATGGGCATACATCTCTGCCTTCTGTACCTCACCGGAATCGGCAAAACGGGAATATTCCACGCAGCCCTCCGTAAAGAAAATGTGTTTATCCGGATACTTTCTGTGAATCAGCTCCAGAGACTCAAAGTGATCTCCGGTATACCAGTGTACACCCACACCATAGATATATTTCTCCGCCCCTTCCACAGAGAGCGTCTGATCCGCACGGTCAAATGCCATTTCTTTATTGTGATCCCAGACTAAAATCTTCACATCACCAAGACCTGCCTTTTCCAGTGCCGGTCCCAGATAACGGCTGACAAAGTTCCCCTCCTCTTCTGCGGTATAACGGCAGGAATCCCACGTCTGTGTTGCATCCGGCTCATTCTGTACGGTAATATAACGGATATTGATGCCTTCCTCACGGTATGCTTTGATATATTTCACATAATACTGTGCCCAGAGTTCAAAATACTCCTCCTTCAGTTTTCCGCCATGGTTCATCTCTCCATTGGTCTTCATATAAGCCGGCGGAGACCACGGAGAAGCTAAAAACCAGATGGCATCCTCATCTGCTTTTCCTTTGGTCTGCATCGCTTCCTGAATCATCGGAATCATATTTTCTTTGTCATGGGAAATGGAAAAGGTTTCAAGCGTACGGTCTCCTTCTTCCACATAGGTGTAGTTGCCAAGGGCAAAATCACAGCTGTGGATATGGGTACGTGCCATATTATACTTCAGTCCGTTTTCTCCAAAATAGCCCTCGATTACTTCTTTCTGCGTTTCCGGACTCAGTTTGGAATAATTATAAGTACTTGCCTCGGTAAATGCTCCACCAAAGCCCTGAATGGTCTGTCCTGTAAACTCCGGATAGATGTTTACGACATGATTGCAGTCCTTGACTGCCCCACGTGCCACTTCGCTTTCTTCCCAATATTGCTTTTTAGCATCTCTTGTAATGATCTGTTTCATAAATATCTCTCCTTTTTATTTTTGGTAGTGTCAAATTTACTACCTATTTTTCTTTCTAAAACCTTTATTTTCGGGAGCTTGCAAATAAAAAGAGCATTGACCTCCCTTTTTTGATATAATGTCCTCGACCAAAATTCCAAAATACCA
>JAAYNV010000043.1 GCA_012520645.1 Clostridiales bacterium | reverse complement strand
GTTTTAAGATTTTCTGGAAACATTGACATGCCCTATCACATATGATAAAGCATAACTAAACTATTTTGGAGGCTCACCTATGAGTGACTTATCAGCAACAAACTGCGGATGCGGCAATAACAATGCCTGCGGATGCAACAACGGATGCAGCAGCATCCTGTGGATCATTATTTTATTCTGTATCTGCGGAAACGGCTTCGGCGGATGCCACAACGGCTGTGACAATGACTGTGGATGCAATAATGGATGCGGCTTTGGCGGAAACGGCTGTGAATGCCTGATTTTCCTGATCATTCTGTTAAGCTGCTGCGGAAACGGCTTCGGCGGATGCGGAAACGGCTGCTGCTAAAAAAGCTTTTGTAACAGAAACAAGGACTCCGTGAATGCGGAGTCCTGCCCCGAAAAAACAGCGCATTCTCTTTCCGCATAATCCGGCTCATTTTCACATAGACTTTTTGATAAGAAGAAGGTTACCAGGTGTTTGAATGGAAAGCAAAGAAAAAGACAGCGACAATGTACTGGCATTTGATACTCTGTTCACAACGAACTCCATCCAGATTATGAAAATTCTACTTCCATGCCTTCCGACAAGGCTGCAGAATTTTCTGGCTGTCTATATCAAATATCTGGAATTGCAATATACCATGCAGTTTCTAAAAACACACCCCATGTCTCCAGGCGGCCGCCAGTCAGAAAATACAGTGCAGGATATCCAGTCCGTCTATCCGCAGTTGCAGGGCTATCTTACACCATCTTCCAAAACACAGTTTGAGCAGTTTTTTGGAATGCTGCAGACCATGCAGGAAATGAAAGGGATGATGGACATGATGAATATGATGAATTCCTTTTCCGGAGAGGACAATGATTTTTCAACATCTATGGATTTTCTAAAGGGTATGCTTTCTCCCGAACAACAGGCAATATTTGAAATGTTCAGCTCCGATACATAATTTACGTTTCACAATCCATACCAAAACAGGAGGCTACAAAAATGACCGAAAACAGTTGGATGAAGGACCCGTCCCTTGCGGATATCGATTCCAGAAAACTGGATTTTATGCAGAAGATGTTTATAGAGAGCAAGTCTCTCTCAAAGAAAGAAATGATGCCGTTTTTTATGGCACTTGCCATGAAAAGCAAAAAAGAAAATATACAGTTTACTGAAGATGAAACAAACCGCATCATAGCCGTTTTAAAGGCAAACAGCACACCGGAGGAACTAAAGAAAATGGATTTTGTCATGAAAAAATGGGGAAAGAATTAGCTTCCTTCCCCATTTACTTTTATGGTTTTACGACAATATTTACCAGTCTGCCCGGTACATATATTTCTTTTACAATTGTACCGCTTAACTTATCTCCCAAAGCATCCTTGGCGTTTTGAATCGCATCATCCCTGGCAATCTCAGCAGCTACTTTAATCACAGTCTTTACTTTGCCATTGATCTGTACTGCAATTTCCACAGATGATTCCACCGTTTTTGCCTCGTCATATTCCGGCCATGTCTGCTCGTAAATATATCCCTTTTCACCGATACTCTGCCACAATTCCTCTGTAATATGCGGAGCTACCGGATTAAGCAGTGTTAACAGTGTTTTGAATTCGCCTCTTGTTACGGCATTCTTTTTATAAAACTCATTAATCAGTGCCATCATGGCAGCAATCGCCGTGTTATATTTCAGATTTTCATAATCACTGCTGACCTTTTTGATTGTCTGGTGCATCTTCGTTTCCAGATCCTCAGAATAGCCCTCCTGATCCACAAGAATATCCTGCAGTTTCCATACGCGTTCCAAAAATCTCCGACAGCCCTTCACACCGTCCTCAGACCAGGATGCGCTCAAATCAAAGGCTCCGATGAACATTTCATAAGTACGCAACGTATCCGCACCATAATCTCTGACAATATCATCCGGATTGACTACATTACCACGGGATTTACTCATCTTCTCTCCGTTGGAACCCAGAATCATACCGTGGGAGGTTCTCTTCTGATACGGTTCCGGACAAGGCACAATACCCTGATCATATAAGAATCTGTGCCAGAAACGGGAATAAAGCAGATGCAGTGTCGTATGTTCCATACCGCCATTGTACCAGTCTACCGGAAGCCAATATTCCAACGCTTCCTTGCTTGCCAGCGCTTCTTTATTATCCGGATCGGTATACCGCAGGAAATACCATGAAGATCCTGCCCACTGCGGCATAGTATCCGTCTCTCTTTTAGCCGGTCCGCCGCAACACGGACAGGTTGTGTTGACCCAGTCAGTCATTGCTGCTAACGGAGACTCTCCATTGTCGGTCGGCATATAACTTTCCACTTCCGGCAACTCTAACGGCAGCTCGCTCTCATCAAGCGGCACAAAACCGCACTTTTCACACTGTACAATCGGAATCGGCTCACCCCAGTAACGCTGACGTGAAAATATCCAGTCTCTCAATTTAAAGTTTGTCTTTCTTTGTCCGATTCCCTTTTCGCTCAGGAAATCCTTGATCTTTTCTTTTGCCTCTTCCACGGACAGCCCGGTTAAAAAGCCCGAATTTACCATGGTGCCGGTTGCCACATCCGTAAATGCCTCTTCCTGTACACTGACCTTGCTTCCGGCTACTACCTCAATGATCGGAAGACCAAATTTCTTGGCAAAATCCCAGTCTCTTTCATCATGTGCCGGAACCGCCATAATAGCACCCGTACCGTAAGTCATTAATACATAATCCGAAATCCAGATTGGAATTTCGGTATCGTTTACCGGATTGATTGCAGTCAGTCCGTCCAGAACAACACCAGTCTTATCCTTTGCCAGCTCTGTACGCTCAAAATCAGATTTTCTGGCTGCCTGCGCACGGTATTCCATGATTGCATCCCAGTTTTTGATTTCATCTTTATATTTGTCAATAATCGGGTGTTCCGGTGAGACAACCATATAGGTCGCTCCAAACAGAGTATCCGGTCTTGTCGTATAAACACGCAGCTTATCTTCTTTTCCTTTGATGCAGAAATCTACCTCTGCACCTTCGGACTTGCCAATCCAGTTCTTCTGGGACACTTTTACACGCTCAATATAATCCACGGTATCCAGTCCCTGAATAAGTTTGTCTGCATATTCTGTTATTTTTAACATCCACTGGCTTTTTACCCGACGTACAACCTCGGAACCACAGCGTTCACAGACACCGTTGACAACCTCCTCATTTGCCAGACCAACCTTGCAGGAAGTACACCAGTTGATCGGCATCTCACTCTTATACGCCAGACCAGCCTTAAATAATTTCAGGAAAATCCACTGTGTCCAATGATAATAATTTGGATCTGTTGTATTGATTTCACGATCCCAGTCAAACGAGTATCCAAGGGAGTGCAGCTGATTTTTGAAACGCTCCACATTGTTCCTGGTTACAATTTTCGGGTGAATGTGATTTTTAATTGCATAATTTTCGGTCGGAAGACCAAACGCATCCCATCCCATCGGATATAATACGTTATAACCCTGCATTCTTCTCTTTCTTGCTACAATATCCAAGGCGGTATACGGTCTCGGATGTCCTACATGAAGTCCCTGTCCTGACGGATACGGGAACTCTACAAGAGCATAATATTTCGGTTTGGAATAATCATCCGATGTTTTGAATGCCTTTTCCTTATCCCAAACAGCCTGCCATTTCTGTTCCACTTCTCTGTGATTATATGGTACTGCCATGATCGATTCCTCTTCCCTGTCTTTTGGTTTTCTTTAAACTATCGCTTATTTTATCCTCTTTATAAAAGGATGTCAAGGTTATTCCAACACCTTCTATCCCATTTATCATCTATTCCAATACCTTTACCTTTTGCAGTCCATAGCCTTCTGTATACTGGAACTTCACGGTATCACCGACCTGATACCTCACAATGCCGATCAGACTCTCTTGCGACATATCAATATCATAAATATCTTCTTTTCCTTCCAGACAAATATAATAGTGTGTCGTACCCTCCAGTACGATCGGTGCGATGGAAACAATTCTGCCGCTTACCTTTTTCAGTTCCTCTGCCTTCGGACTGACAATGCCATTTGTGCTCAACAGTTCGCTGTAATTTTTCTCACACTCCTGTATCGTATCTCCAATCGCAACCCACTGGTATTTCTGGACATTGACCATGGCATATTTCTTAACCAGTCCGCCGCTGTCCTTTAATGCCATAAAATAAGTCGGTTCATCTGCAATATTTAAAAGCAGCGGAAACGTTGCCTGATACCCCAGATTCTGTACCTGACCTTCCGCAGACGCCATGGCAGAATCCTCGATTGCCCCCTCCACCTCATAGAATCTGGTCTCCATTGTCCTTTGATTCATCAGTACAAATCCGACATTGGACTGGTCACCACTAACGCTCGTTACACCGGTATAAACCCATACATCATCATCCAACGCGATATAATTATAGCCGTTGGTCGACACCAGACAATCCTTCTGTCCCAGCACGCTGTTCCAGTAACCATGTTTCAACATACCGGAATAATCATACAGTTTCATTAGAAGCTCTGCCGAATATACCTTGTCAATCCATTGCGGCACCTCTGTCACATCATAGTCGACACATTCTCCCGTAACCGCATTACAGAGCACAACACGGTCTACCGTCTGTCCGCCGAACAGTCCAATATTAAATTTTTTAACAGGGCAAACCCAGAACGGCGTTCCTTCCTCATCAATTTCAAAGAAAATCTGATCGTCAAAAATATAGGTTGGGTAATTGAAACGTAAATGTCTGTATATATTCCGATTGAACAGCTCGGATTTAGAATAGCGTATTCCCTCTTTGAGTTTCACGCACTCCGTATCCTGTGTCGCCATATCAATACGGATATATGCCGGAATACCCTGACTCTGATTCGTCAGCCATTTGATTGTATTTGCATAGGAAAGCGGTGTTACACGCACCGGTCTGCCATTATAGTTAATCTGGGAATAGTCATTGCTGACCTCAAACTGGGATACCATATCAACCATGCTGCCCATCTTCCGCTCTCCCAGCAGTGCTGCCGAATTTTTATCCAGAAGGGGAATCGTATTATAATCTACTTCCTTGATATCCTCCGCAAAATTACGTTTCTCAATCGTCAATAGTTTTTGATATTTTGCGGCATTCACAAAGGGCGAAGATAAAATATTTCCTGCCAGATAAATAACAAACACCACTCCCGTCAGTACCATTAACAGTCTGAGTCCCTTTGCTTTTTTAAGATCAAGCTCCGGTTTCCAATCCTTAGATAAGATAAAATTCTTTCTGTTTTTACGTACAATATAGAGCACCATCAAAAGCACCAGAATAAACAACAGTGCATACCAAAACCCTACCGCATGAATATTGACTGCCGGCAAATTTATATAATAATAGACGAACAATGCTACACATACAAACAATACCGATAAAACATACTTCATAACTTTTTTCATGCTATTTTAACTCCTTCCCATGGCGCTCCTTGAAGCGCCGCTAAGCAATATTATAACCCCGGCAGACCAATAAGTCCACCGGGGTTTTTACACCTTTCAAAATCCAAAACCTTTATTCTTCACTGTTTTCTGCGACCTTGCTGGCTCTTGCTGCCACTTCCTTCTCCTGTACATCGGAAGGAGCCTGCTCATAGCGTGCAAACTCGTAGGAGAATTCTCCACGCCCTCCTGTCATGGAACGAAGATCCGTACAATAACCAAAAAGTCCTGTCATCGGAATATCCGCTTCAATAACCTGTTTTCCGCCGGCTACCGGATTCATGCCAAGTACACGTCCTCTTCTTTTGTTCAGATCTCCCATAATGTCACCGGTATACGCATCCGGTACCGTCACCTTCAGGCTGGCAATCGGCTCTAACAGAACCGGATGTGCCTCCATAAAGCCTTTCTTAAATGCCTGTATCGTAGCCATCTTAAATGCCATTTCCGAAGAATCCACCGGATGATAGGAGCCGTCATATAAGACAGCCTTTACACCAACAACCGGATATGCCGCCATCGGTCCCTTTAAAACGGATTCCTGCAGACCCTTTTCCACTGCCGGGAAGAAATTCTTCGGTACCGCACCACCGACCACGATCTGCTCAAAGACATAAGGTGTTTCCAGATCTCCGGACGGCTCAAACTTCATCTTGACATGACCATACTGTCCGTGACCACCGGACTGTTTCTTGTATTTATATTCCACATCAGAAATTTTCTTAATCGTCTCACGGTAAGCTACTTTAGGTTTCTCCAGTTCAATTTCCACCTTATACTCATTTAACAGCCTGCTGACCACAATTTCCAAATGCTGATCACCCATACCGTAAAGCAGCGTCTGACGATTTTCCGAATCATTTACTGCCTTTAAAGTCTGATCCTCGTGCATCATTTTTTGCAGCGACTGTGAAATCTTATCAATATCCGCCTTGTTTTTCGGTTTGTATCTCATATAGGTATATGGTGTGGAAATTTCTGTTTTGCCGTAACGGATCGTAACTGCCTTTGTCGACAGTGAATTTCCGGTTCTGGCTCCGGTCAGCTTTGCCAAAGCACCAATATCACCTGCATGCAACTCCGGTACCTCAATCGGTTTATTTCCCTGCAGTACATAGATTTTTCCAACCTTCTCTTCAATATCCTTCTCATCATTATACAACAAATCATCTGATTTCAGTACACCGGAATTGACCTTGATCAAAGAATACTTTCCAATAAACGGATCGGCAATCGTCTTCCAGATATACGCGGATTTGGATTTGGAGAAATCATAGTCTGCATGATAGATTTCATTCGTCTTCATATTAATGCCAGCTACCTCACGGTTTTCCGGGCTCGGCATATATTTAATGATATCATCAAGCATCGTATAAATACCCTGACATAATGTATTGGAACCCATCATCATCGGTACAATGGAACCCTCACAGACGTTTGTACGAAGTGCCGCTCTGATCTCTGCCTCTGAGAAAGTCTCTCCACTGAAATAGCGGTCCATCATTTCCTCACTGGTCTCTGCCACAGCCTCCATCAACGTATCGCGGCAGATCTGAAGATTGGCTTTGTTATATTCCGGAATTTCACATTCCACAACCTCTTTACCCTGCCAACGGTTACCGGTCTCGCTGATTACATTGACATAGCCCACAAACTTTTCATTCTCACGGATCGGCAGATGAAACGGTGCCATCTTCTTACCATATTTTTCAGTCATATCTTCTACGACCTGTCTAAAAGAAGCATTATCCACATCCATATTATCTACATAAATAAAACGAGGCAGTTTATATTTTTCACAAAGTTCCCATGCTTTTTCCGTACCGACCTCCATACCTGATTTTCCGTTAACCACAATGATTGCCGCTCCGGCTGCACTGACAGCCTCCTCAACCTCACCTACAAAATCAAAGTAACCCGGTGTATCAAGAATATTGATTTTATAGCCTTGCCATTCGATTGGAATTACGGAAGTGGAAATTGAAAACTTTCTTTTCTGCTCTTCTTTTCCAAAATCGCTGACCGTATTGCCGTCATCGACCTTTCCCATTCTGGAGGTAATGCCGGAAAGATAAGCCATCGCTTCTGCCAGACTGGTCTTTCCGCATCCGCCGTGTCCAAGCAATACTACGTTACGAATCTTGTCTGTTGTGTAAACGTTCATATGAATTCCTCCGTTTTTATGATGTATTTGGGTATTCTGCCAAGACTTTTCGGAAGCTTTTAGTCTCTCCATTCTCCCCGATAGGTATATTTTACTAAACATTTATCTATTTTACAAGTTAATTTGAACATTTCTAACAATTTCTTTTTATTGTATAGTGATTGACTTTCGCACGTTGCAGTGTTATATTATTACAAGTATTTATACTTATATTTATATGTATTTAGCCAGAAAAAAGAAAAGAGGAAATAAGATATGATTATCGTCATGAAACCCAATGCGACCGAGGAAAGCATCCGCATTGTCACATCCTATATAGAATCCAACGGACTGCAGACACATCTTTCCAAAGGCGAAGAAACCACGATTATTGGTATTGTTGGTAACAAAGCAAAGCTGGCTACGGAAAACCTTGCCAGCTTTAAAGATGTGGAAAAAATTGTTCCGGTAACAGAGAGTTATAAGCTTGCCAACCGTAAATTTCATCCAGAACCTTCTGTCATTCCTGTCGGCAATACCCAGATTGGTCCCGGAACTCTCACGGTAATGGCAGGTCCCTGCGCCGTGGAAACCGAAGAACAGCTCTTAACCATTGCGCGCAATGTAAAAGCTGCTGGCGCCAACATTCTGCGTGGCGGTGCATACAAGCCCCGTACTTCTCCTTATTCCTTTCAGGGGCTGGAGGAAGAAGGTCTGCGCTATATGCAGACTGCCAAGGCAGAAACCGGACTTGCTACCATCTGTGAGGTAGTCAGCCTGGATGCCATCAATGCCGCAGTAAAATATGTGGATATGATTCAGATCGGTGCCCGCAATATGCAGAACTTTTATCTGTTAAAGGAAGCCGGTCGTTCCGGTCTTCCGGTTTTACTAAAAAGAGGCCTATGCGCTACAATTGACGAATGGTTAAATGCCGCCGAATACATTATTGCAGAAGGAAATCCGAATGTCGTATTATGTGAGCGCGGTATCCGTACTTATGAAACTTCTACCCGCAATACACTGGATCTGAGTGCCGTTCCGGTCATGAAGGAGCGGACACACCTGCCGATTATCGTCGATCCGTCTCACTCCACCGGTGCTTATAAATATGTACCGTCTATGGCAAGGGCAGCGGTTGCAGCCGATGCAGACGGTCTGATGATTGAGGTACATAACGATCCGGCGCACGCGCTCTCCGACGGTCCCCAGTCATTGACCTTTAAGAAATTCGACAGACTGATGGAAGAAATCAGACCATTTGCGGCTCTTATGAACCGTACTATCTGACCATCCATCTGAAAAAAAATATTTTTATAAAAAAACAGACTATATCGAGGACAAAATTATGGAACAACTTACCTGCGGCTTTATCGGTCTTGGGCTGATTGGCGGCTCTATTGCAAAAGCAATCCGCCGCTTTTTGCCGGATACACGCATATATGCCTATGATATCAACGAAAAAGCACTTTCGCTTTCGCTTGAAGAAGGAGTCAGTGACTGTACTTTTTCTGTCATATCCGATAAATTTTCCGAATGTGATATTATTTTTCTCTGCGCTCCGGTCTCCCATAATGCCGCGAATCTTGCAGCCATCAAACCGTTGTTAAAGGCAGGTGCCATTCTGACCGATGTAGGAAGCGTCAAAACGGATATCCATGTCCATATCCATGCTCAAGGTCTGGACCGTTTCTTTATTGGCGGACATCCCATGGCGGGAAGTGAACGTTTTGGCTATCCGAATGCCAAGGAAGGACTTTTGGAAAATGCCTATTATATTCTGACTCCAACCGCAGAATCTCCTGCCGGAAATCTAAAGCGTTTTCAGTCACTGGTCCGCACCATCGGTGCCATTCCTCTTGTGCTTGATTACAGAACACATGATTTTGTCACTGCTGGTGTCAGCCATCTTCCCCACGTGATTGCATCCAGTCTGGTCAATCTGGTACATGACAGTGACAGCGAAGACGGGATTATGAAAATGATTGCTGCCGGAGGCTTTAAGGACATTACCCGTATCGCCTCCTCCTCTCCGGAAATGTGGCAGCAGATCTGCCTGACCAATGCAGACAACATCGTCAGCCTTTTAGACCGCTATATCACTTCCCTTCAGACGGTACGGCAAAATTTGTGTACCCAAAACGGGACGGCATTGTACGATTTTTTTGACCGTGGACGGAAATATCGTGATTCGTTTCTGGAGGCATCCAGCGGTCCGATCAAAAAATCCTATGCGGTTTACGTGGATATTCCCGATGAACCGGGTGCTCTGGCATCGATTGCAACCATACTCGCCTTCCACCAGATCAGTATCAAAAATATCGGTATCATACATAACCGTGAATTTGAGCAGGGCGTTCTGCGAATCGAGTTCTGGGAGGAATCTGCTATTGAAAAAGCGGTCAGCCTTTTGACCCTGCGCGGCTATAATCCCATTGGAGACCGTTAATATCCCATCCATTCGATTCAGTCCGGCTATCCGGATAAACAACAATATATTATTCTGATTTTGCGAGGTTTTTCATTATGGAATTTCAAAAAGTACGCTCTGTGCGTGGAGAAGTAACCATACCCGGAGATAAATCCATCTCCCACCGTGCTGTTATGTTTGGGGCTCTTGCCGAAGGCACAACAGAAGTCACAAATTTTTTACAGGGAGCGGACTGTCTTTCCACTATTGACTGTTTCCGTAAACTCGGAATCAACATCGAAAATACACCGGAACGCATTATAATCAAAGGACGTGGTCTGCATGGTTTACAGGCTCCATCCGACATTCTTGACTGTGGCAACAGTGGTACTACTACAAGACTAATTTCCGGTATTTTAAGCGGTCAATCGTTCACAACTACTCTGACCGGGGATGCTTCCATCCAGAAACGCCCCATGCGCCGTATTATCGAACCTCTTTCCATGATGGGCGCTGATATTCAAAGCGTTCACGGAAACGATTGTGCTCCGCTTACCATAAAAGGTTCCAGTCTGCATGGTATCCACTATAACTCCAAGGTTGCCTCTGCTCAGGTAAAATCTGCAATCCTGTTGGCAGGGCTCTACGCCGACGGACCAACCAGCGTCACAGAACCTGCCATCAGCCGCAATCACTCGGAAATTATGCTGAAAAATTTTGGTGCAGAATTATCTGTCCAAAATGAAACAGTAACGATTCTGCCGCAGCCTGCTCTGCATGGTCAGAAAATCTGTGTCCCCGGCGATATTTCTTCTGCTGCTTATTTTATTGCTGCCGGGCTCTTGGTTCCTGGTGCCGAAATTCTGATCCGCAATGTGGGAATCAATCCGACCCGTAACGGTATTCTGAAAGTCGCACGGGCAATGGGCGGAAAAATCGCTCTGCTGAATGAAAACCATGAGGGAGAACCGACTGCCGACCTGCTTGTAAAACACAGTTCCCTGCATGGGACCATCATAGAAGGAGACCTGATTCCCACCCTGATTGACGAACTTCCTGTCATTGCTGTTATGGCAGCATGTGCAGAAGGCACAACTATCATCCGTGATGCATCTGAACTTCGTGTCAAGGAATCAAACCGCATCGATGTTATGGTCGAAAACCTCACTGCCATGGGCGTCAAAGTAGAAGGAACTGAGGATGGTATGATTATTACAGGCGGCTCTCCCCTGCACGGTGCTGTCATTGATTCCAAAGCAGATCACCGTATTGCCATGAGCTTCGCTGTTGCATCCCTTATAGCTGACGGCAACACTGAGATTACCGGAGCGGAATGCGTGAACATCAGTTATCCTGCCTTCTATGAGGATTTAAATAGACTAAGCATCCGCTGAGTCAACCATACCATACATTCAAAAGGCAGCGTTTCTGTCAAAACACTGGAAAACAAAAAAGCAGGAGCTTTCCTGCTTTTTGTTTTCCATATCTCTATTATGATGCTTACAAGAGCATAATTACTTTATATTATCCTGTACCGTCTGATAAATTTCAATACGACCGGAATCCATATCCGGCATTCCCACAAAGCTTGCTCCATACACATAACCATCCGGTGTTTTTTCAATACGTACAATCTCAATAAGGGCATGAATCACTTCCTTTGTCCAGATGGTCAAAAATCCCTCATAGACCGCGCCGATTGTAAGTGGCATTTCACACCGGAAACCGACTCCGGTCTTTGAAAGATCATCCACCTCAATGCCAATTTCCTCCTGCTTCTCATTATCCAACCGCTTTAAAATCAGCTTGGAATTTAATTCCAGCCTTTTACTTTTTCTGCGCTCATCCATATTCCTGTCTCCTCTCCGTACACAATAGAATCTTCTATTTTATCTTATTGTTTTTTCATTAAACTGCAACACTTTGCTACAAAATCAACATCGCATCCCCAAAGGAAAAGAAACGGTATTTCTCCTGAATAGCATGTTTATATGCTTCCAGCACCTGTTCTCTTCCCGCAAGAGCTGAAACCAGCATGACAAGCGTCGATTCCGGCAGATGAAAGTTCGTAATCAGACCATCCAACACCTTAAAGCGATATCCCGGGTAAATAAAGATTTCCGTATTTCCGCTGCATTCCGAAAGTCTTCCATTCTCATCCGCTGCACTTTCTACCGTACGGCAGCTGGTCGTTCCTGCACAAATTACTCTGTGCCCACTCTCCTTTGCCTGATTGATCGTCTCCGCTGCTTCCTTTGTAATCTGATAATATTCCGAGTGCATATGATGCTCCAGAACATTTTCTTCTTTGACCGGACGGAAAGTTCCAAGTCCCACATGCAGTGTTACATAGGCGATATGGATTCCTTTTTTTGTGATTTTATCAAGCAGTTCCTCTGTAAAATGAAGACCTGCGGTCGGTGCCGCTGCCGAACCTTCATATTTGGCATAAACGGTCTGATAACGGTTCTTATCCTGAAGCTTATGGGTTATGTATGGCGGAAGCGGCATTTCCCCGAGACTGTCCAGTACCTCCTCCCAGATTCCTTCGTATTCAAATCTGACCAGACGGTTTCCTTCTTCTACAACCTCTGTAACCTCTGCCCGCAGTCTGCCGTCTCCAAATACAATTCTGGCACCGGGTCTTGCCTTCTTTCCGGGCTTTACAAGAGTTTCCCACACATCCTTATCCCGGCGCTTCAAAAGCAGGATTTCAATAGCAGCTCCGGTATCCTCCTTCTGACCAAGCAGTCTTGCCGGAATAACCTTCGTATTATTTAACACCAGACAGTCTCCCGGATTCAAATAGTCCAATACATTCCGAAAGGTCAAATCCTTTGTTTTTCCGGTGTCCTTCTCCAGATACAACAGTCTGGATGCGCTCCTGTCCTCTAACGGATCCTGTGCGATCAGTTCCTGTGGAAGTTCAAAATAAAAATCATTTTTTCTTAATTGTTCCATTCTATCTTACGTTCTTCCTATAAGGAAGCTCCTTCCAAAAATGCCTGATAGCCCCGCTTGGTCTCATAGATATCTGCCTTACTTGTCGCTTCCCACGGTGCATGCATATTCAGAACAGCCACACCACTGTCAATCACATTCATTCCATATAATGCAAGAATATAGGCGATGGTTCCTCCGCCTCCCACATCTACCTTTCCCAGTTCCGAAGTCTGGAATACGACCTGCTTCTCATCCAGAATCTGACGGATGTGTGCCATATACTCTGCATTTGCATCATTGGAACCGCTCTTGCCTCTGGCACCGGTAAACTTATTAAATACCATTCCGCCTCCCATATAGGCAGCATTTTTCTTTTCAAATGCTGCAGCATAGGAAGGGTCATATGCTGCACTGACGTCCGAGGAAAGCATATTCGAGCGTGCCAGACACCTTCTGATATTTAACTCACTGTACTCTCCGGCTAACTCCATAACCTCTGCCAACATATTTTCAAAGAATCTGGACTGCATTCCGGTCGCACCCACACTGCCGATTTCTTCTTTATCCACCAAAATGCAGCAGGCAGTCCGCTCGGTTTCTCCTGTCTCTAACAAAGCCTTTACGGAAGGGAACGCACACACTCTGTCATCCTGTCCATAAGCTAAGATCATGCTGCGGTCCAGACCGGCTTCTCTCGCTTTGCCTGCCGGAACGATCTCTAACTCCGCAGAGATAAAATCCTCTTCCTCTACCTCATACTGCTCCTTTAAAATCGTCAGAACGCCTTTTTTTACCGCATCCTTTGCCGCATTTTTCTCATCTTCAGCGTCCTTTTTCTCCTGCTTAAGCATAAGCGGCTTGCTTCCAACAATCAGATCCAATGCCTCTCCTTCTATGACCTTTGCCGCCTTCTTATCAAGCTGCTCTCCCGCAAGATGAACCAAAAGATCCGAAATAAAAAAAACCGGATCATCCTCTTCTTCTCCGATATTTACTTCTACCGTCGTGCCATCTTTTTTGATGATCACACCATGAATCGCAAGCGGAAGCGTTACCCATTGATACTTCTTAATACCTCCATAATAATGGGTATCCAGATAAGCGATATTGGAGTCCTCGTAGAGCGGATTCTGTTTCACATCGATGCGCGGAGAATCTATGTGCGCTCCCAGTATATTCATGCCTTCTGCGATCGGTCTTCTGCCCAGTTGAAACATCACAATCGCTTTGTTCATTCCAACCGCATAGATCTTATCCCCGCAGGAGAGTTTTTTCCCGGTCTTTATAGCCTGTTGAAGTTCTGTATACCCTTCTTTTTCGATCATATTAACGATAGTATCCACACATTCACGCTCTGTCTTGCCATGATCCAGAAAAAAGCGGTATTCTGCCGATAACGCTTCTACTTCTTTTAATTGCTTCTCATTATAGGTTTCCCAAACATTTTTATTTTCCATTGTCCCATCCTTCCTTTCCAGATTGAAATCAATCATCCCAACTTATCTGCTCTGTCCCATAAAAAATAATGCGATTGTTCCCGGACCCGAATGTGTTCCTATCGTAGGACCAATATAATTGATCATAAAATTCTCAATCCCGAAACGTTCTTTGATTTCATCCCGTACCGCCTCTGCATCCTGCAGGGCATCTCCATGACTGATAAATACAATATCATTCTGGGCTTCAAAACCTTTCATGTGTTCTTCCATATAATTTACCAGCATATGTAAGGACTTTTTACGTCCTCTTGCCTTACTGACTGCTACCAAATGTCCTTCCTCATCCACATGCAGTATCGGTTTAATGCCTGCAATCGTACCGACGACGGCAGCCGCCCTGCTGACACGGCCTCCGCGGTATAAATGATTCAGGTCATCCACAGTAAAAACATGTACAAGATGACTGACATTCTGCAATGTCCATTCTGCCACCTCTTCCATGCTCTTTCCGGCTTCCTTAAGCTGTACAGCCTTATGGACTAAAAGTCCCTCACCCATGGATGCACATCTGGTATCAACAACCAGAATCTTACAATCCTGTTCTTCCATTATTTCTTCTGCTGCAAGTCTTGCATTATTATAAGTTCCGCTCAGACCGGAAGAAAATGCCAGATAAAGCAAATTTTTATTTTCCTTTAAATATTCCCTAAAATATGACTTCATTTCTTCCGGATTGATCTGGGAAGTAGTTGGCATGAGACCGGTCTTCATCCCTGCATAAAACTCTTTTGGCTCCATTTCATTCCGGTAACCGTAAACAACTTCCTCTATTGCATAAGGTACAAACATACATCCGACCTTATGCTCCTCCAAATAGCTTTTCGGCAGATCCGCTGTCGTGTCTGTAATCAGCTTGAAAGACTCCATCCTTATATTCCTGCTCCTTCTCTATTCTAATTATTTGATTGTATCACCTTCCGGCAGAAAGGACAAGATTTATCACGAAAACCTGCTTTTGCTACATCCTGCCGTTTCCTTTTTTCTTTTCCGGATGTTCTCTGGACGGAACTGCATCCGGAAGCCTGAGCCGGAACAATCTTCTGCACAACTTTTTCCACTCCAACGGAATGAGTGGATAAATATAGCTTTCTCCTGATACGGTACGGTTGGATACAATCGCTATGACTAAAACTGCAACTCCTGCAATATAGCCCCATACACCAAAAAACTGGGTAAGAATCAATGTCAGAATACGCATAAATTTAATGGCATAGCCAAGCTCGTAGTTTGCCTGGGTCGTATTGGCAATGGCAACAAATGCCATATAGAGCATGACCTCCGAAGAAAACCACCCACTCTTAACCGAAAATTCTCCTAATACCAGTGCCGCCATAACCGAAAGCGGAGTATTTAACATATTAGGGGTATTAACAGCAGCCAGCCTGAGCCCATCCAGAGCAAGTTCCACCATTAAAAACTGCCATACCACCGGAATATTCGGCGATTCCTTTAGCAGAATAAAAGAAAAGGAATCCGGTATCCACTGCGGATTCTGGATCAGCGATACAAAAGTCGGAGTCAGAAAAAAGGCAAGCAATGAAATAAGAAAGCGTGACAACCGCAGGTAGGTTCCGGTAATTGGCGGAAAATAATAATCATCCGCCTCTTCGATCACATCAAAAACAGAAGTTGGTGTAATCATAACGGACGGAGAATTATCCACTAAAATAATAATATTTCCTTCCAAAACCTGTGCCGCTGCCGTATCCGGACGCTCGGTAAACTTGAATTTAGGAAAAGGATTGTACCACTTTTTATGATAAAGACACTCTGCCAGACTTTCCTGATTCATCGTCAGTGCATCTACCTGTATATTGGATATACGCTCTCTGATTTCCGCAAGAAACCGTTGATTCACCCGGGAATCCATATAACAAAGAACAATATCCGTCTGGGAGGACTTGCCGGCATGGAGCATTTCCATACGAAGCTCCTCACTGCGGATTCTGCGCCGTATGAGTGCCGTATTAAACACAATCGTCTCTACAAAGCCATCCTTGGAGCCACGCATCGCTTTATCCTTTTCCGGTTCTGAAACATTTCTTGCCGGATAGGTTCTCGAATCGATCAGGATACA
Organism: Clostridiales bacterium; assembly: GCA_012520645.1. Classification (GTDB taxonomy): domain Bacteria; phylum Bacillota; class Clostridia; order Lachnospirales; family Lachnospiraceae; genus JAAYNV01. The sequence goes on along the minus strand of JAAYNV010000043.1, from coordinate 127,177 downwards.
CTTTTCATAGCCGTCAATAAGCAGTGCCAGCACGCCGGAAAAAATGTTGTAGGTGATCTGTTCCCATTCATCCGAAAGATCCACCTCCACGGTCGGTACAAAGCCCTTGGACATTTCATGCACATCCTCCGGCAGCTCCTCCGGCTTAAGCCCCATGAAATACTGCAGCATTTTCTGCATCATTTCGTCCTTACAAAACCCATCAATAAAATAAATACAAGCCCTTTTTCCGCCCACATTTATAACCCGGTACACCAGATCAAAGCTTTCGTTTACATGCAGATGCTTTTCCAGATATTTCATCGTATCAGCTAGATTGCTGTTCATTTTTTCCATTCAAAAAACTCCCTTCCGGACACTTTTTCTTAGCATGTCCGAAAAAGAGCTTTTCTATTCGTTTTATTCGTTCTATCCAATCTATTTCGTACCGGTACTTCCGATACCTCCTCTGTCCGGTGTCCCTAACTGTTCCACCTCTTCAAAGGAAATCTCCGGCTGATTCTCCATGATACGGAACTGACAGATTCTGTCGTTACAGTTAATCTTCGTATCACGCAGGGCATATGCCGGCATATACCACTGATCATTGTCTCCACAGTAGGAGCAGTCCACCACACCCTGATGATTGGTCTGGATAATACCAAAATTTTTGAAAGTGGAGCTTCTCGGCACGATATGCGCCTCATACCCCTCCGGAAGCTGCATTGCAATCCCGAGCGGAATCAGTTTAAATTCCCCTGCTTTCAACTCTAAATCCTCTGCCGCACGCAGATCGATCCAGTCACCCTTTGAGATCTTTTCCAGTTTGTCAATTTTATCTGATAAATATTTAATCCGAATTGTCTTCATTTATTCATAATCTCCGCAATGTAATACCGGTACCGTCGTATCCGGCTGTTTTAAACTGGCCTGCACATCAATGACTCTCTGGTTCGAGCTGCCCTTCCATAGAAGCTTGGTATCTCTCTTTTCCAGAACAAATTCACCATCCACCAGAACGTCTACAAACTGCAGTATCGAATCATGTACAAGGTTTTCCCACACATCTCCCGTATAAAGCCAGATTGTCTTATCCGGGTATTTTTCTTTGATTTCTTCCATCAGACTTCTTACGCCTCCACGGTTTGCACTATGGAGCGGATCTCCACCTGAAAAAGTAATGCCCGAAATGTAGCTTTTATCGAGCTGTTCAAAAATTTCCTGTTTTGCCGCCTCATCAAAAGGAAGCCCTCCATTCGGATCCCAGGTGATCGGATTCTGGCATTCCTTACAGCAATGGGAACATCCTGCTACCCAGAGTACGACCCGAAGACCGTCCCCGTTTAGCATATCATCCTTTGTTATATTGTGGTACCTCATGTTTACATGCTTTTCCTTTCTGCTATTTCCGCCATCTTTGCATCATTCAGTCTCGTGTCTCCATGTACACGTGAATAAGAAAGATATCCGTTCATACGATCAATCTTGGTCAGATTACGGCTGCCACATTTAGGGCAGACATCCATTTCCAGTTCCTGATGACCGCAATCGTCACAATATGCCAGTGAAAGATTGACCCCTTCATAATATCCCAGCTCCATTGCCCTGCGAATCAGTGTCCGAATGGCTTCTCTGTTATAATCAATCGGATATTTTACATACTGAATCTTACCGCCATTGGCCAGTTCCCAGAATCTTCCCTCCAAATCCTGCTTCTGAATCGGTGTAATATCCTCCGAAACATGACAGTGAAAACTGTTGCTGACATATTCCCGGTCGGAAACACCCTCAATGATACCATATTTCTTACGAAACTGTTTTACCTGCAGTCCACACAGGTTCTCAGCCGGCGTTCCATAGATGGCATACAGATTACCATCTTCTTTCTTAAACTCGTCAATTTTGGCATTGATATGCTCCATAACCTCCAACGCAAAGGCTCCGTCTTCTACTAACGACTTGCCGTTATAGAGCATCTGCAGCTCATTGAGTGCCGTAATTCCAAAGCTGGCGGTTGCCGTCTTCAACACCGGCTTAATCTTATCATGAAGTCCAAGGTTACCATTTAAAAATCCGCCTTCACAGTAAGCTAAAGGATTTGTGGAAGCACGCATCTCTCCCAGATAAGCATAAGTACGAATATGCAGATTACGAATCAGATTCAGATAATAATCCAATACCTCATAAAAATCCCTGCTCTCCTGCCTTGCCTTTGCCAGAATCATTGGCAAATGCAAAGATACCACGCCGATATTAAAACGCCCTACAAAGACCGGTGTATCCTTATCGTCTGCCGGATACATGCCTCCTCTCTCATACCACGGCGATAAAAATGCCCTGCATCCCATCGGAGAAATGATCTTGCCGTACTGCTTGTACATGCTGGCGATATAACCTTTTCCGGTCAAAGACAGCCAGTCCGGATACATGGTCTTTGCGGAACATTCCACACCCGCTTCAAATACATCCTCAAGCGGCTTGCCCGGACCATGCAGATTTTCATCATATAAAAAGACAATTTTCGGGAACAGCACCGGTTTTTTGCATTCCGCTTTACCCTGTCCTTTTCTTCGCACGTTCAGCATGGAAATCGTTGCCAGTCTGGCAAACCGTCCGGTTCCGGTTCCTGCCGTTACCGTAATGAACGGATAATCACCACGGCTGGAAGCTACCGTATTAAACTTATATTCCCATCCCTGAAAGCCCTGCTCATATTCTTTTACTACATCCTGATAGGCTTCTTCCTCAGCTCTGTTTTTCTCAACACCAAGCTTCCTATATTTTTCTACATACTTATTATAGGACTTTTCGGCATACGGCTCCAGAATCATATCCACACTCGGCACCGTAAATCCACCGTACTGCTGGCTTGCTGCACTTAATACAATATCTCCGATCACATCAAATGCCACATCCAGAGTCTTCGGCTCATTGTACCAGATATTTCCCATCTCGAAACCGCCGGTCAATACATTCTGTACATCAAACAGGCAGCAGTTCATCGTATCTCTTCTGGCAGACATATCATGAACATAAATATAACCGTCCCGGCATGCCTGAATTTCTTCTGTTGTCATAAAGAACTTCTGATACAATTCCTTATTAAGCTGATTAAAAATCAGACTTCTCTTGGTGGAAACAAGCGCAGAGTCCGTATTGGCATTTTCTTTGTCACCGATATACATGATAGACTGACTCTTTTTATACACATCGTCTAACATCCGTACAAAATCCTGCTTGTAATTTCGATAATCCCGGTAACTCTTTGCTACAATGGGCTTCACATCCTCCAAAGCACTTTCCACTATATTGTGCATGATCGGAATCGGTATTTCTTCCTGCTCCAGTTCATTTACTTTGTCAATAACATACTCACATATATGACGCTTTTCTTCTTCTGTAAACTTGGTCAACGCACGATAAGCACTCTTTCCAACCGCACTGATCACCTTCTGTACATTAAATTCTTCCCGGCTTCCATCCTTTTTTACAACCATAACAGGTTTTTTCGTATGAAATTCCTGACTATAATCCTTCTCTTTATCCATTTTCCCGATATCCACTGCCATGCTCCTTGTCCTCCGTTACTCTTTCTATCTTTTTCTTCTCCCGTGTCGGGGAAAAGGTTATTCTCCAAACTGCACCACATATTGTAGTGCACTTTTCAGTATATGCTACAACATGTTGTATGTCAATGGAGCAATATAACCAAAAAATTCCATACGGATATAGCCTTTATACACTATCGTATCAGCCCGCTCTTTTCCACTGCTTTTACAGCCTCTTTTATGGTTTCCACCGGAAGCACTAAAGCAAAACGCACATATCCCTTTCCAAGACTGCCAAAGCTGCTTCCCGGTGTACAGAGTACGCCTGTCTTTTGAAGCAGTTCCATCACAAAAGCGGTATCATCCTCTCCAAACGTTTCCGGTATACGTCCCCAGGCAAACATCGTACCCTCACTGTCAGGAATATTCCAGCCAATTTCCCGAAAGCCTCCGCAAAGTGCATCCCTTCTTCGCTGATATTCCTGACACTGCACCCGGACAGCATCATCCGGTCCGGTCAGTGCCGCAATGGCTCCGTACTGCACCGGAAGAAAGGTACCATAATCAATCTGGGAACGAAGCTTTTTAAAATTCTGAACAATTTTTTCATTACCGACTAAAAAGCCCATCCTGGCTCCCGTATAATTAAAGGACTTGGAAAGAGAGTAAAATTCCACACAGATCTCCTTTGCCCCGGGAATCGAAAGAATCGAAATACCTTCCCTTCCGTCATAAATAATATCCGAATAAGCATTGTCATGCAAAAGGATAATGCCATGTTTCTTTGCCCATGGTATCAGTTCTTCATAAAAACAGTGCGGTGCACACTTACAGATCGGATTCATCGGATAGGACACAATCATAAACTTTGTCTTCTCCAAAATCTCCTCCGGTATTTCCTGTAGTTTTGGCAGATAACCGTTTTCTTCCGTCAGGTCATAAGACACGACATCCGCCCCGGCAAGTGCCGGTCCGATTCCAAAGATTGGATAGCCAGGATTCGGCACAAGCACAATATCCCCGTCATCACACAGGGACAATCCAATATGTGCAATGCCTTCCTGTGAACCATATACGGAAGTAATTTCTTCCGGCTTAAGCTCCACCTGATAACGCTTTTGGAAACGTTCTATCACTGCTTCAATCAGTTCCGGCAGTTCTGTCAACGCATACTTATAATTTTCCGGCTGCTTTGCCGCTTCAGCCACCGCCTGAATGATGTGAGGTGCCGGTTGAAAATCCGGTGTACCGACTGAAAAATTATAAACTTTTTTCCCGGCTTTTATACATTCCTCCTTCTTTTCATTGAGTACCTGAAAGATACCCTCTTCGTAATCCTGCATTCTGTCTGCAAATTGAAATTTCATCGTTCTACCATGCCTTTCTCTATTCGTTTTCCAGTAATTCCTTCAAATATTTGTGATAGCTTTCCACAACCTGCGGTGGACCGAGCAGTCTGGCTTCCTTTCCAAGTCCTGTAAGCCATCCAAAAAACTGTCCACTGACAACTACCTTTACGCGAATGGTAAATTCTCCCACCTGCCGTTCTCTGACTGGAACATCTGTCCCAAACCGGTCCATAATGACCCCAATCAACCGGTCTGCACAGCCGATCGTCACTGTTTCCTCTTCTCCCCCGAACATACCGAAGGTCTTATTGGCATATTCGGCTACATCCAGACCAGCATATTTTTCCCCACCGCATCGTTTTTCTTCCTCCAGGCGGATATCTGTCATTTTATCTACGCGGTAATGCTTTAAAATCCCCATTTCGCTGTCATAGCCTGCCATATAATAATTTTCATCCTTCACCGTAAGCGCCCAAGGACTGATCCGGTAACGTTCTCCGTTCCGCTTAAAACGCATTTCCTTTTTTACCGTCCACTCAAAGTAGCAAAAAGAAATCTGCCTATTCGACTGCATTGCACGGTGTATATAATCCACCGTATGATAAATACTTTCATTGCCGGTCTTAATTCGGTTTGCCACATAGACCTGTCTTTGCAGCTGCACTGCATCATAGCGGTTCGCAAGCCCCTCTATTTTGGCAATCAGCTCTCTGGATTTTTTTAACGTAATAAACCGGGACGCCTGTACGGCATCCACTAAAAGCTTTAACTCCGGCAGTTGAAACTCTCGCTCCGCCAGATAATACCCACCGTTTGTCCGGCTCCTTTTCTGCCGGATATTATAGCCAAAATCCGTCAGCTCGGCAATATCCCTGTAAATTCCTTTGCGTTCTGCGGCAATGCCTTCTTCCGCAAGCCGGTCTATCAGTTCTGCCATTGTCATAGGGTGTGCTTCATCCGTATTTTCTTTCAGTATTTTCAGAACATGCAGTAATTTACATTTCTGATTGCCTACTCTTGCCATCTCTTATCACCTTCCACAGGCTGCGAAAAAAGGATGTTCGCCACAGGGAACATCCTCTTTTCAAATCCATGTTGATTCTATTTGATTTTATGAGGTACTACTCTGCGCATCTTTCCGTTTTCTCATTTTCATACCGGCAAACACACCAATCAGAACCAGAACGACCGCTGTACCAAATACCACTAAATACTCCAAAAACTCATTGATAAATGCGATTAAATTAGTCATGCCGTAACCCTTCCTTTGTTTAGAATAATACTATGATACCACTTATTCTATTGTATCGTCAAGAAGGGCATTCCCGTCTGCCGCTGTCGTTGCCAGCTTATCGCAGCGCTCGTTTTCGGGATGCCCGTCATGTCCCTTAACCCATGTAAACCGGACACGGTGGGGTTCCTTTGCTTTTAACAGCCGCAGCCAGAGATCCGGATTTTTGACCGGCTTTTTTGTACTGGTTTTCCAACCGTTTCTGATCCATCCCTGAATCCAGTTCTGGTTAAAGGCATCCGTCACATATTTGGAATCGGAAATGATCTCCACCTCGCACGGTTTATTGAGTGCCTCCAGACCGATAATCACCGCCATCAGTTCCATCCGGTTATTCGTCGTCTTCTTATAACCTGCCGAATATTCTCTCTCATGCAACATACCCTTCGTATCCACATACTGCAGGATTGTCCCATAACCGCCCGGTCCCTCCGGATTTCCTCTGGCTGCACCGTCTGTATAAATCGTAACCTTCATCTTTATCCTCACACTCCTCTCTTCCATATACCAGTACGCAAAAATTCCTCTGCACGCATTTCAGCACGCTCCACAACACCACGATCATAGCCCATAATCTGTAACAGACGTATGGCATTACGTGTAGATGCAGCTCCTTTTTTCAATTCATAGGAAAAACGCACATCCGTTTTTCCCATTTCTTCTTCAAAATGATAATTCTCATATTCTTCTGACAAAAGTACTGTCAGTTCCATATCATGGGTTGCTGCAAAACAAAGAATCTTCTCTCCATTTAATGTCTTTAGAAGCTCCGTGGAGGCCGCAATCCGCTCTATCGTATTCGTGCCACGTAACACCTCATCCACAAAGCAGTAAATCATTTCTCCACAGGAAAGACGAGCATCCATTATCCGCTTCAGTGCTCCTATTTCCACCATATAATAACTTTTTCCTGCCAGAATATCATCCTTCAACGACATAGAAGAATACAATCTTCCCGGCACAAGCACCATTTTTTCTGCCAGACAGGTATGAAGGGTCTGTGCGAACAATATATTGACTGCACAGGTCTTCAAAAAGGTCGATTTCCCTGACGCATTGGAACCGGTCAGAAGAACACCTTTCGAAACTTCCAGACTGTTTCCCACCGCCTTGGTCAAAAGCGGGTAATAGCCCTTTTCCATAAGAAATACTGCATTTCTTTCATGCTCTCCCTCTTCTGCAAAAACAGGCAGACACCAGTCCTTTTCTTCCTGCTCCAAGGATGCCCGAAACATTACAATATCTACCATCAGTTCTAATTCACCCCAAATGGAAATCATCCGGTCTATTTCCGGTATATGCTGCATCAAAAAATGTTTCATTTGATAAAAACGGATCAGATCAAAGTGAAAGATCATCCTGACATAATCCAGAATCAGCCCCAGCGGATCCGCGCTGCCACCCATGCTCATTACCAGACCGGATCCTCTCCGGAAGCCCTGAAATTCTTTCCTTATTTTTGCAAGTTCTTCTGTTTCCTTACGAATGCCTGAAAGTTTCAGTTTTTCCAGCTCCACTGTTGCATGAAACAGTCTGAGGATATAGGTAAAGCTGGTCAGATAGGGTGCCACTTTTCCTTTTTCGTGCAGATAAGAAAAAATATTATAACAAAGCACCAGAAAAAACAGCCCTCCTCCGATTCCCGGTGTAACACACATAACAGCCCCGGAAACCAAAAGCAGTACGATACAGATATAATGGCGCAGATTCCCCTGATCCTTTAACTCTGACAGCCTATCCAGATAATCATACAGCGAATATTTTTCCATACCTCCCAGTCTGGCAAATTTCAGCTGAAGTGACAGTCTCTCTTCTTCATGCTGTCTGAAATAGTCAATTTTCTTTTCCCGCTCTGCAAGCACTTCCGGCTGTTTCGGACTTCGCAGCATATGATATAGATATTCCGCTCCGGTCCTTGAAAGAGTATAGTCGATACGATGAAAGATCGCATCCATCCCCAGATCATTCCAAGTAATATCATCTATTGAAAAACCGTCTTTATGCCGCTCATGATACCTCTCAATCCCCATATATTGTTCCTGCTTCCACTGCTTATCCGGAAGCTTTCCATAAGCGTTTTTTAAACGTCTTTTTTCATTCTGCCAATATTTTTTCTCCTGTCGGACTCCATTTGCAAAAAAAAGAGCCACAATACCAAACAGGACAGCCAAAAATGCGATGACTTCCATATCGTTTTCCTTCTTTTCTTTCTATCTATAAATTATTCTCATTTGATACAACAGCCATTCCCTCTTATGCTGATTTTTTCATTTTAACACAAGTTATAATATATTTGGAAGTTTTTATTGATACATTGTCGCTTATATTATATTCTTCCAGGCGCTCACGTTTTCTTCCATGGGTATTCAGTCTGAAAAATTATTCTCCAAAAAAAGAAAAGCGGGAGGAAAACTTCCCACTGGATTTTTCCTTCCCACTTATTCTTTCTCAGTCTTTAAACCGTTCACTCTGTACACGAATCAATTCTTCATCATCGAAATAATTGATTTTCATGGAAGCTCTGACTTCACTCAAAGTCTGTGCCGCAACCTCTCTGGCCTCGTCACTTCCCTTCTTAAGCATCCGGTAAACCTCCGGAATATCCTTTTCAAAGGACTTTCTTCTCTCACGGATCGGGGTCAGTTCCTCCTGCATAACCGCATTTAAGAATTTCTTTACCTTAACATCTCCCAGTCCACCGCGTTTATAATGTTCTTTAAGTTCATCCAGATTCTGATACTCCGGCAGATATTCCGCAAACTGCTCCTCTCTGCAGAACGCATCCAGATAAATGAATACCGGATTTCCCTCTACCTTTCCCGGATCCTCCACTCTTAAATGATTCGGATCCGTAAACATGGACATAATCTTCTTTCTGACCTCTTCTTCGGTATCCGAAAGATAGATACAGTTATTTAACGATTTGCTCATTTTGGCTTTTCCGTCAATGCCTGGAAGTCTCAGGCACGCCTTATTATCCGGCAGAAGAATCTCCGGCTCAATTAACGTATCCCCATAAACCGAATTGAATTTACGCACAATTTCCTTGGTCTGTTCAAGCATCGGAAGCTGATCCTCGCCAACCGGCACCGTCGTTGCCTTAAAAGCAGTAATATCTGCCGCCTGACTGATTGGATAAGTAAAGAAGCCTACCGGAATGCTGGCTTCAAAGTTACGTATCTGGATTTCAGATTTTACAGTGGGATTTCTCTGTAATCTGGAAACAGTCACAAGATTCATGTAATAAAATGATAATTCACAAAGTTCCGCTACCTGCGACTGAATAAACATCGTGGATTTTGCAGGATCCAGCCCGCATGCCAGATAATCCAGCGCCACTTCTATAATATTCTGGCGCACCTTTTCCGGATTGTCGGCATTGTCCGTCAGTGCCTGTGCATCTGCAATCATAATAAAAATTTTGTCAAATTTGCCGGAATTCTGCAATTCCACTCTTCGTTTCAGGGATCCGACATAATGACCTACATGCAGTCTTCCTGTCGGTCGGTCCCCTGTCAAAATAATTTTTGCCATGGAACTTAAGTCCTTTCCTTATCCATTAGAATACAATAAAGAATTTTCCGAGAAACAGCAGGGAAAGTATAATCGTAATTAAGGATACATCCTTTGCCTTTCCAAGGAAAATCTTGATAATGCTGTAAGAGATCAAACCGATACCAATACCGTTTCCGATACTGGAGGTAAACATCATAAATACAAGCATCAGTACAACCGGAACAGATCCTGCTACGTCTGTATAATCTACTTCCTTCAATGCACTGATCATCAGGGTTCCTACAAATACCAGTGCTGCACTGGTAGCCGGTGCCGGAATCAGGGCTGCAATCGGTGCAACAAACATACATGCCAGGAAACAAATACTGGTTACAAAAGACGTAAGTCCGGTTCTTCCGCCCTCTTCCACTCCTGCTGCAGATTCGATAAAAGTAGTAACCGTAGAAGTACCGGTACATGCACCTACACAGGTTGCAAGGGAGTCGGAAAGCATTGCCTTATTCATATCCGGCATTGCACCGTTCTCATCCAGCATATTGGCTTTCTTCGCCGTACCAAGCAGCGTTCCGATGGTATCAAACATATCTACCATACAGAAAGAAATGATTGTCAGTATCGCTGACAAAAAGCCCATAGAAAGCAATGTCCCGAAATTGAATTTAAAGAATGTCATCTCAAACATATCTGCAAACGGCGGTACAAAGCTCGCTCCCTGCAGGGATGCAAACGGATTGCCGCCTAAAACAAAAGAGCCGATCCAGTATACGATGGATGCTGCAAGCATTCCAAACAAAATGGATCCTTTCACATTTTTGTGGTTCAGGACAACGATCATAAACAGACCTACAAAAAATGTAATCAGATACAGAATCATTGTACTGTAGGCATCGCCCATTGCTGCTTTCGTTGCGCTTGCTCCGTCTGAGAAAAAGCCTAACATAGTCTGCGAACCGTCTGCATAATATACAGCCGCATTCGAAGTCAGACCAATATTTACTAACATCAAACCAATACCGGCGGAAATACCAAGACGGATTGCCTTGGGAATCGCATCTACGATTTTCTCACGTACCTTAAATAAGGTCAGCACGGTAAACAGCACACCGGAAATTGCAATAATGGCAAGTCCGCCATGAAAAGCCTCCTCATATGCCATTCCCGTTGCAGCTGCAATACTTGTCACAACCACAGCAAAATAGGAATTGAGTCCCATACCCGGTGCAAGTGCAAACGGTTTGTTTGCATACAACGCCATGATCAGGGTGCCGACAAATGCAGATAATACGGTTGCAAGGAATACAGCATTCCACAGCGGTGTTCCTACTGCAAAATTAGTCAGCAGGTTCGGATTGAGCTGGATGATATATGCCATAGTCATGAACGTCGCCAGACCTGCAAGTACCTCCGTCTTTACATCCGTATGGTTTTCTTTCAATTTAAACAGTTTCTCCAACATCTTCCATTTTCCTCCTTGTTTTTTCTGAAAGACCTTGTTCTATTGTATACAATCATGCAGTATTCTGTCAATGTTACATTGCATCTTTTACTGCAAATCAGAAGGTCCAAATCCAAAAGGCATAAGTTCCTTCAACATGTATATTTCATACTCCTTTTCTGATTTGACCAGAATCACCCGGAAGGTATCCTGATTACAGAACTCCATCATGACCTGTCTGCACACACCGCAGGGTGCTGTATAGGCTGTCAGTTCTCCCTTTGTGCCGCCGCAGATTGCAATCGCCGCAAAGTCTCTTTCTCCTTCACTGACCGCATGAAAAAAAGCCGTTCTTTCCGCACAGTTAGTCGGTGTGTAAGCTGCATTTTCAATGTTACAGCCTTTATAGATTTTTCCTGTTTTCGTCAGCAGTGCCGCACCTACCTGAAAATGAGAATACGGTGAATACGATTTTTCCCGGGCTTCCATACATGCCTTTATGAGTGGAAGTTCCTGCTGTTTTAATAGCTCCATCTTTTTCTCCTCTTTCCTGCAATACCCTTTGCACTCCATTATTAAAGCGCTCCAAACTGAATGACCGATTCCGTTAAAAGCTTTTTAAACCGGGGCGCTGCCTCATTTGCTGCCTGTTGTACCTCTATATGTGACAACGGTGTTTCATTCATTCCTGCCGCCATGTTGCAGACACAGGAAATGCCGCAGATTTTCATTCCCATATGATTTGCTGCTATCGCCTCTACTACAGTGCTCATTCCAACAGCATCGGCTCCAAATCCGTGAAGCATACGAATTTCAGCCGGAGACTCATAGGACGGACCGGTAAGCTGCACGTAAACTCCCTCTCTTAACGGAATATTTCCCTTTTCTGCCGTATTGCGGATAATCTTCTGTAAATCGCGGTCATAAACCTCACTCATATCCGGGAATCGTACTCCAAGCTCACCCATATTGGCTCCCATCAACGGATTCGGTGCAAAACAGGATATATGATCGGTAATTAACATCAGATCTCCAGCATGAAATTCCGGATTAATTCCACCAGACGCATTCGTCAGAAATAAAATTTCCGCTCCCATCATCTTCATCAGTCTGGTCGGAAGCACCACATCCGAAATCGGGTACCCCTCATAAAAATGCACACGTCCTTTCATACAGACAACCGGCACATTACCAACATATCCAAAAATAAATTTTCCTGCATGTCCAGGCACAGTAGATACCGGAAAACCTTCAATTTCCTGATAAGAAAGCTGTGCTTCCACCTGTATGTCATCCGCATAGTCCCCAAGTCCCGACCCCAGCACGATGGCTGCCTTTGGCTGAAAGTCCACTCTCTTTTTCACACTCTCATAACATTTTACAATCTTTTCATAATCCGGATTCATCTTTTTCCTCCTTTTTATAGCTTTCCGCACAATTATACTGCAATTATAACAATATTCCGAATGTTTCACAAGCATACAAAAGCAAGGTCCATGGAAACATTTTGCTCCACAGACCTTTTGATTATTTTCCCAAATCTTTAAATAATAATACAGACCAGACCTCCGTTACTGTCATTCACAATCTTCTGCATGGTTTCCTGCAGTTTGACCTGACTTTCATCACCTATCATAGCCAGTTTGCCGGTGATTCCGTCATTTACAAGCTGTTCCACGGTCTTTCCGAATATATTGGTCTCCCAAATACCTTTCTCTGAAGTCCCTGCATCCGAAATATAACGGATCAGATCCTCTGCCTGCTGCTCCGTTCCTACAATCGGTGCAATTTCAGTCTCTATATTGGCACGTATCATATGAATGGAAGGACTCTCCGCCTTGATCTTGACTCCGTATTTGCTTCCATGTTTGATCACCTCCGGCTTATCCAGTGTAATTTCACTGCGTTCCGGTGTTACTACACCATATCCTTTCTGACGTACCGCCTCCACAGCATGCAGCACCTTAACATATTCCTTTTTCATTCTGGCAAATTCCTGCATCTTGGTAATAAGCTGATATTCATTGGAAATCTCTTCCCCAATCAGTTCACTGAGCATCTCATAATAATAGCTTTCGTCCACGTCCAGATTCATGCGGATACAGCCATCTGCCATATTGATCTGGTCAATTTTCAAACGCCTGACATATTCACTGGAAAGCTCCACAGGCTTTTCTACCACGTCCTGAATCGTATCAATTCCAACCATGAGCTTCCGCACCTTATCAATGATATCGGTCTTCATGGGATGACTGCATGGCAGCATTTCCACCCATTTTGGCATGTAAAATTCCACCATGGTCACCGGAAACTCATACAATACCTGCTCCATAATTATATGAATATCATCTTTTTTAAGTTGTTCACAGTTAACAGGCAATACTTTAACCCCGTATTTTTCCTGCATGCTTTCAGAAAGTCTGCGTGTTTCTTCACTGTAGGGCTTGGCAGAGTTTAGAAGGACAAGAAACGGCTTATGCAGCCTTTTTAATTCTGTGATTGTTTTCTCCTCCGGCACAAGGTAGCTTCCCCTTTCCAGCTCTCCGAAGCTTCCGTCCGTTGTCACTACGATTCCGATCGTAGAATGATCGGTAATAACCTTTTTCGTTCCGATCTCTGCAGCTTGTGTGAACGGAATTTCCTGTTCAAACCATGGGGTCTTTACCATCCGTTCCGCTTCATTTTCCATATGACCTGCCGCACCCTCTGCCATATAACCTACACAGTCAATCAAACGAACCTTTACTTCCACATCCCCGTTCAGCTTAAGCTTCGCTGCTTCTTTTGGAATAAATTTCGGTTCTGTCGTCGTAATCGTTTTCCCGCCTGCACTCTGCGGCAGCTCATCCTGTGCCCGCACTCTGGCATTTTCATCTTCCATATACGGCAGCACCAGAAGATCCATAAACCGCTTGATAAAAGTAGATTTTCCCGTTCTGACCGGTCCCACCACGCCTATGTATATCTCCCCGCCGCAGCGTTTCTGTATATCCCGGTATAAATCGTATGTATTACTGTGAAAATTTCCCATCCAAAAACCTCCTGTCTTACCTGCTAAATGTATATGTCAATCCTCTGTCAAATATGTTAAAATACAAAAAGCATACGAAAGGATTACTAAACAAAAATGAGCGAACCGAAACCTCTGTTGGAAATACAGAATTTATCCTTCTCTTATAGTAAGTCCAAGGAAAAAACCAAATTACTGGATAATATTTCCTTCTCACTGCCTGTTGGAAGCTGTACCGCATTACTTGGCAATAACGGCTGTGGCAAATCCACACTTTTTTCCATTTTGGCAGGTGTACGGAAACCGAACAGCGGTAAAATATTAGTGGATGGAGACCCGTTCAAAGCTTCTGCCTCCCATGCTTCTCTATTGGGGTATGTACCGCAGGAAAATCCCTTAATTGAAGAGCTAAGCGCCAAAGACAATCTTTTGCTCCGCTTTCACGGACATCGAAAGGATTTTGAAAGAATGCTTACCTCTACTCCGATGCAGCTTTTGGATATTGCTTCCTTTTATAAGCTTCCGGTCAAAAAGCTGTCCGGAGGTATGAAACGCAGACTTTCCCTCGCCTGCGCATTTTCCAATTCCCCCAGGCTCCTGCTTTTGGACGAACCGTGCAGTGCACTGGATTTTTCCATGAAAAGACAAATGAATGACTGTCTTACTGCCTATTTGAAAGAAGGAGGAACCATCCTGCTCTCCACACACGAAAAGGAGGATTTATTCCTTTGTACCTCTCTTCTATTCTTAAAAGACGGAACCCTAAAGGAGATATCTTCCGATGAAATACCTTACTAAAAAAAGCAGGAAAAAAATAATATGTGCCGTTTTGCTTTTTCTGGCAATCATAGGGCTTTTTTCCGCTGTCCGCTTTTATCGTTCTCCACGGATGACGGTAACAAGAGCATGGTATCGCTCCTTTGGTCAAAATCACACCGGTACACTTCTTCAAAGTGAAATTCTCTCCGGTACATTGTCCCTGACACTCAACCGGCTCGAGCCATCTGGAGAACTGGTAAAGGAGCTTTCTTTCGATCCGGTGGATCTGGAGGGATTTGGACTGGAAACGGAGCTTGTACTGGACACCAAACGGAATACTTTTTTCTCCAATTCGGAGGTTTCCTATCTGATGAAGCCTTATGGTCATCTGGACTTCTATACGGATACGAACCTTCTGGCACTACACTCACCAGAATTGTCTGATTTCTGGTTTACCGTAAATCCGGCTTCTCTTGGAAAGGACTTTAATGCCTCCCCTCTCCCTCAGTTTCTGGAAATGACGGTACCAGAAGATTTTTCCTGTGCTCTCTTTTTGGATAAGACACCTGTCCGGGATACGTTTTTGCGGCAGTTAAATTTCCTTTTCCCAGATAGGGAACTGCTGCGTCAGGCAGAGATCACTTTACTTTCTTCTGAACACACAAAGGATGACAACTACACTTATCAGATAACAGTCCCTTCCGGTCAGTCCTTTTTTCTGACCCTGACACCACAGGGTGATATAGAAGGTCTGTATTATGAGCAAAACATTGTGATACATGAAAAAAGCTATCCCTTCACACTACTCATACAGCCAGTTACAGAGCCAATGACTGAACAGTTATCTGGTCAACTGACCGGACAGTTAGTCCTATATGCTCCCTCAGAAAAAACGCCGGATTCCGTTCCTCTTTTCACCATGGATTATGCCGTGCTTCTGTCTGAATCCGATAACGGAGCACTCTGCATCAATCTAAAAGAGCTGATCTGTAAAAATACCTATGGAAGTTTCCATCTATACGGAAGTCTGTTTTTGGAAGCATCCGCTTCTGCTCCGGCAACAGAGTTTCCCTTTTCTGCTGAAAATTCGAGGAATCCCTTCCTACTGACAGAAGAAGCTCTGGAACAGCTTGGAAATGAAATGCTTGACAGAATGGAACAAAGCGAATTGCTTGTTTTGAAAGGATATCTGCCATGGGAAATGTAGCTTTACGCTTTATGAAAACCGAATACAAACGGTCATTGCTTGCTTTTCCGAAACTTATTCTCGGATCCTTTTTCTTTCTTGGGCTTCTTTTTGCTCTGCTGTTTTTACTGACGAAATCTCTGTATCAGTCCGGTGAACTGCCTATGACAAAAATCGCGGTTGTCAACGAGGATACCGAACTGGACTCCTCTCTGACACTTTCCTATCTGGAAAGTTTCCGGTCCGTATCCTCCCTTTTTACCTTTACGGAGGTCTCAAAGGAAGAGGCACAAAAACAGCTTGCCTCCGGTCAGGTCATTGCAGTGATCGAGCTTCCTTCCGGCACACTTACCGGAATATTAAACGGAGAAAATCTTCCGGTTTCTGTCACCTTTTCGAATGCTGAAGGGCTTCCTGCCGCATTGCTTGCAGAGCTGACAAAAAGCGGGGCATCCCTGCTCGGTTCTGCCCAGTCGGCAGTCTATACTGCAGCAGATCTGTATAACTCTTATGGCCTTTCCATAGATTTACAGACTCTTTTTGATACCCTGAACAGACGCGGTCTGCACATTGTATTTTTGCGTGAATCCCTGTTCCATGACGAAATCGCTTCTGCGACAGGTACTTTGCGCGTTCCGGTCTTTTACGGTGCCACCCTGCTTTTACTGTTTTTCCTCTGCTGCGGTACGCTCTATCATGTCCAGTTTCAGGAAAATGATGCCGTTCGAAATATTTGGATACATATGGGACTGTCACCGGTTTCCCACACTCTGATCCGGTTATCCGTTATCTTTGTACAGAATCTCCTTGCTGCCGTGCTTCCGATTCTTGCGATAAACCTTACTCCACTTGCAGTCCTTTTTTCGGACGCAGCTTCTCTGCCTTGGTCTCTGCTTCTCCTGATGGCTCCCCTGCTTCTGTTCTCCGCTCTGGAAGTATTCTGCTTTACCGTCCCAAGGCGAGGAAGTGAAGGTATTCTATGGCTGTTTTTTTCTGGTCTGGGTATGACCCTGTTTTGCGGTCTGCTCCTTCCATCTGCCTTTCTGCCAAAGCTTTGCGGAAAAACAGGTCCGTTTCTTCCGGTCTTTTGGTGCCATCGTATTTTCTGCTCCATTCTGGATCAAAGCTTTCGGCCAGAACAACACTATTCCTGCTTCTGTCTGATCGGTGCCCTCATTTTATTGAGCGCATCTATACTGTTTACATTTTGGAAAACTAAGAGGTATACCACATGAACTTCCTGTTTCTGTTATGCAAAAGACAACTGAAAAGCCGCTCCCTCTATCTGCTTACAGGCAGCATTCTGCTTCTGTGTGCTCTCTTTCCCAAACTGGAAACCACAGACTATTCATCTGCCCGGATTGCGCTCTATGCTTCCCCTGCCGATTCCATCTCCACCAAAATCTGTAAAAAGCTGATTGAGGATTCCGCTTCGGATCGTTCACTCTTTTTGTTTTATATGGCTGACAGCCCGGAGCGTCTACGGGAAGAGGTTGCGACAAAGCAGGCCGAATGCGGCTTTCTGTTCCCAGAGGAACTATTTGATTCCGTAGATGCCGGAAGCACACGGAAAACAATTTCTGTCGTGACCGCACCGGATTCCCTGCTCTCAGATGTTGCCTGTGAAACCGTTTTTGCAGCATGGTTTGAGGAATATGAGCTGCATGTCTTAGAAACCAGTATGGACACTTTGCTTTCCAATCCTCCCTATCTCAAACAGGAGCTTACACATATTTATCATTCACATCTGGAGGATGGATCTGTATTCTCATTTTCCTATAACGCTACGCCAAAAGCACAGCTTCTCAAAGCAACTGAAGTACCAGACTCACTCCTGCCTTTCAAACAGCCCTTTGACATGCTTGCATTAAAACGGCTCTTATATCTTATGCTGTTCGCTGCCTGCTATACCGGCGGGCTGCATGTGTACCAGGATGATGCCTGCGGTTTTTATCAGGTCATAAGCAAAGCGCAGAAATATCTTGCCAGTCTCAGTTGTCTGCTTATACCTCTGCTTATGAATGCTGTCGCACTTTTTGCAGGAGGGCTTTTCTTCCTTCCGGCTATGACAACCGGTTCCGCCTGCCGCTCCTTCCTTTTGGATATCCTGACAGTCAGTGGATTCAGCCTGATTTTCTGCCTGATTACCCTGCACCTGTTTCACAACGAAAAAAGCTACACCGCCTGTCTGCCACCCCTTTTACTGTTGGGCAGCATCCTTCTGCTGGTGTAGCCATGCTTATAATTTATAACCCTGCAATGTTCCCTTTATTTATTGACCATCAAAGTCACCATCGCTTTATTCAGTCCATCCACCGTCAACTTATACATTGGAAACATTTCCTTAATCGCAGTCTCTGCTTCCCTCCACGGAGCTCTTCCCGGCGCCATCTTGGGATTCAGCCAGACGACCTTTTTATAATGCCGTTTTACGAGCTTCAGCCACTCATAACCGCTTAAGCCACCGTTTGGTCCCCGGTAATTTCCCGTCTCAGAATACAGCTCTTCCGGTGCCATCGCCGCATCTCCCACAATAATGACCTTGTAGTCCTTATCCAGATTCCTGAACATCCACTCTGTATCAATCCAGTCGCCGTTTTCACATTCCGGTGTCTTATACAGCTTACTGTAAATACAGTTGTGGAAATAATACGCCTTAACATCCTTATAATGATTGGATTTATGAACCGCCTGAAACAAATCATTCATCAGGGAGCTGTAAGGGATCATCGTACCCCCGGAATCCATCAAAAGAAGAAGTTTGACTGCATTCTTTCTCGGTTTTCCCATAACGATCTGAAGACAGCCACCGTTATTGCAGGTCTGGTCGATCGTCTCATCCAGATCCAGCTCTGTCTTGGGAATATCTAACTTCGTGGAAAACTGTCTGAGCCTTCTGAATGCAAGCTGGAACTGTCTGTTATCCAGTGTCCTGTCATCCCGAAAGTCCCTGTATTTTCTGGCTCCAACGACCGCAAACGCAGACTGGAAACCGGTCTTTCCACCCACGCGTACACCGCCGACGTTACCACCGGTATTACCAAACGAAGTTTTACCCATCGTACCGATCCAGAAACTTCCGCCATTGTGCTCGCTGTCCTGATCCTTCAGACGCTGCTTAAACTTATCTTCCACATCCTCTTTGTCAACCTTGATTTCTTCAATCTGATTCAGCCACTGCACTTCCTGCTCATGCAGCATATCATTCATATCTTCCTTATCCAGCCACCGAAGCATCCGGTCCGTCACGGCATCATCCGAATAGATTCCTTTGAAATGTTCTTCAAATGCCATATCAAACTTGTCAAAATCCGTCTCACTTTTTACAAGGATCATGCGCGCCACATAATAAAACTGTGTCATGCTGCTTCCACAAAGCCCCTTATCAAGCGCCTCCTGCAGTGTCAGCCACTCGCTTAACGTAACCTTTAATCCCTTCGCCTTCAGTGTGTCAAAAAACGATACAAACATGTATCCACCCCTAATCCGCTTTATGCTTTACAATATCAAGATCTTCATCTTTTTTTACGATCACTCCGACAAACGGAAGCTTTTCTTTTAACACCTCCGCACTGATACCGCCAATCTGCAGTGCGTTGATCCAGTCGATCAGCTCTGAAGTACTTGGCTTTTTGCGGATGTCACGAATGGAACGAATCTCATAGAATACTTCCATGGCATTCTGCAGTAAATGCTCTTCCACATCCGGATAATGTGTCTTTACAATTTCCTCCATCAATTCCTTATCCGGAAAATCTATATAGTGGAAAATACATCTGCGAAGAAATGCGTCCGGCAATTCCTTTTCCGCATTGGAGGTAATGATTACGATCGGTCTGTGCTTTGCCTTTACATTGCGCTTTGTCTCATGGATGTAAAACTCCATCTGATCCAGCTCCCACAAAAGATCATTGGGGAATTCCAAATCTGCCTTGTCAATTTCATCAATGAGCAGCACGACCTGCTCCTCACTGTCAAATGCCTCTCCTAACTTTCCAAGCTTGATATAGCGTGCAATATCATCCACACCCTCTTCTCCAAACTGCCCGTCATACAAACGCTGAATCGTATCATACATATAAAGACCATCCTGCGCCTTCGTCGTAGATTTAATATTCCAGATAATCAGCTTCTTCCCAAGAGACTCTGCCACAGCCTGTGCTAACATCGTCTTTCCGGTTCCCGGCTCTCCCTTAATTAAAAGAGGTTTTTTCAGTGCAATTGCCACATTGACACTCGCCATCAATTCCTCGGATGCTACATACTGTGCACTCCCCGTAAAGTTATTTGCTATTTCACCCATTTTCTTTCTGCTCCTTTCGCATGTCCGTTAATCTGTCTGCCACTCTGAATCGGATATTTCCATTTTCTTATCACGAAGCATCAATTCCTTCACAGCCTCTGCCGCCGGCTTATTGTCAAATAAGACCGCATTAACCTGTTCAATGATTGGAAGCTGCACATTATATTTTTTTGCAAGTCCCATAGCCGCTTTGGCAGAATAAACACCCTCTACCACCATTTTGACTTCCTTCATCGCTTCATCCATCGAATAGCCCTTACCGATCAGGATACCTGCCCTGCGGTTTCTGGAATGCATACTTGCACAGGTCACAATCAGATCCCCGATACCGGACAACCCACAGAAGGTTTCAAACTTGCCGCCCATTGCCATTCCCAGTCTTCCGATCTCTGCAATTCCTCTTGTAATCAGAGCCGCCTTTGTATTATCACCATAGCCCAGTCCATCTGCAATACCAGCAGCCAGCGCTACCACATTTTTCAGTGCCGCCCCCAGTTCAATGCCAAGTACATCCGGGCTGGTATAGACACGGAACACATCACTCATAAAAATATTCTGTATGTATTCTGCTGTTTTTTTCTTTTTTGCTCCTACTACAATCGTAGTAGGTATTCCTCTTCCTACTTCTTCGGCGTGGGAAGGACCGGATAAGACAGCCACCTCTGCCTGCGGCACTTCTTCTTCAATAACCTCAGAAAGCGTCATAAGCGTAGCCTCTTCAATACCCTTTGCCACATTAACGATAATCTGTCCCTCTTTTACAACTTCTTTTAACATATGAGAGGTGCTTCTCGTAAACGGTGAAGGTACTGCTAACACAAGCATATCCTTTCCCTCTGCCGCTTCCTTCAGATCATTTGTGAACTTCATATCCTCAGGGAGCTTCACACCCGGCAGCTTATCCTTATGCTCCCTCTCTTTCTTTAACATTTCGATTTCTTCCTGAATGATCGACCAGACCGTAACCTGATTTCCATTATTGTGCAGAAGCACTGCCAGTGCAATTCCCCAGCTTCCGGCTCCGATGATTGCTATATTTGCCATATTTCTGTCACTCCTTATCAATTCACATCCGATTTTTTTGTCAGATACGTCTTCCGCTCGGTTCCGTTTAAGAGCCGCTTAATATTTTCACGGTGCTTTACATATGCCATAATCGTCAGAAACGCTCCGACTACATACAGTTCATAGAGCTCTGCCTGCGTCATTCCGACAAACTGTCCGGTCTGTCCCATTATGATCAACTCAATAATAAACCCGGCATAAACTAACAGAGAGCCAAGGGACACATAATGGGTCGTAAAGAAGGTCGCAAAAAACAACACCACGCCCACCGGAATAAAATACGGATGATATGCCAGAATAAGTCCTGCCGTAGCGGCAATTCCCTTTCCACCCTTAAATCCCAGCCGGAACGGAAAGTTGTGCCCTAATATGGCTCCCGCCGCAGCATACATACTGAGCAGATAAATTCGATCCGCATGACTTTCTCCAAATAATAAACGGCTGATTACGATTGCAAGCACACATTTTATAATATCCCCTGCCAGCACGATCAGACCTGCCTTCGTACCCAGCACTCGCAAAGTATTGGTCGTTCCGGCATTGCCGCTTCCATGCTTACGGATGTCAATTCCATGTGCCTTTCCATAAAAATAAGCTGTCTGGAAATTACCCAGAAGATAACCGATTGCCAAACAAATTATACGTTCCATTTTAACTTTCCTTTCGTTCCCTGATGATGAACTTAAGCGGTGTGCCTCTGAAGCCAAAAGCATCCCGGATCTGGTTCTCAATGTATCTTGTGTAGGAAAAATGCATCAGTTCCTTGTCATTAACAAAAATGACAAAGGTCGGCGGTTTGACTGCCACCTGCGTAATATAATAGAGCTTCAGCCGCTTGCCTTTATCCGATGGCGGCTGCTGTAATGCTACTGCCTCCGACATAATCTCATTGAGCACCCCTGTTGCCACACGCAGGGAATGATTTTCAATGACCGCATCAATCATTTCAAACAGCTTCGGTAGTCTCTGTCCGGTCTTGGCAGAAATAAACAAAATCTCCGCGTAAGGCATATAAGCAAGTTTTTCTCTTACTTTATTTGTAAATTTGTAGATGGTCTTATCATCTTTTTCCACGGCATCCCATTTATTGACTGCAATAATGACACCCTTACCGCGTTCATGTGCAATTCCTGCTACTTTGGCATCCTGCTCTGTAACACCCTCCTCGGCATCAATTACAAGCACAACAATATCTGCTCGTTCCACTGCACTGACCGTCCGGATAATCATATAACGCTCTAATTCTTCTTTAATCTTATTCTTTTTCCGAAGTCCTGCCGTATCAATAAAAACATATTCTCTGCCATTGTGAATGACCTCTGTGTCAACGGCATCTCTCGTTGTTCCCGCAATATCGGAAACAATAACCCGGTTTTCACCAATCAGCCTGTTAATGATGGAGGACTTTCCCACATTCGGCTTTCCGACAATTGCAATCTTTGGTCTGTCGTCTTCCACATCCTCTGCCTCTTCCTTGTTAAAATAAGAAGTAACCTCATCTAACATATCTCCGATGCCCAATCGGTTTGCCGCTGATACCGGATACGGTTCACCAATGCCCAGATTATAAAACTCATAAACATCTGCCATATATTTATCAAAGTTATCCACTTTATTCACGACAAGCACCACCGGCTTATGGCTGCGTCTTAACATATCTGCCACTTTGGCATCTGCATCCACCAGCCCCTGCTTTACATCTGTCAGAAAAATAATAACATCCGCCGTATCCATGGCAATCTGAGCCTGTTCCCGCATCTGGGATAAAATAATGTCCTTACTGTCCGGCTCAATGCCTCCGGTATCCACCAGTGTAAATGCCATATCCAGCCAGGTCACGTCTGCATAGATACGGTCTCTTGTAATACCGGGAGTATCCTTTACAATCGCAATATTATCCCCTGCCAGCATATTGAACAGTGTGGACTTCCCCACATTCGGACGCCCTACCACTGCTACGATCGGCTTTCTTTTCTTACTCATATTAAAACCTTGCCTTTCTCTTCTTTCAGCCTGTGCCTCTGTCCTTTGCGCAACGAAAAAGAATACATTCCACAAAGTCCCGACCGCTTGATTTTACAATATCTATAGAAACTTGTAAAGCGTTTTCAAGGTCTGACACCGTCAGATCATCCAAGAATACTTTTTCCCCGCTTCGAAGCACATTTTCCGGTAAAAGGAGACGTTCTCCCAATTTCTTTCCTTCCAGTTGTGTCCGTATATCCTGACCGGTCAGAAGTCCTGACACTGTAATCCGTTCTCCAAAAAATTCATTCGTGATCGGATAAACCTGTATCGTCACATCCGGATATTTTTCGCATACTCTCTCTGCCATACGTTTTATATAAGGATATGCCAGTTTTCCAGTCGCTATTGACAAACTCCGTTTGAGATTTCCCGCCGGAAATCGTTCCGGGAATTTATTTATTTCATCCATGCACTCTTCAAATTCCGTCATCAGAAGGCGCAGCATTCCCACACCATTCTCTAACTGCAGGTACCCATCATAGCGTTCCTCCTCCGGCAATTCCCGCCCCGCCAGAATATACCATTCATCACTGGCATGAATAAAATGCAGACCAAATTCTTCATAAAAAATCTTCTGAAACCTTTCAATTAAATCAATGACCTCTTCCGCATCTTCCTTTTCAAACGGTTCCAGAGGGAAAAGTCCTTCCCGGTATTTGGACAAGCCGACCGGCACAACTGATACGCTTTGCAGATGTGGCAGATATTTGGACATTTCCCGTATGCTGCTTTCCAGTTCTGCCCCATCATTGATTCCTTTACAGAGCACAATCTGACCGTTCATCGTAATACCGGCTTCATAAAAACGATCCACTTTTTTTAAAGCCTCTCCTGCAAAACGATTATTCAGCATCTTACAACGCAGTTCAGGGTTCATGGTCTGAAAAGAAATATTAATCGGAGAAAGATGATACCGCACAATACGATCCACATCCTTCTCTGACATATTCGTAAGCGTGACATAGTTCCCCTGCAAAAAGGAAAGTCTGGAATCATCATCTTTAAAGTACAACGTCTCCCGCATTCCCTTGGGCATCTGATCAATAAAACAGAATATACATTTATTATGACAAGAGCGGTAATCATCCATCAACCCATTTTCAAATTCAATTCCCAGATCCTCATCCGCTTCTTTTTCGATTTCCAAAATCCACTGCTCTCCATACGGCTTTTCCACAAGTACCTCAATATACTCATCCTCTGCCAGATACTGATAATCAAATACATCCTCTATACTCTGCCCATTAATGGCAAGCAGTTTATCTCCTGCCTCTATTTCCATCTCCTGCGCAATGCTTCCTTCCTTCACTGCCGCAATAATATGTTCCTGTTGCTTCATATATAAAATACCTTTCCTGGTTCCTCTATCCTATTTCATTCTACTAGAATTTTCTTGACGTGTCACTACCATAATGTTATAAAATAAGATGGATATCGAATTTTTGTAACAGATGAACGGGAGAAAATACAATGCCAAATTTACATGAACTTGAAAATGCCATGCCAGTGGCTCCCTTGAAATTACTGGCTCTGGAATCCGCTGCCAACCTTGGTCAGCGTGTCAATGAATATCTGGTAGACTACCGTAAAACCATTAATAATTCCTTAAAAAAGGATCCTGCATTCCAAGGTTACGCAGAAAAAAATTATCTGGTAAATGCAGACTGCCCACGCTTTGGAAGCGGTGAGGGAAAGGAACTGCTGAATGAATCCCTCCGTGGTAAGGATGTTTTTATTCTGGTAGATGTATGCAACCATAGTGTTACATATTCCCTGAACGGTTATACTAATCATAAATCTCCTGATGACCACTACCAGGGCCTAAAGAGAATGATTGCTGCAATTGCAGGAAAGGCTCATCGAATCAACGTCATTATGCCCTTCCTGTATGAAAGCAGACAACATAAAAGAAGCGGCAGAGAATCTTTAGACTGTGCTTTTGCTATGGAAGAATTAAGTTCTATGGGTGTCTCCAATTTTATTACCTTCGATGCTCATGATCCCCGCGTCCAGAATGCTGTGCCGCTCTGTGGCTTTGATAACTTTACCGCACATTACCAGTTTTTACGTGCCCTGCTTGACAATGAGCCGGATCTTGCTATCGATAAAGATCATATTGTTGTCATCAGCCCGGATGAGGGTGCATTGGACAGAGCCGTTTACTTTGCAGGAGTTCTTGGCTGCGATACCGGTATGTTCTATAAACGCCGTGACTATTCCACGGTTGTAAACGGCAAAAACCCAATTGTAGCACATGAATTTCTTGGCGATAATATTGAAGGAAAAGATGTTATCATTGTTGATGATATGATTTCTTCCGGTGAAAGTATGTTAGATACCGCAAAACAGCTAAAGGCAATGAATTGCAAACGGGTTTTCATCTGCTGTACTTTCGGTCTGTTCACCAATGGACTGTCTGCCTTTGACAAGGCTTACGAAGCAGGTCATTTTGACCGTGTTATCACAACCAACCTGACCTATCTTCCGCCTGAGCTGTCTTCCAAGCCATACTTTTTAGAAGCTGATATGAGTAAATTTCTTGCATCTATCATAGATTTTATGAATCACGATATATCCATGCAGAATGTACTCACACCCACCGAGAAGATTCAAACAACATTACAGCAATACAATGAAACCAAAAAACTGACCGGTTAAGGTCAGTTTTTTTTGCTTTATGCCCCTTCTTTTCTTTTATACAACGGAAATTTTAAAATCACCTTAAACAGATCTCCATCCAGATAAATTGTAAAACTTCCGTTCTGGGCTTCCGTCAGATTTTTGGCAATGGACAATCCAAGCCCGCTTCCTTCCGTGCTTCTGGATACATCTCCTCTTATAAAACGTTCCGTCAGCTCATCCGCCTGAATATTGAGCGGCTGTGCTGAAATATTTTTTACGGAAAAAAGAACACACTCCTGCCCATTCTCCATACATTTTTCCATATCCATATAGACACGTGTTCCCGGAAGGGCATATTTATAAATATTGTTATACAGATTTTCAATCACACGCCAGATCCGTCTGCTGTCCGCTTCAATCGGCACAGCCTCCTCCGGCAGCCTGCAAATGATATCAAGGTTCTTTTCTTCAAATTTTTCTGAAAACTCTCCCAGGGTCTGATGAATCAGTTCCACAAAATTAATCCGCTCAAACTGATATACAATATTTCCCGATGAAATCTTGGATGCCTCTACCAGATCCTCTGTCAGCTGCTTTAACCGCTGGGATTTGGCATCCAGAATATCAATATAGCCTTTTACCCTCTCATTCTGTATATCCTCACGCTTAATCAGATCCACATAATTGATAATAGAAGTGAGAGGGGTCTTGATATCATGGGATACATTGGTAATCAGGTCTGCTTTCAGTCTCTCATCCTTCATGCTGGTCTCAACTGCTGCACGAATACCGTCTCCTATGCTGTTGACTGCATTTGCCAGTTCAAGGTTATCTCCATACATATCCGTTGTATCCACCTGATAGGTAATGTTTCCTTCCCGGATTGTTTGAATACCGTCAATGATCTGCTGTCTTGTCCGATTCATCCGAAACTGTAATACACCCACTCCCAGATCAAATGCTGCCGCCCCCAGCAATCCAAGTATCCAGAAATTGGTAAAAAGAATTCCCAGACCAAAAAGATTCACCGCCAAAAAGAACAAATAAGGTCCCCATGTTCTGACAACCAGACTTTTGTCATTATAAACCCGGTCTGCAAACCGTTTTAATCCACCACAGATTTTCCGGGTTAAGCAGATTCCTTTTACAAACAGCCATCCTGCAATAGTATTCTTCCAAAAAGCATGGGCACGCAGTCTTCTGACCAGACTCAGATAAAAGAACATAAATACCATACTGAAGATCCATGACAGTACTGCCATAAAAACGATTCGCTCTTCCATGGTATACGACTCAAAGGTGTAATGACCTGCAACACATACCACAAAAAACAGCCACCCAATTACAGTAGCAAGAAATAACATGATTTCCGCAGGAATATGGTCAACCAGACGAAGAATTTCTTCCCTTCCTTCGTTCTTTTCTGCCCCTTCCCTTTTTCCTTCATAGAAGGTATTGACAATAAACAGAACAACAAAAACGCATATCGCTGCTCCCACCCCAATCAGCCAAAGGCTGTAATATGGGGTAAAGCTTTCATACTGCATTTTTCCGTATTGTAATCCGTCCTCCACCGGATAAGTTGTATCGACAGCTATCCAGATGCGGCATTCCTCCGGATAGACATAAGAGTATCGGTTCAATGCCTCTCTGACCTCATCTTCCGACATTTCCGTATTGGTCTCATATTCCATATGTTCCGGATAATAATATAGATAAGCTCCATAATCCCTGAAAAATGCCGTAATTTCCTCCGCCCTCATTGCTTCGACGTTCTTAGGCAGATTTTCCACATTGCAAAAATACTGGTAACCTTCTGTTGTCGGAATCATCAGACAGTACCGCAGATTGGACTGGTCGCTGTCATAGGAACCACTGAATTTCTTATAAGTATCATAGTTATAAGCAAGCTGGTTGCTGGCACTGATCAGAGTATTCACAAATTCATCATACTCATTCCAATCCGCCACGTATTCGCTGATGCTGCTTCCATCCACTGTTTTATATCGTTCCTCCAAAACCTCTCTCTGGAACATCAGTGTTTCATTCATCACCTCTTCATTTGTAATCTGCTCTTCTTCAGGCGATGGTGTTTCAATCGTTACCGTTATCTCCTCTTTCTGCTCTGGCGTGTCGAATACAAACGCCTCCCTGTCTGTCACTTCTGCATTCGTGATTTCCTTATCCGATATGACAACTGTATTCCCACTGCTCTTCTTTGCCAGTTCCTGCTGTGTGCGGAAACGTTTGAATGCCTCCATTTCAATATGGGACGAATTCGAGTAAAACGGTGTCAGTTCCTTGTATGTAAAACCATATTCTGACCACTTGATCAAATCTTCCAAATAATATTCCGCACTGACTGTTGTCTGTGCAGACCCATTTTTACGATTGACAAAAGCTGCAATATCCACCCTTTTCTTGCCGTCAAATTTCCCCTCTGTTTCCATCTGTGTCCGTATTACAGCCATCGTAATAATATCATTGACGCTGGTATTAAAAACACTGTTAAAAACCGGTGATTTTTCATACTCTCCGTTCTCTTCCCACGGATACAGCATATAAGAACGGGAATCCGTGATTCCGTTGACCTCAAAGTAAATATTGCTCAGTATGACTGCTGCGCAAACAGCGGCAAGTACAGCAGCCAGATGCTGTACAGACAACAGGATAAACCTTCTGCCCCCTCTGAGTATTCTCTTTTTCATTCTATTCCTTTCTACTGCTTTTCAATTTTGTAGCCTACACCCCATACCACCTTTAAATATCTGGGTTCCTTCGGATTAATTTCAATCTTTTCCCGGATATGTCTGATATGAACAGCTACAGTATTATCTGCTCCAATAGCCTCCTCATTCCAGATGGCCTCATAAATCTGTTCAATGGAAAATACCCTGCCTGCATTTTTGACCAGTAGAAGCAAAATATTATATTCGATCGGCGTCAGTCTGACAGATTCATCATCCACAAGAACCTCCTTTGTCTCGTCGTTAATATACAAACCTCCCACACGATATTCCCGACTGTTTTCTTCCTGCAGATTTCCAAGCTTGGTATACCGCCTCAGATGGGACTTCACTCTTGCCACCAGCTCTAATGGATTAAACGGCTTCGTCACATAATCATCCGCCCCGATATTTAATCCCAGTATCTTATCCGTATCTTCGGATTTGGCCGACAGAATAATAATCGGAATACTGCTGTTCTCGCGTATCTTTAAAGTGGCATGAATTCCATCTAACTTCGGCATCATGACATCTATAATCAAAAGATGAATATCCTCTGCCTTCAGTATCTCCAGCGCCTGTTCTCCATCATATGCCTTAAAAATCTTATAGTTCTCATTTTCCAGATAAATCTGAATCGCTTCTACGATTTCCTTATCATCATCACAAACCAGTATATTTGCCATTTTTACACCTCTTCTGTATGCGTTTTCTCCTTTCCTTTTTTTGCGCGCATATTTTATACTGCTATTAAAACATACGAACTTTAAGGGAAAGGGACAAAAAACATTAACATTTTCTTAAATCTTGTTATCCTTCTTTTTTTATTCCTGCTGTTTCTTCCGCTTTTCTTCCTCTGTAAGCAGGGATAAAAAAGCGCCCAGATTTCCTCTTTTTCCATGACTTGCACGATGGGAAAACAAATAGTCCGGATTACAGCAGGTACAGATATCCGTCACGCTGATCTGCTCCTTGGGTATCCCGGCTTCCCGAAGAATCAGTTCATTTGCTTTCCAAAGATCAAGTTGAAACTTTCCGTTTCCTTTGTCCAAAAGGATCTTTTTTACCAGATGGGTACCGCATTTTGCTTCCATGGATTTCGACGAAAAGACCTCAGTAAATATCTCTGCAACATCCTTACTTACCTCATAACATTCCTGACAAATAGAAGGTCCGATTGCCGCTATGACATCTGCCGGATCGGTTCCATATTCCTCTTCCATACGTTTTAAAGTCACAGCTCCCATTTTTCCTACCGTTCCACGCCAGCCGGAATGCGATAAGCCTATGGCACCTCTGACCGGATCCACAAAAAACAGCGGGACACAGTCTGCATAAAAAGTTGCCAGTACAATCCCCGGCTCATTCGTAATCAACCCGTCCACATCCGTATAATCCTTTGCAATCAGAATTCCCTTTCCGCCATCCGCTCTGATTACAGTGCGCACATTCGTCGTGTGCGTCTGATCCGAACAGACAATATCCTGACAGCTTCTTCTTAATACTGCCGCAATTCTTTTAAAGTTTTCATCTACATTTTCCTTCTGATCACCTCTTGTATAGCTTAGGTTCATAGAAGAAAATTCTGCTTTACTGACACCTCCGGTCCGTGTCGAAAACAGATGCGATACCACTCCCGTTTTCTCAATTGCCGGGAAAGTCAGATATTCCACGTCCCCTTCTCTTTGTCTGCATATAATATGATTACTGCCTCTTCTTTTGATTTCTGCCATAATCTGCCTGTTCCCCTTTCTGCTTCGTTCCCTGTCAGCCAATATGCTCAAACGCATTTTTATACCAAATGATTTTCCGTTCCGTCAAAGCCAGTACATCATAGCGTATCCGGCTGTCTGCACTGATCTTTTTACAATAACGGTAAAAATCCGCCGTTCTGCAGATTTTTCTTTGTTTTGCAAGATTTACTGCCTCTGCCGGGTGTCCGGCCTTTGCACTGCTCCTGTATTTTACTTCAACAAAGACCAGGTACCCCTGGTCTTTGCCAATCAAATCAATTTCACCAATTCGACATCTGAAATTCTGTTCCAGTATTTTCATTCCCTGCGCTTCCAGATACTCTTTTGCACGCTGCTCCTGCTTTGCACCGATTGCCCTTCTGTTTTCCCCTGTCATACACCCTTATCCCTTCAATTCACTTCTTTACCTTGGTTTTTCCTCTATTTTCCATCTTGCTTTGAATTTTATCCATGGCATCTACAAATACCAGTATTTCTGCAACAACCTCATACAGCTCGGGCGGTATCATATCCCCAATCTGTAGCCTGGAAAGGGTATCCGCCAGTTTATCATCCCGGTGTATTGGTACCTCTGCTTCCTTCGCCCTTTCAATGATACGCTCTGCCAGAACTCCTTTTCCGGAGGCTACTACTCTTGGCGCTTCATCCTCACCATCATATTCCAGTGCAATCGCCTGTTTCACTCTTTCCTTTTCCTTCTCCATCATTCTGCTCCTCTGTCCTGCATTTTAAGCCCGCACATCGAAAGAATACTGCGAAAGAACGCTCGTACCGCCTTCCTGTTTCATCATTTCCTCTATAACCCTGACTGATTTCTCACGTACGAGCACCTCACAATCCATCTGATACCCCTTCCTGCTCAGTCTTTCATTCAGCATGTACATATGCTGCTCCAGAAAATCAAGCAGCTCTTCCCGCTCCAGATAAAATTTTGTACTGACCTTTTCTCTGGTAAGGGCCACATAAATATCCATACTGCCCAAATGCTCCATATCCAGATGTAAAAGTGCGCTTATCGTACCATCCTTTCGGGCAAGATTTTTCTTATTGGTATAGACATACAGATCTCCATGTGCCTTCTGACCACTTAATTTTAACGGAAGCTGTACATAGGTATAAGTCTGATTCAACTGATTCAAGAAGTCCACACTTTCCCTCAGTTCACCTACTGCTTTCCCCAGTGCACTCTGACCTGCACCTGCCTCAGAAATCACCTGTGCCAGTCTTGCGGTCTGTTCCTGTATCCTCGAATAGAGTCCTGACACCGACGTCCGATCCAGTCCCTGTTCGGGTCTTAACAGCATATTTTCTTCCATCCGGTTTTGCAGCAGATCCTTTATCCCAGAATCCGATAAAAGTTCGCGAAGCGACCTTTTTGTAAACTCTCCTTTTGAAAGCAATTCCAGTATCGTATCTGCAAGTTCTCCCATACTTATACTACCGGCTTTGATAAGCTCTACGTTTTCCTGCGAGACACCCATCTGAAGCAGTTTTTCACCAAATCGAACCCTCCCGGCATTATCCGGCATATTCTGAATCAAAGTATCCTCAATAGCTGCTGTCTCAATTTTTCCTGCCTGCTCCACCGGTATTCCGGAAGCATTTTCCGTGGTCTTTCCCTGTACACCACCTTTAAAATATTCTGCGCCTGTATTGCTTTCGGCATCTTCTGCAACCGTACCGCCTTTCAGCAGCACAGTCTCCGAACCATCCTCCGCGGCATACTGTATTTCACCCACAGGACCGCCCGGTAAGCATTCCTGCAAAGCCTTTTCTCCTGTCACACTGTCCTGCATACTGACAGCCTGTCTTTCTTCCGGCAAAGAGGCGCCAAATACTCTGAGCATATGATACAAAAGCCTTCCGGCTCCTGCCGCATCCGTATCCACAAGATTCAAAACCGTCTCCGCAGCCGTCTCCGCAAGAGTCTCGATTCCTCCAAGAATCTGGTGCTCCAGATTCCGGTAACCCGCAATCTGATTCAGATTTGCATCATTTACTTCCATCCCCAGCTTGCGAAGCGCTATAAGATTTTCGATTTCAGCTTCCGGAAAAGCTGTCATATCTTTATACATCCCCTGCAATGAACTAATATCTATGGACATTCCTTCCTTCATCATCTGTGCCACCAGGGCAGCCGTATCCTCCGTTACCGGAATGGATGCCGCCGACAGTGCCTTTAACACATTCGCATCCTGTGTCAGGTTTTCATACAATGGTCTTAATGCTATCTGTACTCTGCCGTTTCCTGACACCCCGCCCTGACTCTGTACTTCAAAAGTCATACTCTGTCCCACTGCGATATTCAGATCCCGTTCCAGGCGTGCCGTAATCACCGTATCCTGATCCAGCCGAATCTGTACCTCACTTCCATTCTTCGCTATGACCTCTCCCTGCAGTGTCTGTCCGGACTTTACATACTTAATCTGTTCTACATATCTTGTAGTCTGACTATCAGAAACAGGCGCGTTCTTTGCCGCGCCTGATACACTTGATATATTCTGCTCTCTTTTGCTAAATAATCCCGAAAAATTTAGTGACATATTAATTACCATCCGCTCCCATATGATTTTGGAACCTTTTCATATGTTTCGGCATATTCAGAAAGAAACTGTTGCCTTCAGACAAAATTTTTGATAAAAGTTCTCCGGTGAATCGGAGAAGGACCATATTTTTTCAACGCTTCAATATGTACTGCCGCTCCATACCCCTTATTCGAAGCAAAACCATACCCCGGCAATACACTGTCATAATCCACCATCATCCGGTCTCTTGTGACCTTGGCTACAATACTGGCGGCTGCAATGGAAATACTTTTGGCATCCCCCTTTATAATCGGAACCTGCGGAATCGCAACCTCTGGAATTGTAACCGCATCATTTAATAAAATATCCGGCTTTACAGACAGTTTTCCGATTGCTTCCCGCATCGCTTCATAGGTCGCCTGCAGTATATTGATCTCATCAATCCGTTCCGGTCCTATACAACCAATTCCCACAGCTACAGCTTCCTGCATAATGACCTCATATAATTCTTCCCGCTTTTTCTCCGAAAGCTGCTTGGAATCGTTTAGATATAATATCGGACAGTCCTTCGGCAGAATAACGGCTCCGGCTACGACAGGTCCCGCAAGCGGTCCCCTGCCAACCTCATCAATTCCGCAGATATACCTGTAGTCCGCATACTTTTTCTCGTATGCCTTCATCTGTTCGGTTCTCTCCAGTTCCTTCTCATAGTCTGCAAGGCGCTTTTTCGCCCGTTTGACTAATGCCGCCACACCGCTTCTTGTATCCTGCTCATAAATTCGGATCAGCTCCGAAAGTTCTGCTTCTTCTGCCGCCCCAAAAGCGGCTTTAATGACTTCTATTTTCTCTGCCATATCCGCTCCGTTTTACTGATGTTTCAAAATTCCAAATTGATCAAGCGGCCAGATTCGAATCCATGCCCGTCCGATAATATCCTTCCGCCTGATGTTTCCAACAACTGGATCCCTGCTGTCCGAGCTGTTGTTCCGATTGTCTCCCATTACAAAATATT
The DNA here is from genome assembly GCA_012520645.1 of Clostridiales bacterium. GTDB lineage: Bacteria > Bacillota > Clostridia > Lachnospirales > Lachnospiraceae > JAAYNV01. The sequence goes on along the minus strand of JAAYNV010000043.1, from coordinate 93,069 downwards.
CATCCCTGCCAAGAACAATATCCTGTGAGGCTCTGCCCGGATTTCTTATAATTTCTCTTCCGTAAGACTCCTGTAATATTTCGCCGTCAATATAAATGTTTCCGTCATCATCAATATGCACCGTCTCACCCGGCAGACCAATGATTCGTTTGATATAATAGGTATCCTCCGCATACTGAAATGGAAAAACAATAATATCATACCGCTTCGGCTCACAGAAACGATAAGAGATTTTATCCACAATCAGATTGTCTCCATTGCTCAATGTTGTCTCCATGGATTCACCCTGTACTTCAGTTCTCTGTCCAACAAACGTAATAACCAGATAAGTCAGACAGAGTACAACTAACAGATACAGACTGGTGCTCAATATTTCCTTACAAACCTTTTTCATAATCCCCTGTTCTCCTTTCTGACCTTTTATTCCTCTTTTATGCTGTCTGGAAATTCCAACGTAATTCTTCCCAGTCTTCCGCTTCTGAAATCTTCCATGACAAGCGCCGCACACTTCATAAGATCAGGTTCTTCCCCCTTTTTTAAGCACTTTCTGGCAATGCAGATGCGTTCCAGTATCTCTATGGCATTTCCTTCTTCATTCACAGCATATCTCTCTTTGATCGTGCCTGCATAATGCTCCTTCAAAAAAGCAAGCAGTTCATATGCAAGTTCATCCATCTGCAATACTTCATCATTCATGGAACCGATCAGTGCCAGTTTTAATCCGACCTGTTGATCCTCAAATTTGGGCCACAAAATTCCCGGCGTGTCCAACAGTTCCAATCCTTTATTCAGTCGAATCCACTGCTTTCCTTTTGTCACACCCGGCTTATTTCCGGTTTTGGTACATGCCTTTCCGGCAAAGGAATTAATAAAAGTAGACTTTCCAACATTGGGAATTCCCACTACCATAGCACGAACCGGTCTGTTAATAATACCGCGTTTACGGTCTCTTTCCACTTTTTCCCTGCATGCTTCCTGCACTACACCTTGAATGGATTTGATTCCGGTTCCTTTTTGTGAATTTATTTCCACCACATGAAACCCTTTTTCCTGAAAATATTTCATCCATTCTTTGTTATATCTTGCATCAGCCAAATCTGACTTATTCAAAAGTATGATTCTGGATTTATTTTTCCCAAGTTCGTCAATATCCGGATTTCTGCTGGCAAGAGGCTCTCTTGCATCCACCAGTTCAATGACCAGATCAATAAGTTTTATATTTTCCTGCATCATACGCTTTGCTTTGGTCATATGACCAGGATACCACTGATAATTCATCGTATACCAACCTCCATCATTATTCCACAAAGCCGATTCCCTGGTCACCTGCTCCCATATGAAACCAAGCCTTTCCTGCAATCGTTTCCTTTTTGATGGCTCCTATATTGCCGGACCTGCTATCTTCACTGTTATTCCGGTTATCTCCAAGTACAAAAAACTCATCCTCATTTAATATGATCTCATTCTCTGCAATTCCGGCATCTGCCATTTTGTCAAATTGTTCTTCCTCTTCCATGATTCCGTTGATATACAGCTTACCTTCTTTAATCTGAACCGTATCACCCGGCACAGCCACCACACGTTTTACATAAAAGTGTGCATTCTGGTTTCCATTCGGACGAAACACAACAACATCTCCGTTCTTCGGTGCCGAGAACTTATAAATAAACCGATTGATCAGTATCTCCTGTCCGTTATAAAGTGCCGGCTCCATGGATACACCAATTACGCTTGTTTTCATTCCCACCGAAAAAATGACTACAAAAGCAAAAAGAATTGCAATACAGATGCCGAATATCCAGCTTGCAATTTCTTTTATCATATTCGAACTGATTCTTTTTCTTCTCCGGTAGAAGTTTAGTCCCTTATGTCTTGCCATAAAACTGCCTTTCTCTTCGGATTCCTTTTACTCCCAAACAGACCCACCACATCTGAACGCAAAAAGCGGAGCACGCGCTTCGCAAATCATCCTTATATTAATAAAAAGGGACAGAATCAAAATCCTGTCCCGACATGCGACGTAAATTATTTTACAAGCTCTTTTACTTTTGCTTTCTTACCAACGCGGTCTCTTAAGTAATTCAGTTTTGCACGTCTTACTTTACCTTTTCTTACAACCTCTACCTTCTCTACGTTCGGAGAATGTAACGGCCATGTCCTCTCAACACCGATACCGTTAGATGTCTTTCTTACTGTAAAGGTAGCTCTGTTGCTGCCGCCCTGTTTCTTTAAAACAGTTCCTTCAAACACCTGAATTCTTTCACGGTTTCCTTCTTTGATCTTACCATAGACCTTTACCGTATCACCTACTTCAAACTCAGATACTTCTGCCTTTAACTGTTCTGCTTCGATTTCTTTAATAATTTCGTTCATGTTGTGCCTCCTTCGCCTGTTGGATGTTCTTAATACATTTTGTAACAGAGGACCATCTCTTTTTCGCAACGCATCAAGTTTATCATAATTCTGTCCAAAAATCAAGTTCCATTTTTCAGTTCATCTTACTTATTTTGATACCAATAAAGCCTTTTATCCGAAATGCGAAGTCCCAACTTTTTTTGTAGTGCAAGAGGCTCTGAATTTTCAATACTGATCTGTGCATAAGGCAGCCATCCAAGTGCCAGCATACGGTTAATCATCTCCGTTTCTAAAGCTGACGCAATTCCTCTTCTGCGAAATGCTTCTTTCACAAAAAGCAATCCCATACTGCCCTGAGCATGTATGCCGATAAAACCTGCTATTTCCCCTTTTATAAAGGCACCACAGACTGTACCGCTCTTGAAACGTTCCTCCAAATATGCCCTTTCTCCAAGACTTTCGCAACTATTCAGAAACTCTTCCATCCTGTCATCTAAAAGCGGACGTATTTCCACACTCTTATCCGCCCGAAGTGTCACATTCCTTGTATACACTGCCTGATAGCATGCACATCCACTCTGCATTCCATATACTTCTTCTAACAAAGGGCACAGATATTCCTGATGCACAACAAAAAACTCCGGTTTGATCTGTTTTGGCATATACTCTGTCAAAATCTTTCTTCCTGCCTCTTCGGAAACTGCCGTAAGAAAGCAGACCTGACTCTTTTTGTCCCGTAAGAGCACCCCATCCTTTCCGCTATAGAACAATTCTGCCTGTCCTCTTCGGATAACCTCTATCATATCCATGTGAAGCAGCTTATCCTTCCAAAGCCAGTCCACGCATTTTATGAGTCTTTCATATTTGCGGTACAGATCCGGTCTACGCTCCTTTGTCCGCTCAACCGACTGCTCCAGCCGCCACTCTTCAATCATCTTATGATTTCCGGACAACAGCACCTTGGGGACCTCTTTTCCATGCCAGTTCTCCGGTCTGGAATACTGTGGGAATTCCAAAAGATGCTTATGGAAGGATTCCACCTCGGCAGAGAGTTCATTGTGCAGCACCCCAGGCACCAGACGAGAAACGGCATCGATCATGACCATCGCAGGAAGTTCTCCTCCGGTCAGTACAAAATCGCCGATAGACACATAATCCGTCACAATCTCCTCCAGCACCCTCTCATCAATTCCTTCATAATGTCCGCACAGGATGACCAGATCTTCTTCTCTGGAAAATTCCTCTGCCATCTGCTGGGTAAATGTTCTTCCCTGCGGCGTCATATAGACGACCCTCAGTCCGCTCCCTGTCTGACCTTCTATTTCATTTTCCTTCCTGTCTCTTGCCCCATTCTGCCTTTGTTCTACAATCCCCTGTTTTACCGCCTGAAAGCAATCGTAGACCGGCTGTGCCTGCATAAGCATGCCTGCCCCGCCTCCGTAAGGATAATCATCCACCTTCTTATGCCTGTCTTCTGTATAATCTCTGATATTTACCGCATGAACCTCTATGGTTCCCTGTCCGATTGCCTTTCCGGTGATGCTCGTCCCGATTCCCTGCTCGACCATTTCCGGGAAAAGAGTCATTACGTGAAACCTCATCCTTATACTCCTTTTGTCTCCATCTTTTGTTTCCAGTTTACTTCATTTTCCGTTTATTGTAAAATGAAAACACACATTCCGCTCCGGTGCGGTCTAAAAAGATTGACTTTAAAATCGAATCGAAAGGACTGTTATGATGAAAATTACCCATATAGAACACAGCGGTTTTTCCGTGGAACTCACAAATATGGTTCTCCTTTTTGACTGGTATAAGGGCAGCCTTCCTGCCTTTGATCCGAAAAAGGAAATCTATGTTCTTGTTTCCCACCGACACCCGGATCATTATTCCGAAAAAATCTGGAAGCTGTCCGAATGCTATCCTAAAATCCATTATATACTTCACAAAGGGATCTGCAAAAAACCGCCCCATGAAATTCTGGCAGTCAGGGCACATGAAACCTATTCCCTTGACCGGATTCAAATCCATACGCTGCTCTCCACCGATGAGGGCGTCGCCTATCTGATACAGGCAGAAAACAAAACCATCTTTCATGCGGGAGATCTGAACCTCTGGTACTGGAAGGGGGAACCCGAAACCGATAATAAGTGGCAGACAGGCACCTATCATGCTGAAATCAACCGCTTAAAAGGTACCCATATCAATGCTGCGTTTCTTACTCTGGATCCCAGACAAGAGGAAAATGCCACGCTTGGCATGGAATATTTTTTACGCAATATTATGGTAGATCATGTGATTCCGATGCACTATTGGAATGCCCGTGAAAAAGCAATGTCCTATCTGGATACAGGTGCACTCCGCCCATTTGCAGATAAGATTCATTTCGAGAAGGAACTTCTCCTATAACGGATCGCCTGTTTTTCACAAAACCATATTATTCCAGATACATCTGCTGCAGCCTGTCCCTTTTCTCTTCCACCAAGCCCATCTGATCCTGCAGGAAACAGTCCATGGAACCGTATCTTTGATCAATCGTATCAAACAACGATTCTAGATAGCTTCTGTGGACACTGTTTAAAATCAGAAACCTCTCCGCAAGTCCCGGTTCCTCCGGGGTCTTCTCTTTCATCTTTTCATAGATGTCTCTTCGTTTTTCCTCTGTATAATCATTGGTAAGCAGGTAATCCGATAAGATGACCTCTCTTTCTACACCAAGAGCACTTAAAAAAAGCGCCGTTGCTGTTCCTACTCTGTCCTTTCCTTCGGAGCAGTGATACAGCACAGCTCCTTCTTGCTGGGTAAGCAGAATTTCAAAAAAGCGTCTGTAGCCCCGGATACAGTTTTCATCGGTGACCAGTTTAGGATAAAGTCCTGCCAGATACTGTTCTGCCCTTTCCCCTACTTCTCTGCACATTGCAATCATGGATGCAAGCAGCTCCGTCGGTCTTTTTTCTCCTTCATGGGTAATTCCCAGCTGGGCCTCCTGCAGAATTTCGTTTACGACATAGTCCACACCCATAATTTCCGGATCCGGTTTTTGTACCCGCTCGGTTTTGGTCCGAAAGTCTATGATTTTCTTTAATTCGTACTGCTTTGTCAGAATCTGAATATCCTGCTCGGTCGCGATACAAAGAGCACCGCTTCGAAGAACACGCTTTTTCTTTAATCTTCTGCCGTCTCTTGTCCGGTATCCACCTAAATCCCTTGTGTTAATCAGACCATCCAGTTGTATTCTTTCTCCTGCCATTCCCATTTTCCTTCCATTTATTTTCTGCTAGTCTAACAATCCATCCAGTATATGAATCCTCATATACTGTTCTTCAATTCTCACTTCCAGAACACACTCCTTGATTGCCGGGAGCAGCAATTCCCGCCCGTCATCCAGCGCAATTACATAAACGTCATTTGCTCCTGTTTCAAGCACATCCTTTAAGATACCGATTTTCTGTTCATCCTCATTATAGATTTGTACACCGATCAAATCCGCAACAAAGTATTCATCCTTACGAAGTCGCACCGCATCCTTTCGCGGTACGATCAGACTCTTACCCTTATATTTTTCCACATCATTGAGTGTGTCGATACCTTTGAATTTCAAAATGGCAAACTGCTTAAAAAACTTCACACCTTCTACTTCCAGAGTAATTCTCTCTTTTCCGGTATCAAGCAAAACCTCTTTACATTTTTTAAAACGCTTTACATCATCGGTGGTAGGGAACACCTTAACTTCGCCTCTGACCCCATGGGTGGAGGAAATAACCCCGATTTGAAAAAATTCTTCCATATACACCTCTTTCAACAACAGCCGCCTCGCTTCGCAGGCCATCCTTACGTGAAATAAAGCACCCGGCTCTATACCGGGTGCCTTTCATTAGATAATCTCTACATCTACTTTCTTATTGTCTTTGGATGACGCCGCCTTCACTACAGAACGGATTGCCTTTGCAATACGTCCCTGTTTGCCAATCACCTTACCCATATCAGGCTGTGCAACATGAAGTTCGATTGTCACGTTCTTACCGTTTTCTTTCTCGGTCACGACTACTTCATCCGGATTGTCAACAAGCGCTTTTGCAATTACCTCAACTAATTCCTTCATAGTCCACCTCCAAAAGCTTTTCAGACAAACAGTTTCTTATTTTACAATACCAGCCTGCTTGAAAATCTTGTTTACAACTTCTGTCGGCTGTGCACCGTTTGCAAGCCACTTCTTAGCAAGTTCCTCATCTACCTTGAATGTACTCGGATCGGTAGTCGGATCAAATGTACCGATTTCTTCGATAAATCTGCCGTCTCTCGGGGATCTGGAATCTGCAACGATAATTCTATAAAAAGGTGCTTTCTTCTGTCCCATTCTTCTTAATCTGATTTTTACTGCCATTTCTTTCTTACCTCCAATAAATTTGAAAAATAAAATAATTTAAAAGTTTATGGTTAAGGGGGCATTAAAACGGAAATTTTCCTTTCGGTAATCCCATTCCTCCGGAGAACATTCCCCGGCCTTTTCTGCCGCCCATCATACCCGGCATCTGCTTCATCATCTTCTGTCCCTGTTCGAACTGTTTGATGAAACGATTTACAACACTGATGTCCACGCCTGCTCCCTTCGCAATCCGATGCTTTCTGCCCGGATTTAAGAGTTTGGGATTCTGACGTTCTGCAGGCGTCATACTTAAAACAATCGCCTCCATTCTCGCCATCTGTTTCTCATCAATCATGGACTCAATATCGCCCATGTTTGCTCCCACACCGGGAAGCATGCTTAAAATACTGGTCAGTCCGCCCATCTTGCGCATCTGCTTCATGCTTTCCAGATAGTCCTCAAAATCGAACTTTCCCTTTTTCATTTTTGCGGCCATCTCTTTTTCTTTGTCCGCATCTATGTCCATATTGGCCTGTACCTTGTCAATCAGGGAAAGGACATCTCCCATGCCAAGGATGCGACCCGCCATCCGATCCGGATAAAACTGCTCCAGATCCGATAATTTCTCACCCATTCCGACAAATAAAATCGGTTTCCCGGTGACCGCTTTAACCGAAAGCGCCGCACCACCTCTCGTATCGCCATCCATCTTAGACAATACAACTCCGTCTACGCCGACCTTCTCATCAAATTCCTTTGCCACATTGACCGCATCCTGTCCGGTCATGGCATCCACTACCAAAAGCGTCTGATGGATTTCTACATTTGCTTTAATCTCCTGCAGTTCTTCCATCATTGCTTCATCAATATGAAGCCGTCCGGCAGTATCCAGAATCACAACGTTATGTCCATTCTTCTGCGCATGCTCCATTGCTGCCTTGGCGATGTTGACAGGCTTATGATTCTCTCCCATGGAGAATACATCCACCTGCTGTTTTTCCCCGTTTACCTGTAACTGTTTAATTGCTGCAGGACGGTATACATCACACGCTACCAGCAAAGGCTTCTTGCCTTTCAACTTAAGTTTTCCTGCAATCTTAGCTGTGGTGGTCGTCTTACCTGCACCCTGCAGTCCACACATCATTATAACAGTAATCGCTTTTCCCGGCTGTAGTGCAAGCTCTGTCGTCTCAGAACCCATAAGTGCAGTCATCTCTTCATTTACAATCTTGATGACCATCTGTCCCGGATTCAGACCATTCATAACATCCGAACCGATTGCCCGTTCTTCCACAGACTTGACAAACTGCTTCACGACCTTAAAATTTACGTCCGCTTCCAGTAATGCCAGCTTGACCTCCTTTAAGGCGGTCTTTACGTCCTCTTCCGTTAAACGTCCTTTACCTCTTAAGTTCTTGAATACATTCTGCAGTTTATCGGTTAAACTCTCAAATGCCATGCGCCCTAAAGTTCCTCCAAGATTTCATTCGACAGCTTTTTCACTGCCTCCTGCGTTGTGACTGCGTTGATCTGCTCAATTTTGTTCTTAATAATTGTAAAACGGGATACCAGATGGAGTTTGCTCTCATAATCACTTAAGATTTTGTCGCACCGCCTGAGCAGATCGTGAACTCCCTGCCTGCTGATTCCATGCTGTTGGGCAATCTCACTTAAGGACATATCACCAAATATGGCATCCTCATAAATCTGCCTCTGGTGCTCAGTCAGAAGTTCTCCATAAAAATCATATAAAAATCCTTGTTCTACAATTCTTTCCATATTTTTGTCACCTTGGTTATCTTACACGAAATAAAATGGGGTGTCAAGTATTTTTTCTTGACACCCTATACTTCTGCTCCTGTATAGGATTTTTTATTTTGTTTTTTTGTTTCGTATGTAATCAAGGAATACTGCCAGTAAGATAACAACGCCCTTTACTACGTACTGCCAAAAGGAATTGACATTCAACAGGTTCAGTCCGTTATTTAATACTCCAATAATCAGTCCGCCGATAATGGTTCCACCAATTTTACCGCTGCCGCCTGCCATACTTGTACCACCTACTACAACGGCTGCAATAGCATCCATTTCTGCACCGTCTCCTGCTGTCGGCTGCCCAGAATACATACGGGAGGCAAGTACGATACCTGCCAAACCTGCCATCAGACCGGAAAAAGCATGGATGCAGAATTTTACTTTTGCCACATTGATTCCCGAAAATTCCGCCGCCTGTTGGTTGCCTCCGACTGCATACATATGACGTCCAAGCTTTGTCTTATTCATAAGAATTGCCGTGATAATAAGAACCAGTATCAAAATGACAACCGGAGTCGGAAAAGGTCCTATATAGCCTGCTCCGATAAACTGCCACTCCTTCGTTACGACACGCACCGGTGAACCGCCGGTATAAACATAGGCAAATCCCTTTGCAATATTCATGGTCGCCAATGTCACAATAAACGGTGGAATTGTTGTTTTGGAAATTACAAGTCCATTGAACATACCGACCGCAAGTCCCACTAACAGACCAATTAAAATTGCCACTGCAATCGGCATATTATAACGGGATACACATCCTGCTGCAATACATCCTGACAATGCAATGATTGATCCTACCGACAGATCAATTCCGCCCAAAATAATGACCATGGTCATACCGCATGCCAGATACAGGTTCGTAGAAATCTGTCTGAGTACATTAAACAGATTCTTCGTTGTAAAAAAGGAACTTCTTGTTTCCGGATTTACGGACAGGAAAATGCACAGTACCAGAAATGCAGCAATAATTCCTAAATTATCTTTAAAATAAGTTTTAACTTTTTTCATCTGCTCCTCCTTTAAATGGCTGCCATATGCATAATGCGTTCCTGAGAAACTTCTTCATGGCTCAGGCATCCCTGTACCTTTCCGCCTGCCATGACATATACTCTGTCACTCATATTGATAATTTCCGGCAATTCCGAGGAAATCATGATAATGGACATGCCACCCTTTACCAATTCATTCATAATTGCATAAATTTCCGATTTGGCCTTGACATCCACACCACGGGTCGGCTCATCCAAAATCAGTACCTTTGGATCTGTGGCCAGCCATCTTCCAATCATGACCTTCTGTTGGTTACCACCCGACAGGTTTCCAATAAGCTGATCCATATTCGGAGTTTTTGTATCCATCATATCTATATATTTTTGTGTAATTTTCCCTTCCTCCACTTCATCCACGAATATTCCATGTATAAACCGGTTTAATACTTCTATGGTAGAATTAAATTTTACACTCTGCACCTTATAAATGCCTTCCAGCTTTCGATCCTCCGGTACCAGTGCAATGCCTGCTTTCATAGCTTGTACCGGGGAGGTAATCTTAACTTCTCTGCCTTCCAGATAAATCTTTCCGGTGTATTTCTTGGTCAGCCCAAACAAACATTTCATAACCTCACTTCTGCCTGCCCCAACCAATCCTGCAAAACCAATGATTTCACCCTTTCTCAATTCAAAGCTGGCGCCCCGAGCCATATTTCCATCTGAAATATTCTCACACTTAAGCAACACCTCTGTTGCTTTCTGATAGTCTCTTATATAATAATTCTCCAATTCACGCCCAACCATCATGGCAATCAGTTTATCTTTGTTTGTTTCCTTTACTGTTTCTGTGCCAACATATGTTCCATCACGCATCACAGTGACGCGGTCACAGATTTCCTCTAACTCACTCATCTTGTGAGAAATATAAATAATACCCACACCTTTTTTGGTCAGAGTACGCATCGTTTCAAACAGGAAGGCTACCTCTTTGTCCGAAATAGAAGAGGTTGGCTCATCCATGACCAAAATTTTTGACTGAAAGGAGATTGCTTTCACAATTTCAACCATCTGCTGCTGTGCAATCGTCAGATCCTTGATCAGCATATCTGCTTCAATATTCATTTGATAAGTATCCAGAAGTCTCTGCGCTTCCTCTACCATTTTGTCCTGATTGACAAAAGTACCCTTTTTCTTCTCCCTGCCTAAGAATATATTCTCTGCCACCGTCATATGCGGAACCAAAACCAGTTCCTGATGGATAATGGCAATACCATTTCTCTGCGCGGAAAGGACATCGTGTATTTCGACCTTTTGTCCTTCAATCAAAATTTCACCCTGATCTGCTTCATAAATACCACCGAGCACCTTGATCAGTGTTGACTTTCCTGCCCCATTTTCACCCAATAGCGCATGAACTTCTCCGGCGCGCAATTCAAAATTAATATCCTTTAAGGCATACACACCCGGAAACTGTTTGTGTATGTTTTTCATCTGTAATAATACATTTCCGCTCAAGTGACCACCTGCTTCTTTCTTAGAAAGAAAAGTGCCTTACCGCTTTGTCTGTAAAGCACTTTTCTTCTATTATGCTGACTTCTTAAGAAATCACATATTCATTTCCGTTTTACTGCCATCCGTCTGTTCCATATTCGGATACATTATCAGATGTAATGAGGAATGTTTCTACCGGATAACGATCTTCAATTTCCTCACCAGCCATCATTTTGTACATGATATCTACTGATGTGTTTGCAATGCTGATCGGAGACTGAGCACCGGTTCCTTCAATCAGAGATTCACCGGATGCTAACTCAGCCTTAATATCCGGAGAACCGTCTACACCGTAGATCATGCAGTCCGTAAGACCTGCTGCATTTGCTGCTGCCAGTGCCCCGAGTGCTGTCGGATCATTTCCGCCAAAAATTGCAACAACATCACCGTGTGCCTGTAATAAATCTTCAGCAATTCCCATGGAAACCTCCAGATTACCCTTGGCATCCTGCTGTGCTACGATATTAAAGCCCTTACCTTCGATCGCATCCAAAAAACCGTTGGTTCTGTCTACTACGGAATTCATAGTCGGGGAATCCAGTACAATGATGTCACCACCATTCGGGCATTTCTTCACAAGGTCCTCACCACACACCTTACCTGCATTGTAGTTGTCCGATCCCGCATAAGATGCCACATAGGGCATATCTGCTACTTCGGTATCAAAGTTGATAATCGGTATTCCTGCTTCTTTTAACTGGTCAAGTGCCGGAAGAATACCTTCTGCTTCTGCCGGATTTAAAAAGATTGCATCAATCCCCTGCGAAATCATGTCCTCAATCTGGGTAATCTGTAAGGAAACATCATTGGCCGGATCGGTTGTAATCAAAGTATCACCGTTCTCTTCCACTCTCTCACGGATTGTCTTTTCCAATATTACAAAGAAAGGATTCGTTCCATCCATACAAGTATATCCGAATGTATAATGTTCTTTCTCACCTGCTGCCGCTGCCTCTTCAGTTGCCTTTTCCACTGCCTCTTCGGCAGTTTTCTCAACTGTCTCCTGTTTGGTTTCCTGCTGTGCCTCCTCTGCCACCGGAGCTGCCTCTTTGCCACATCCTGTCAGCATTGCAAATACCATGCTCATACAGAGTACTGCGCTCAATACTTTTTTCTTCATACTTTCTCTCCCATCTGGTTTTTTTCCGCTTTACCGAACTGATTCTTGGCTGTCCGGTCTTTTGTTTTGTTACAAGATAATTATATGGGAAAAGGAAAAATGCCACATCTGCACTTTGTAACAAAGTGCATGTGACATTTGTAATTTTTTCATTCCTCTCTATTGTTTTAGCATTGTATTTACATTGCGCTGTATAATCTTCAGTGTACTCTCTACATTCTTATCCTCGCTCAGTATCTTATCTACTTCACCCTCCGCATATGCCATCGTTTCATTATATCCATTAAAATGTGGAGCTACAATCCCCTGTTCAATCACCATATCCAACAGAGTATTGTTTATGACCTGCTCTCTGTCATCCATATCTTCCGCCAGAATTGCCTCCGCCTCTTTGGAATTTGTCACAGCCCGCAGAACAGAAGCTCCCTGTGAGTAGCGGAATATATCCATCTGTACCTCTTCGTCATAGGTAAACATCTTAAGTAGTTCCCATGACAATTCCTTATGTCTGCTCTGTTTGGATATCCCCATAAGCAGTGTATCCAACTGAGAACAATTATCTCCATTTTCACCTGACGGAAGTGCAATACAATCCCACTTGAAGGTGGTATATTTTTTGATTTTATATGGATATGTCTTATAGGTCCTGTAATTTGCAAAAGAAAGGGGCATAAATGCCACACAACCGGCATCAAACTCATCCTGTGTCACCTTCTGTCCCTGATTTAAATCCGAAAGTCTTTTTGCAAATTTTACGGCACCCGTCACATTCTGATCCGTAAAATTCGCCATACTTCCATCTTCTTCAAATAGCTTTACATTATTGGAATAAGCGGCTTCCAGCCAGCCGTAATTATATGTTCCAAACTGATCCAGCACCCCGTCTCCGTCCAGATCCCTTGTCACCTTACTGCAGATATCATACATTTCCTCCCATGTCCAGTCCGATTCCGGTACCATAAAACCTTCGTGATTGAGCAGAGATTTGTTGACAAACATCAATGTCGGCACAGTCTCATAGGGGAGCGCATACTGACTGCCATTATATTTTCCGCTCTGCAATGCTGTCGGATAAAAATCCGCCTTTCTAAACTCTTTATCCTGCGCTTCCATACCATCCAGATTTTCCAGTATTCCAAGCGCTGCCAGCTTATCAAAATCAACCGCTAATATCATCGCCACATCCGGTGTTTTTCCCTGCATGACCTGTTGGGCATACCACTCAGAATAGTCTTCCTTCTGTATCCCACTGTAATAATGCACTTTGACCCCAGGATGCTCTGCTTCAAAACGCGCTATTACTTTATCCACAATAACATAGCTGTTCGCGTTTGCCACATCCCAGTTACTGCCTGCAAAAATTCCCAGTTCCAATACCACTGGCTCACTTTTCTGCTTCCAGTACATTACCATACATCCCATACAGCCTGCAAGAATCAGCGTTAAAAATAACCGTTTCTTTGAAATATGTATTCTCGTCCTCTTCATACGTTCTCCCTTTGTCTCAAAGTACGCCGTCCGCTGACGGTCGGTTCTGGGACTGCACAGCCCATATAGCCAGCTGTGTTCTGTCTCTTAGCTGCAATTTGTTCAATATTGTACTTAAATAATTCCGTACTGTTCCCTCGGATAAAAACAAAGTTTCTGCAATTTCCTTGTTTGAAGCCCCTTTTCCAACTTCACGAATAATCTTCCATTCGGCCTTTGTCAGCTCTGAAACTGCCTTATCATCCACCTGAATGCTATAATCCCCCTCACCCCTTGCCATCTGGGAAAACAATCTGACCACCTTGACCGCCACATCCGGATTGATCATCGCCTTTCCGCTATATACGGTCTCAATCGCTTCTACCAGATCATCCATGGATACACCTTTTAACAAATAGCCACTGGCACCGTATTTTAATGCGTCATATACAAATTCATCATCATCAAAAGTCGTCAGAATAATAATTTTAATTTCCGGATGATTCTCTTTTATTATTTTTGTACATTGTACTCCATCCATTTTAGGCATGCGGATATCCATTAAAATAATATCCGGCTGAGTCTGTCTGACGCACCGGATGACTTCCTGCCCATTCTCCGCAGTTCCTGTCACTTCAAGATTCTCTCTTCCCTCCAAAACAATTTTCAGACTCTGCCTGATCAGCTCCTGATCGTCTGCAATCAATACTTTAATCATACCTGCTCTTCCTTTCCCCATCTGACCGGGATATCCGCCTCAACCACAAAACCATTCTCACCATTGAATCGAATTGTACCATGCAGCATGTGAATGCGTTCCTGCATATGAGTTGTGCCAAATCCCCGCTTCATTTCTTTACAGCCACATCCGTTGTCTCGGATTCTAAGATGTACAACAGAATCCCTTTTACGAATATCCACCCATATTTTATCTGCTTTTCCATGGCGAAGCGCATTCGTTAAACTTTCCTGTACAATACGGTAAATCGTATTCTCTTCATCCTCATCACACTGAAGCCTTGCCGGCTCACATACAAAGATCACCTCTGCCTTGGAAACGGCTTTCATATCGGCAATCATATTACGGACAGCCTCCTCCAGATTCAGCCGCTCCAGTGCATCAGGTCTCAGCTCATTCACCGAACACCTGACCTCTCCAATCCCATCTCTTGTTACCTTTGAAATAAGTTCTAACTGCTTTTTCGTTGCCTGCGGATCTCTGTCAATCATAGTCAGGCAGGCGTCCACTCCTGCTGAAATGCCGGTCAGTGTATGACCAAGTGTATCATGAATTTCTCTTGCGAGACGGTTTCGCTCCTTTGTCTGTCCCATTTTTTCTTTTAAGTCTGCAAGCTGTTTTAATTCTTCATTCGCATTTTCCAACTCACCATTTTTCTCACTAAGCTGTTTATAAAGTGAGTTTACCTGTTCAATGATATTTTGCTGTTTCTGTATAACGTAAATACAAAATACGATAAAAATAATAATGTTGAATGAAATAAGTACATTATATCCACCCAGCATATATTTTTGTATGGAAGCATTATAATAGTCTATATAGTCATTCATCGAATACAGTCTGTAATTAATCATCAGAAATTCTTGATTGGTTCCAACATAAATACAAATTGCAAGCAATACAAAAATCAATTTTACCCTATCCTGCACATGATAAATGATGTTGGCAAATACCCAGAATAAGATTCCATTATAATTAAAATTCAAAAGAACCATCAGATAGATGCTGATGACAAAGTCAAAACAAAGCGATAGATACACGAAATATTTCCGTTGTGTAAAGACAAATTCCCTAAGCACAAAGGAAACTACAATACAACTGGTAAGCGCAATACATTCCAACAGAATGACGGTTGGATGAACCGGAAGTGCATCCAACTTTCCAATAAAACTCCGGGCATGAAAAAAAGAGCAGACTTTCTGTGTTGTAAAACAGATTAAAGATGCCGGAAACAACACTGCTACAATATTGACAAATAACATCATATACTGCACATTCCGCAGCCTTTTATCTCTCATAAGTACCCTTCTTTCTCTTTGTATTCTGCTCCATTTAGCTACTGCCAGCCAGCTATGTCATACTCTATCAGATTCTCCGCCGTAATCAGCTTAACCGGAACAATGATATTCTGCTCCACTTCTTCCCCTTCCAGATAGCGGTATGCACTCTCCGCTGCCTGATTACCTATCTCAATCGGAAACTGTGCAGTGCTTCCCTCCAAAAATCCTCTTTTAATCATGTTCTTTCCATCCGGTGAACCGTCAATGCCATAGATGAGTATTTCATCTTCCACCCGCTTATACTGAAGTGCTGCCAGTGCCCCTAAGGCGGTCGGGTCATTCCCTCCAAATACCACATCAAATTCCACTCCGGAATCAATCACCTCGTTGGTCAATTCCATGGCAATTTCTAACTCCATCGTTATCTTTTTATGCTCAACTACCTGATATTCTTCATGCCCTTCAATGGTATCCAAAAATCCCTGTACCCGCAATGCTGTAGAATTAATATTTTCATGATTAATAATCAGTATTTTTGCCTCTTTTTTCTTCTTCATCATATCCTTGGCAATTTGGACCCCTGCATCATAATTATCTGATAATATGCTGAACTCCACATACTCCGAATCGTACACATAGCTGTCCACATTGAATACCGGAATTCCCGCCTCCCTGCACTTTTTCAGTGCAGGAGTCACCCCTTTCCAATCCACCGGACTTAAAAAGATGGCACACACTCCCTGTTCAATCATATCTTCAATCTGCTCATTCTGCTTCTCCTGACTTTGTGCCGGATCTCTGGTAATCAGAACATCTCCATTGGATGTAATAACTTCCTCTATACTGTCATCCAACGCCTCAAAATATTGATTGTTCATCGTCATATAGCTGGCGCCAAACTTTCTGGGGGTATGATTTTCTCCATCGTTCTGTACCTTCTGTGTTATTTTTTTCGAAACTGCCACCATTACCAGAAACATAATTCCGAAGAACAATATCATGATGACACTTTTTTTCTTAATCATAGCCTACCTCCGGCATCCTCCTCATGTATTCGTTTCCACATCATCCCAGTCGGCACCCTCACTGCCCACCAGCCAGTTTAGTGATTTATGTCTCTCCATGACCACACCGCCATCCATTCCTGCCGGTGCAGAAAGACCATATATCCTGGCATCCACACACGCCCAGTCCAGACAAAAAATCAGATCACAGGCATCCAGAAGTTCAGCTCCGCTCCTTGGCTTTGCCGCTTCCAACAATTCCTTCATATTGTCGAACTGTCGTACCGTACGCACCACAAGAGGCACATCACAGATATGATCCGGAAAATCCAGTTCTTCCACTAACCCAAGTGCCCACTCCATGACATACAGATTTTCATATTGCCAGGAAAATGCTGCCATTTCCTTTTCCTCCGGTTTGGGATTGTCCAGATAGGCTTTCTCAGCCGGAGAAAGAAACGCATTGACACCAAACGGCTCCAGAACTTTTTCCTTCACAAACGCTCCTGCCTCCTCCGTACTCATTCCCTCGTCAAGCAAACACTCCGAGTAAAGTGCAACCGAAAGCAAAGCCATCATGCGTCCGGCAATTTCCTCTCCCGTACGGATCTTTGCATCGGATAATCTTTCAATATACGGATACCACTCCGTTACATAGATGCCCTTCTGTTCCACAATCACACGGCTCTTTGCCCTGCGCTCCATCTGTTCCTTTGAAATTCCTTCCTTTGGTGCCTCGATCAGAGCACGGTTCATATAGGGGATAAACGTATCAACCTGGCTTCTTCCCTGATCCGAAAGCACAAGTATTCCTTCTGCATTGTACAGACAGTCCTCACCCTGACCCACTTGAAGCAGAAGCCCTTTCAATGTTTCTAAAACTCCGGTCAGCCTTCCGATGATCTGTCGTTCCTTTTCTTCCTCTTCCTCATCCGCATAAGAATATTTTACACTGCAGAATCCTTCAGTCTTTCGAAGCTGATGCAGTACATTGATCTTTTTATCCGTTTCTCTTCCTTCAGCTGTCTGTACCTGCAAAAAATGTGCCCATGCCCCCTGCTTCTGCTCCTCCAGAAATTTCCGGGCTTCGTCACCCATCTGGGCCGTTACCGCCATAATCTGCATTTCAATATCCTGATTGTGAAGATTCAATGTATTTCCCAAACCCTCGTTCCGGATTCCAAACTGTCTGCAAAGCATTTCCATAATTGTTTCCAGTGTCCCCTCCATGCAAAAGAGAAATACCTGCTTCTCCATTCTTTTCTGTTCTTTTTTTCCAAACATATTTTTTCTCCTCTTACATAAACCGCGCAAATACGTACATACTATTTTATACCCAATTCCGGCAATAAATCAATGAAAGGCTGAACCATATGACAACTTTTTGGAAAAAAGATATGAATACTCCCTCTTATCCTACTCTTCACGGTGAAATCCAGACGGATACCGCCATCATCGGTGGTGGTCTTTGCGGCGTCCTGACGGCTTATCTCTTAAAAGAGCAGGGCATCGACTGTGTTGTTCTGGAAGCGGCTTCCATCGGCAGCGGACAGACCATGGGGACAACCGCCAAAATCACTTCCCAGCACGGACTATGCTACCATAACCTGATCCAGACCCATGGAAGAAAAATCGCGAAATGCTATGCCGCAGCCTGTCGTCAGGCTGTGACAGACTACTCTGAACTGATCCACAGTCAGAATATCTCCTGTAGTTTTGAACAATGTCCCACCTATCTGTATTCCACCTGTGAAAATACGCTGTTTCTGATGGCTGAGGCAAACGATGCCGAATATCTGGGCTTCGATGCTGCCTATACAGACAAACTCTCCCTTCCCTTTCCGGTAACCGGAGCAGTACGCTTTAACCATCAGGCAGCCTTTCATCCTCTGCAATTTTTATATGCTTTATCCCGGGAACTGACCATATATGAACACAGCCGTGTCCTGTCTGTGAAGCTGCTAAGCAGTAAGGAACAATCCTCAGCCGGTTTCAAAAATATGATTGGAACAGAATATGGAACCGTTTCTGCCAGACGTGTTATCTTTGCATGCCATTATCCATTTTTAAGATATCCCGGATTTTATGCACTGAAAATGTTTCAAAAACAGAATCCTGTTTTTGCTCTGCAAAATGTCGAACTTCCGGAAGCTCCCTGTCTGGGCGTGGACCCGGATGGTCTGTCCTTTCGTCCGGCAGGCGAATTTCTTTTGCTCGGCGGTCCCTCCTACCGGACTGGAGACTCTAAAAGTGCTGCATTCTCCTATGCACTGTTAAAACAACGTGTAAAAGAGCTTTATCCGAATGGACATATTCTGGAATCCTGGACTGCTCAGGATTGTGTGACACTTGACGGACTTCCCATGATCGGTATCTTTTCGAAAAGCCGTCCCGAATGGTGCATCGCAGACGGCTTTGGCAAGTGGGGTATGACTGGATCCATGCTGGCTGCCACTCTGCTCCGTGACATGTTCACCGGACAAAAAAATCCTCTGGAACAGATCGTTTTTCCGGGAAGATTTTTACGTCATGCTTCTTTTGATTTTCTATGGGAACATATTTCCGTTTTCACAAGTTCCCTGCTTTTATCCCGCTTAAAGAAACCGAAAGTAGTTTCCGATGATCTGCAAACTGATGAAGGAGGAATCGTGCTTCATCAGGGCAAAAAAACCGCCGCCTACCGGAATGCAGACGGCAAATTGTATACTTTTCTTCCCAGATGTCCCCATATGGGCTGTGAACTGAGTTGGAATGCAGAGGCAAAGACCTGGGACTGTCCTTGTCATGGCTCCCGTTTCCGTTACGATGGTACCCTTTTATGCGGTCCTGCCAACCTTTCGCTCACACCGCTCCCTCAGGAAAAATAATCTCATTTCCCATTGTTTTCTTTGTAAAACGAAATACCCGCTTTGTTCAAACGTCTGCGTACCTCAGGTCCTATCATCAATATCAAAATGATCTTCACCAGATCGCCCGGAATAAATGGTATGACACCTGCCACCATTGCCTCGGCAAATTTCATCTGCGCCTGCCATGCCAGCCATGCCGTACCAAACAGATATGCCAGTGCCGTACCGAGAATCATTCCAAAGAAGTCCATCGTCCTTTTATGAAATCTTTCAAAAAGCAATCCACTGACAGCTGCCATAAAGATAAACCCGATCAGGTATCCCCGGGTCGGTCCGAGCAGCTTTCCTGCACCGCCCGTATAACCGGAAAACACCGGCAATCCGGCAAGACCTAAAAACAGATATACCAGATAGCTGGTACATCCGGCTTTCCATCCAAGTATATATACACTGAAAAATATGACCAGATTAGTCAACGAAATAGGTACCGGTGAAATCGGAATATTCAAAGCCATCGGACCAAAAACACAGGTCAGAGCCGCCATCAGTCCAATCGCCGTCATTTGATATATTTTTGTCTTATACATATGCTCACTCTCCTGATAATGTCTGTCGACATTATATCATGTGCTTCGCACACGACGCCTCCGGCGGATGCCATTCGGCAGATATAATGTCTGCCGACATTATATCATAAGCCAGCACATTGTCAACCATATTTTACTTAGGGTTAATATTTACATTTTATCTGCAAATAAATTTTTATAGCCTTCTCCGTAAATCTCCGTTGCACTGGTAATGATCAAAAAGGCTGACGGATCCTCCTGCTTTACAATTTCCTCCAGTCTTGGAGCCTGTTGTTTTCGGACCACACACATAATCACCTTCTTTTCCTCCCGGCTATAACCGCCCTCTCCCTTTAAAAAGGTCACTCCGTTGTCTACCTCCTCCAGCATTCTTGCCGCAATCTCTTCCGGCTGACTGCTGATCACGTAGATCAACTTGGTCTCATCCGGTCCATACAGCACGATATCCATGACCTTCCCAGTCACAACCACCGCGATCATTGCATACATTGCCGTATTAATATTGCGGAAAATCAAACCGGAAATACTGACGATAATAAAGTCGGTGATCAGAAACAAAACTCCGGTTCTGATGTGCTTATAACGAATACGGAGTATCTTTATGATAATATCGGTTCCTCCGGTTGTTGCGCCTGCCTTAAAAATCATTCCAATTCCCACTGCAATTAAAACGCTGCCCGCCAGTGCCGCTAAAAGCGGTTCTGTAGTGAACGCGCCAAAGGGAGCAAACAGGTTCGTAAACATGGAGGTCATGCAGATGGCATATGCAGTCGAAATAATAAATTTCCATCCAAACTTCCAGACTCCAAGCATCACGATTGGAATGTTGATAAGAAAGTACAGGGTACCGGTTTCCACTCCGGTCAGACGATTGAAAATGACCGCAATACCGGTCACACCTCCGGGTGCCAGGTCATTCGGATCCAGAAACAGACTGACTCCCGCACCGTACAGTATAGCAGCCAACGTAATAATAACGACTCTTAAAATTCTTTTTGTCCAGACATTCTTTCTGCTCATTTTTCTAATCCTTCTCCTTTCTGACTCCCTCTTTCCTTTGAATCCGTTTCCATTTTACACACAAAATCCGCATATCTATAGTATGCGGATTTTGAATTCCTCTATTCTGTAAAACCTGGAAAGAAAACTTACTTTTCAAACCATTATTTGCAGCTTACATATTCGTCCTTACAAGCTTTGGCTGATAACCGTTCTTCTGCAGTGCCTTCATAATCTGTTCCTTATGCTCGGTACCAAATGCCTCCAGTGTAATCCGAAGCTCTACTGCTGCATTCCGGTTTGTGGATACAAACTGATTGTGCTCCAGCTTCACAACATTGCCACTCTCTCCGGCAACCACAGAGGCAACCTTGGAAAGTTCACCCG
Source organism: Clostridiales bacterium (assembly GCA_012520645.1). Classification (GTDB taxonomy): domain Bacteria; phylum Bacillota; class Clostridia; order Lachnospirales; family Lachnospiraceae; genus JAAYNV01. The sequence goes on along the minus strand of JAAYNV010000043.1, from coordinate 71,561 downwards.
GCTTATCCGGCAGCAATACGGAAACCGTAAAGATACGATCTCTTAAGATCAGACCATGCTGTACAACAGAAGACATCGTAATGATATCCATATTGCCTCCGCTTAAAATAGATACCACTTTTTTATCCTTAAAATTCAACTGTTTGAGTGCCGCAACCGTTAACAGTCCCGAATTTTCCACAACCATCTTATGATTTTCTACCATATCCAGAAATGCAACGATCAGATCCTGATCCTCGACCGTGATCACTTCATCCAGATTTTTCTGAAGATAAGGGAAAATATTGGTACCCGGAGTTTTCACCGCTGTGCCATCTGCAATCGTATTGACACCAGGAAGTGTCATAACCTTTCCTGCTTTTAAGGATTCCTGTAAACAGTTGGCTCCGGCCGGCTCCACGCCGATTACCTTGATCTTCGGATTGAGCAGTTTGGCTAACGTAGAAACACCGGTTGCCAGTCCGCCTCCACCGACCGGAACGAGAATATAATCCACTAACGGCAGCTCCTTAAAGATTTCCATTGCAATCGTTCCCTGTCCCGTTGCCACTGCAGGATCATCAAACGGATGAATAAAGGTATAGCCGTTCTTTTCTGCCAGCTCATAGGCATGTGCACACGCTTCATCATAGACATCTCCGTACAGAATAACATCCGCTCCATAACTCTTGGTACGGTTCACCTTCATAAGCGGCGTCGTGGTCGGCATAACAATCGTAGCTTTTACACCATAGCATTTTGCCGCATAAGCCACACCCTGCGCATGGTTACCTGCCGATGCCGTAATCACACCCTTCTGTCTTTCTTCCTCACTCAGAACACTCATTTTGTAATATGCGCCTCGCACTTTATAGGCTCCGGTAAACTGCATATTCTCAGGCTTCAAATAAATCTTATTGCCGGTTTGATTGCTCAGATAATCACTGTAGACTAATTTTGTCTCAAGTGTAACTCTCTTTACCACCTCTGCAGCCTCTTCAAACTTTTGCAGTGTCAGCATCTCACTCATCCCGTTTTTCCTCCATCTCTTCCTTTACATCAAACAAAGCATTTACAAACTGATCAGAATCAAATTTCTGTAAATCTTCGATTGTCTCTCCGACTCCAATGTATTTCACCGGTACCTTCAGTTCGGATTGTATTGCCACTGCAATGCCTCCCTTTGCCGTTCCATCCATTTTGGTCAGAATAATTCCGGTCAGATCCGCTACCTCTCCAAATTCCCTTGCCTGTGCCAGTGCATTCTGTCCAGTCGTTCCGTCCAATACAACCAGATTCTCTCTATGCACGCCCGGAAATTCTTTTTCTATAATACGGTTGATCTTTTTCAATTCTTCCATCAGATTCTTTTTGTTATGAAGTCTTCCTGCCGTATCACACAATAATACATCCACATTTCTTGCCTTTGCCGCACTCACTGCATCAAAGACCACACTCGCCGGATCCGAACCTTCTCTGCCACCGATAATATCCACTCCTGCACGGTTTGCCCATTCAGTCAGCTGTTCACCTGCCGCTGCACGGAAGGTATCCGCCGCTGCAAGAAGTACCTTTCTGCCTTCCTCCTTCAGCTTTCCTGCCAGTTTTCCTACCGAAGTCGTTTTACCTACACCGTTTACTCCGATTACCAGCACAACGGACTGCTTGTGTTCAAATTCATAAGCAGTTTCACCGACCTGCATCTGTTCCTTAATACTGTCGATTAAAAGCTGCTTACATGCAGACGGCTCCTTGATATGCTGTTCCTTTACCTGCTCACGAAGACGCTCCAGTATCTGTCCGGTCGCATTGACTCCGAGGTCACCCATAATGAGTATTTCTTCCAGTTCCTCATAAAAATCCTCATCAATCATCGAAAACCCGTTGAATACGGAATCAATTCCATGGACAATATTATTTCTTGTCTTTGTAAGTCCTGCCTTAAGCCGGCTGAAAAATCCTTTTTTCTCCTCACTCATGCTTCTTTTCCCTCCGTGTACTGATCCAGTTCATTGTCCATCAGATTGACGCTGACTAAGGTGGAAACACCTTTCTCCTGCATTGTGATACCATACAAACGGTCCGCCTGTTCCATAGTTCCGCGCCGGTGTGTGATAACAATAAACTGTGTATGTTTGGTCAGTTTATGGAGATAGGCTGCAAATCTGGAAACATTGGACTCATCCAATGCCGCCTCAATCTCATCCAACAGACAAAACGGTGACGGCTTCAGATTTTGTATTGCAAACAGAAGAGCAATGGCAGTAAGCGCCTTCTCTCCACCGGATAGCTGCATCATATTCTGCAGCTTCTTTCCGGGCGGCTGTGCCACGATGCGGATGCCCGCTTCCAGTACATCTTCTTCCTCCATCAGCTCAAGCGTTCCTTTTCCTCCGCCAAACATCTCTTTAAATACCTTGTCAAATTCACGGCTGATCTGTGCAAATTTCTCCGTAAACTGTTTCCGCATTGCAGTATCCAGCTCTTCAATAATACCAAGCAGAGTTTTTTCTGCTTCCACCAGATCATCATGCTGTCCCCTTAAGAAATCATAGCGTTCCATCAGGTTCTTATAATCCTCAATGGCGTTGACATTAACATCTCCCAACTTTTTGATCTCATCCCTTAAGCCTGTGATCATCTTCTTCATGGCAGGAAGATCCGCCATCTCTTCATTACGCATACCGGCCGCATCCGTCAGAGTAATTTCATATTCATCCCACATATAATTGATCTGCGACTCTATGGATTCCTCCATTCTCTCCTTCTGGGCATTCAGACGGTATACTTCCTTATCTAACGCTGCCATACGTTCCGACATTTCCTCCCGTCTGCTAAAGAAGCTCTTCTGCTTGGAAGACAGTTCTTCTTTTACCTTCACCTGCTCCTGAAGTTTGGTCTGCGTATCTGACTGTGCCGTATGAGAGCTTGCGATCGTTTTTTCAATCTCTGTTATATTGTTTTCCTTTTCCGCAATCTCGACCGTCATCTTTGACAAATTTTCCTGAATTTCAGAAAGTTCTGCCTGATGCCTTGCAATTTCTCCCTCAATACGATCCACGTTCTGTTGATGGAAGCCCTGCGTCTGCAGCATCTTTTCCACTTCCATATCGAGCTCAGATACTTTCGCTGTACGTATCGATTCTTCCTCTCTTTTTTCCTCCAGTTCCTTCTGGAACTCCTGAATCTTTTCCTCTACTCTTTTTTCCATCTCCTGCGAGGAAATGAGTTCATGCTGGATGGCATCCTTCTGAGCCTTAATTTCACGGATATTCTCTTCGATTTCCCTTTCCTCTGCTTTCAGCTCATCAAAGCCTGCCTCAGCCTCATTCTTGCGTTCTTCTGCCTGCATCACATTCATGCGGGCTGTATTCTGTTCAATAAATTTGTCCTGAATCGTGCTTTTGACCTCTTCCAGTCTCAGACGCAGCTTCTGGCGCTCCTGCTTAATATTCTCAATTTCCTCTAACAGCTTATCAATAGATGCCAGCGTTTTCTTTACCTTTTCTTCCAGTTCAGCCATCTCCCGCCGTCTGCCAAGAAGGTTGGAATTGTTCCGAAAAGCACCTCCGCTGATGGCACCACCCGGCACTAACAGTTCTCCCTCCAACGTGACCATCCTCACACCATAATCAAACTTTCTGGCAATCTTCACTGCATGATCCACATTGTCTACCACAACAATGCGCCCTAACATCGCCTTGGCCACATTCTTGTATTCTTCCTCGATATGTACGAGTGTGTCTGCCATTCCGATTACACCCTCTTCCTTCAGGGCATCGGGATTTTTAAATTCCTGCGGATTTGTAATACTTGTAAGCGGCAGGAAGGTGGCACGTCCGCCGCGTTCCTTTTTTAAGAATGCGATCATCTTTTTGGCAGTTTCTTCGTTGTCTGTTACAATATTCTGGATATTACCACCAAGAGCTGTCTCGATCGCTGTCTCATATTTTTTGTCAACCTTAATGATATCTGCTACAACACCGATAATACCCTTTTCCGCTTCCTTCTTTTCCATGACGCGCTTTACACTGCCGCCATAGCCTTCATAGCGTTCTGTCAGATTGGAAAGCGCCTCCAGTTTGGATTTCTCCTGATGATAGACCACCTGTGTATCCCGGAGTTTTTGATCCTTTTCTGACAATTCATCCCGAATGGCGCCGTTTTTCTCCTCCAAAAGCTGCTGCTCTTCATTCAGCGTACGGATTTCTTCGTTGACACGTTTAAACTCCTCTTCCAGCTTCTGGATCGTCTCCTGTTGTGCCGCCTCATCTGATTTTGCACGCAGGATTCTGGAATTTAATTCTGCCCTGCGGATATTCACCTGCTCCATCATCGTATCATAACGACCGATCTTGGATTTGATTGTAGCTCTTTCATTCAACGCATCAATAATCGTATTTTTGCCTGACTCGATATTGGTATTGAGTTCTTCCATTTTTGACTGTACTGTCTGAAGCAGTTCCCTCGCTTCATTTCGTGCAGCCTCCATTTCATTGACCTGGTCATCAATTCCCTTTTTTTGTTCCAGAATACCGGTCTTTTCTTCTTCGCGTGTCTGAATCTCACTCTGAACAGCCTGAAGCCGGTTCTTAAAATGCTCTTCATTTGCTTTTGCCGAGTGTATCTGTTCCCTTAAGACATTGATCTCACCCTCCAGCTTGCCACGAAGTACACTGGAATTTGCCAGATGATCTCTGGCACTCTCGATTTCCGTCTCCAGACGTTCAATCTCTGACTGTATTTTTTCGTATTCCTCTTTGATGCCCTCGTACTGCTCTGTCGTCGTACTCAAGTCATCTCCGGCAATTTTATATTTCTCCTCTACCGTTTCAAGCTGCTCCCGCAGTCTTGCATTTTCCAACAAGAATACATTCACATCATAGGTCTTTAATTCTTCCTTTTTCTTTAAATAAACCTTTGCCTTTTCAGACTGACGTTCCAAAGGTCCGACCTGTTTCTCCAGCTCGGATAAAATATCATTGACACGCAGCAGATTCTGCTTCTCATCCTCTAACTTCTTCTGTGCCGTTGCTTTTCTTCTTTTGAACTTTACAATACCGGCCGCTTCATCAAACAACTCTCTTCGTTCTTCCGGTTTACCGCTCAGAATCTTATCAATCTGCCCCTGACCGATAATGGAATAGCCCTCTTTACCGATACCGGTATCATAGAACAATTCATTGACATCTTTCAAACGACAGACGGTTCCGTTAATCATATATTCACTCTCGCCGGAACGATAAATTCTTCTGGATACGGTCACTTCATCATAATCGATTGCAAGCTGATGATCCGCATTGTCTAACGTGATTGCCACATAAGCATAACCGAGCGGCTTTCTCATTTCCGTCCCGGAAAAGATGACATCCTGCATAGACGCACCACGAAGCTGCTTAATACGCTGTTCTCCAAGCACCCAGCGGACCGCGTCCGCAACATTGCTCTTGCCGCTGCCGTTCGGTCCTACAATTCCCGTTATTCCGTTATGAAACTGAAATGTTATTTTATTTGCAAAGGACTTAAATCCATGCACCTCTATACTCTTTAAATACATAAATCACCTGTTTCCTTCCGTAAGGCGAGCAATGCCTGATATGCTGCCTGCTGCTGTGCCGCCTTTTTCGTCCTTCCCAGACCTTCCCCTATCTTCCGGTCATCGATTCTTGCTTCTACCACAAAGCTCTTATTGTGCTCGGGTCCGCTCTCCTCTAAAGTCTCATAGTGGAGAATTCCCTTACCATTCTTCTGCACATATTCCTGCAAAATCGTCTTGGCATCATAAAAAAGCTGTTTATCCTCCAGATCAGAAAGCACAAATCGGTAAATGAACTGCTTTGCCTCCTCGAAGCCGCAGTCTAAATAAATGGCGCCAATCAGTGCCTCAACTACATCCGCAATGATGGAATCACGATTTCTGCCTCCGGTGCTTTCCTCTCCTTTGCCAAAGCGGATGTATTCCCCCAGTCCAAGTTCCCTTGCACAGTATGCCAATGCCTGTTCACAGACGAGACTGGCTCTGGTTTTGGTCATTTTTCCCTCCGGGAGCTTTGGCTCCTTTTGAAATAAAAATTCACTGGTGGTAAGTTCCAACACCGCATCCCCCAGAAATTCAAGCCGTTCATAATTTCCGGTCTTGTTGATCTTTCGCTCATTGGAATAAGAGCTATGTGTCGTAGCCTCTAACAGAAGTTCACGATCTCTAAAATGATATTGTATTTTCTTTTCCAATTCCTCTAACGGTCTGGTCTGCATGCTGCTCCCCTTTTTATATCTGACGTTTTCATTGCCCTACATAACAAAAAGCCCGCACGCGGACTCTTTGTTCTTATCATCCATTTAGTTGACTGCGTTTTTAATCAGCTCAACAGCCTGCTCCACTGTTGTAATCTTCTCTGCTTCCTCTGCCGGAATCTCAATATCAAATTCTTCTTCAATTCCCATCACAATCTGAAATACATCCAGGGAATCCGCTCCCAGATCATCTGTAAAGGTGGTATCCATTGTGATTTCATCCGGATCCACATTGAGCACATCGGCAATTACTTTTTTCAGCTTTTCAAATTCCATATTTTTCTCTCCTATTCATCCTTTAATGTAATTTTTTCACTGATTTTCTCATTGATTTTCTGCTCTTTAAATACCACACACTGTAAGACAGAATTTTTTATTTCAATCGCTTTAGAACTGCCATGTGTCTTTACCACCAGACCTTTCAGCCCCAAAAGCGGTGCCCCGCCATACTGCTCCAGATCAAAGCTCTTTAGTGTCTGCTTTAAAGCCGGCTTCACGAGCAGCGCACCGATCTTGCTGCGCAAAGTGCTCATCATACCTTCCTTGACCTTATGGATCAAAGCACTTCCTACACCCTCATACATCTTTAAGATAACATTGCCGACAAATGCTTCGCAGACGATCACATCCGCAGCTCCTGACGGAATATCTCTTGCTTCAATGCTTCCAATAAAATGAATTTCCGGGCAGCTCTTTAACAGCGGAAAGGTTTCCTTTACCAGTGCATTTCCCTTTTCTTCCTCCGCACCGATATTGACAATTGCCACCTTCGGGTTTTTGACTCCCATGACATTTTCCATATAAACAGATCCCATTTTAGCAAACTGTACGAGATGGGATGGTCTTGCGTCCACGTTGGCTCCGCAGTCAATCAACAAAGACACGCCTGTCTCTGTCGGGATAAGCGGTGCAAGCGGCGGTCTCTCCACGCCTTTGATCCGACCTACCAGAACCTGTCCGCCTACCAGCACTGCACCGGTACTCCCGGCTGATACAAACGCATCACAAGTTCCATCCTTTACCAGATTCAGCGCCTTTACGATGGAGGAATCCTTCTTTTTGCGGATTGCCATGACCGGCGGTTCTGCCGTCTCGATGATCTCCGATGCATCCACGACTTCAATCTGTTCACTGGAATAGTTATATTTGGAAAGTTCTGCTTCTACCGGTCCTTTTTGTCCAACCAGACAGACCTTTATTTTTTTCTCTTCATTCACTGCATCTACTGCACCTTTTACGATTTCTGCCGGTGCATTGTCACCACCCATGGCATCTACTGCCACACATACATATTCTGCCATAATTACCCTCCTGAATATCTTATTCAAATATACTAAACCGCTATATAAAAATCAAGTTTTTTTAGAAAAAAATAAAGGACTCTCCTTCCGAGAATCCTCTACTTTTTGCATTAATCCATAGCAATAATTTCTTTTTTATTGTAAGAGCCACATTTTTTGCATACTCTGTGAGGCATCATTAATGCGCCACACTTGCTGCACTTTACTAATGTAGGAGCACTCATTTTCCAGTTTGCTCTTCTCTTATCTCTTCTACCTTTAGAAGATTTATTCTTAGGACAGATAGACATTCGTTACACCTCCTTATCCCTGTTAAAGATCTCTTGTATCTTTGCCATTCTCGGATCAGGGACGAACGTATCGCATCCGCATGCTCCGGTATTGAGATTTTTTCCGCAGACACTGCAAATTCCTTTGCAGTCCTCTCTGCATAAAATCTTCATAGGCCAGTTTAACATGATTTCATTGTTGAGCAGGTTCTCTACATCCAGTTCATAACCTTCTTCCTCTGATGCTTCCAGGGTAAAGGCTAGTTCAAATGTATAAGGTACTTCCTCCAGACATCTGTCACAGAAAAATTTCATGGTCAGACTTGTCTGCCCCTTAATTTCTGCTTTTCCATTCTCAAGATTGGTGAGTTTTAAAGAAAAGGGATGTTTCTCAAGAATTTCATATTCCTGTCCCTGATAACGGAATACATCCGTTTCCAGTGCAACCTGCTTTTCTTCGGCTTTTCCTTCGGTCGTTAATACATCTGTTAAATTCACTAACATATAGCAGACTCCTATTCACACTCAAACAATTATACATATAGGTCATCTGTTTGTCAACATAAAATTCAGCGATTTTTTCAATTCTTATACCAATTTCCAGATTGGCTTATGCCAAAAGTCTGCTTCCTGCCTTCTTCTCTTATTTTACCAACGCATAAGTTTCCCTGGCAATTGCCAGTTCCTCATTCGTAGGAATAATTAAGACCTGTGTCCCCGTTTCATTTTTGGAAATCACAATTTCCTCACCACGCGTATGGTTCGCAGTCTCATCCAGTTCAATTCCAAGATAACCGAGTTTTTCACAGACCAGTTCACGAATAAGAGGACTGTTCTCTCCTACCCCCGCCGTGAAGCAGACTGCATCCACTCCATTCATGGCAGCAGCATAGGCACCGATATATTTAGCGACCCGGTAGCAGAAAGACTTTAGTGTGCGTACACCGGACTCTTCTCCTCTTATATAGGCATCCTCCAAATCCCGGAAATCAGAGGAAAGGTTGTCGGAAAGTCCAAGTACCCTGGAACGCTTATTCAGTATATTCATAACACCATCTACATCAAGGCCTTCTTTATGGGCAAGAAATTCCATAATTGCCGGATCGATATCCCCGGAACGGGTTCCCATAATCAACCCCTCTAACGGAGTCAGCCCCATGGATGTATCAATACATTTTCCTTTCTCCACTGCTGATACGGAAGCTCCGTTTCCAAGATGACAGACAATGATTTTCAAATCTTCATACTTCTTTTTCAATGTGACTGCCGCCCGACGTGATACATAGGAATGGCTTGTACCATGAAAACCATACCGTCTGATTTTATATTTTTCGTAATACTCATAAGGAATCCCATACAGAAATGCCTCCTGCGGCATCGTCTGATGAAATGCCGTATCAAATACCGCCGCCATCGGTGTATCCGGCATCAGCTTCTGACAGGCACGGATACCGATCAGATTCGCAGGATTATGAAGCGGAGCCAATTCACTGCATGCCTCGATTGCCTGAATTACCTGCTCATCGATTTTTGTAGAAGATGCAAATTTCTCTCCCCCATGTACAATGCGGTGTCCCACGGCTCCGATTTCGGACAAACTCTTCACTACACCGCTTTTTTCGTTGGTAAGCGCCTTTAAAACCAATTCTATAGCCGTTGTATGATCCGGCATTGGAATCTCATTTACTTCTTTTTCTCCACCAATCTTCTGGTATACGATCCGGCTTCCGTCAATGCCGATTCTCTCACACAGTCCCTTGGCAATGAGTGTCTCATCTTCTGCATTGATCAGTTGGAACTTTAAAGAAGAACTTCCACAGTTCACTACTAAAATGTTCATTTCTTACCATACCTTTCTGTCTATATCCTTGCGCTGTTTTCAAATCCATCTTATACAAGCTGTGCCTGTACCGCAGTCAGTGCAACCACACCTACAATATCCTCCCATGTACATCCTCTGGAAAGGTCGTTAACCGGCTTTGCAATCCCCTGCAGCATCGGTCCGTAGGCCTCTGCCCTTGCAAGCCTCTGTACCAGCTTATAGCCGATATTTCCGCAATCCAGATTCGGGAAGATCAGCACATTTGCCTTACCTGCGACCTCACTTCCGGGTGCCTTGGATTTTGCAACCTGCGGAACCAAAGCGGCATCCGTCTGAAGTTCTCCGTCTAACATCAGTCCCGGATACTGCTCATGGGCAATTTCCACTGCCTGTACTACCTTATCAACAAGCGGATGCTTGGCACTGCCCTTTGTGGAATGAGACAGCATTGCAATGATCGGCTTTGCACCGACTAATGTCTTAAAACTCTTGGCACTCGTATCTGCAATCGCTGCCAGTTCTTCTGCCGTAGGATCCTGATTCAGTCCGCAGTCTGCAAAAAGAAAGGTACCGTTCTCTCCGAATTCGCAGTTGGGAACATCCAGAATAAAAAAGCCGGATACAAGTTTTGTGCCCGGAGCTGTTTTTAAGATCTGCAGGGCAGGTCTTAATGTATCTGCCGTCGCATGGCATGCTCCTGCCACCATACCATCCGCATCATTTGCCTTTACCATGACCACACCAAAAGTCAGATAATCCGTCAGCAGGATTTCCCTTGCTCTTTCCAACGTCATACCCTTCGCTTTTCTGGTTTCATACAATAGTTCCACATATTCATCCAGCTTTGGCGAGGTGGACGGGTCGACCACCCTTACTCCATCTAACTCTACCTCAAGCCATCTAGCACCGTCCATGATCTTCTCTTCATTTCCGACCATAATAATATTGGCAATGTCCTCTTCAATAATGTGGGACGCTGCAATCAGTGTCCTCTTATCATTTGTCTCCGGAAGAACAATCGTTCTTTTATCCTGCCTTGCTCTTTCCTTGATTCCATCAATGTATGACATTTTCTTCTCCTTTCGAACGCTTTATCTTCTCCGCTTTCCGTTCACTTTTATGGAATAATTATACTGGATTTGGAAATTGTATACAAGGAAAAAAAGGGTCAAAATTGTATAAAATCGAACACAATTCAAACATTTGAAACGTTATTTTTTTAACAAAATGACGGCTTGCTTCGGAAGAACTTTTACAGTATTCTTAATTTATCAAAACAGGAGGTATCTCAATGCGTGTAAACGGAATTATTGCAGAATATAACCCATTTCACAACGGACATAAATATCATCTGGAGACCTTAAAGAAAAAGACCGGAGCTGATTACACCGTAATCGTTATGAGCGGCAATTTCACCCAGCGTGGAACACCCGCCCTCTTTCCCAAACATGAGCGTGCACACATGGCACTTCTAAACGGCGCCGATCTGGTACTCGAACTGCCTCTTTACTATTCCTGCGGCAGCGCAGAATATTTCTCCAAAGGGGCCGTTGCTCTGTTTGATAAGCTTGGCATCATCAACTACATTGGTTTTGGCTCAGAAGTTGGAAACATACAGGACCTGATGGCGATTGCCAAAATTCTGCAGGCAGAACCTCCCCTCTACCAGTCTGTGTTAAAAAAGAAGCTCCGGGAAGGCCTGACCTATCCTCAGGCACGCAGTCTTGCCCTGTCTGCCTGTTTCCCGGAATCAGACGGTTTTGAATCACTGCTCGCCTCCCCCAATAATATTCTTGGAATCGAATACTGCCGTGCCCTCCTGTCCCGGACAAGTTCGATTGAACCGGTTACGATAAAACGAAATGGGGCGGACTACCATGCCTCTTTTCTTACCACAAACGGCAGACACAGCTCTGCCCTTGCCCTGCGCACAGCTCTTTTTGAAGATGACAATCTGTCCTCTTGTGACGGACACATGCCGGACTCTGCTCTTTCAGTTTTGTCGGAACATTGGAAAAAGAGAGGTCCTGTTTTTGAAACAGACCTCTCTCATCTCCTTCACTACAAACTTTTATCCGAAACTGCCAAAGGCTTTACCGATTATGTGGATGTCTCATCAGAGCTGTCAGACCGCATCCTGCGAAAACTGCCCGAATACCTGTCATTTCCCCAGTTCTGTAATCTCATAAAAACCAGGGAAATGACCTATACACGCATCAGCCGCTGTCTGCTGCATATTTTATTGGACATAAAGAAAACCTCTCTGTCCGAATATATTGCTCTGGATTATGTACCTTATGCACGTATTCTGGGCTTTCGGAAAACTGCCGTACCGCTTTTACATGAGATAAAGCAGCACAGTTCTATACCGCTTATTTCCAAACTGGCAGATGCCTCTTCCCTTCTGAGTGAAAAAGCATATCGGATGCTGTTGGATGATATCCGTGCCGCCCACCTTTATGAAACGATTCTGACCGACAAATACAGCATACCGGTAAAAAATGAATTTAGCAAGGAAATACTCATGATTCCATAATAAGAATCCCTCTCCTTACTGCTTTATAATTCTGCGAATCAGAATACCGCTTCGCAACAGCTGGTCGTCCATATAGTGTCTTTCAAACAGGATTTCCCCTTCCTGTTCCACATATACATCCTCATCGGAACAGTTCAGAATAACTTCGATATAGTTATCCGACCACCCTACCTTCTGGAAATCAATCACTCTGGGGTTTTCAAATCGATCCGGGAAATGGAAGTTACGGTCACGCAAAAGCGGTTCTTTCTTGCGAAGGGCAATCAGTTCCTTCATCAATGCGATGCGGTCATCATACCGCCCATCTTCAATGCCCTTCCACGGCATACAACGTCTGCAGTCCGGGTCATGACCACCCTCCATTGCGATTTCCGTTCCATAATAGATACAGGGACTTCCCGGCATTGTGAACAATACCGCAATCTGCTGGAAGTATTCGTCCAGACTCTTCACACCGGAGCGTAGTCTCTTCGTATCATGGGAATCCAACAGATTAAACAATACGTCGTTTGTCTGCTGCATGTATCCTGTATAGCAGCGGTTGATTGTATATTCAAAATCAGAATTAGTCAGGCTTTTATCAATCCAGAAGTCTTTGATACTCTCCCCTAACGGATAATTCATAACCGCATCAAATTCATCCCCGCGCAGCCACGGCATCGCATCGTGCCAGATTTCACCCAGAATATAAATATCCGGATTGATCGCCTTCATCCTTCTTCTTAACTCTTTGCAGAACAGATGGGATACCTCATTTGCCACATCCAGACGGATACCGTCCACTCCGTACTTACGCACCCACGTTTCACAGACTCCAAGCAGATACTCCCTTACCTTTTCATGATTGGTGTTTAGCTTCGGCATATTGTCATAAAATGCAAAGGTATAAAACTGCCCTTTTCTGGATGCTCCTTCTTCAAACGAAAGCGGCCATTCATTGATCATAAACCAGTCATAATACTCTGATTCCGGTCCTTTTTTCAGGACATCCTGCCATGGTGCAAAAAATTCTCCGCAGTGATTGAATACACCATCCAGCATAATACGGATGCCTCTTGCATGGGCTTCCTCTACCAGACGCATAAAGGTCTCTTCGGAACCAAAATGCGGATCAATGCGCATATAATCCGTCGTATCATATTTATGTGAACTCGGCGACTCATTGATCGGCGTCAGATAAATGCCGTTAATTCCAAGATTCTCCAAATAATCCAGCTTATTCAAAATTCCCTGCAGGTCCCCGCCGAAAAACTCTTCATTACGAACGCTTCCCTCTTCCCGCCAGGGCAGTGTCCCCGGCGGATTGATGGAAGCATCCCCATTACAGAACCGTTCCGGGAAAATCTGATACCAGACTGTCTCATTCACCCAGGACGGCGTAACCGGAATATCCGCCAGATTCATCCATGGAAATACAAAGCACTGTCTGCTTCGTCCCTCCAGATTCATCTGCTCTTCACTGACAAAACCATCCTCAAAGTAATACCATTTTTCCGTGTCTGTAATCAGTTCAAAATAATATTTCAGCCGCTTAAATGGCGGTTCTATTGTTGTCGTCCACCAGACCTGATTTTTCAGCCGTTTGGAAAACGGAATATTAATTGCTGTTCCTTCAAAGGACTCACCGCCTCCTAAAATTCCCGCGGAAAACGGATCCCCCTGCACAATATTCACATACCGCACATCATATCCAGTCTTGATATTGATAATAAGCCGCTTCTCATCCAGCGGATAACAATAATTATCATTTCCTCTATGATAGACTGCATTAAAATCCATTTATAACCCTCCCGATTGTGATTTCCCCTTCAGCGCTTCTTAGTTCTTAAAGCTGTGAATCGGAGCCGGAATACGTCCTCCCCTGTTCACAAACGCCTCGCAGGAATACGGATTGACCGGCATGATCGGTGCATAACCGAACAGTCCGCCAAACTCCACCTTTTCTCCGACTCCCTTTCCGATTGCCGGAATGACACGTACCGCTGTTGTCTTCTGATTGACCATTCCGATTGCCATTTCATCGGCAATGATGCCGGAAATGGTGGATGCCTTCGTATCTCCCGGAATTGCAAGCATGTCCAGTCCGACGGAACAGACGCAGGTCATAGCTTCCAGCTTTTCGATTGTAAGCGCTCCGGCAGTCACGGCATCGATCATACCCTGATCCTCACTGACCGGAATAAAAGCCCCGCTCAATCCACCAACATAAGAGGATGCCATAACACCGCCTTTTTTCACCTGATCATTTAACAGGGCAAGTGCCGCTGTCGTCCCCGGCGCACCGGCATATTCCAGACCGATCTCGCAGAGAATATCCGCTACACTGTCTCCGATTGCCGGTGTCGGCGCCAGCGACAGATCCACAATCCCAAACGGAATTCCAAGCTTCTTAGAAGCTTCCTGTGCAACAAGCTGCCCTACACGTGTTACCTTAAATGCGGTTTTCTTAATCGTCTCACACAATACTTCAAAATTCTCGCCTCGCACCTTTTCCAGTGCAGTTTTTACAACCCCCGGTCCGCTGACCCCTACATTGATTACGGCATCCGCCTCGGTCACCCCGTGGAAAGCGCCCGCCATAAACGGGTTATCATCCGGTGCATTGCAAAATACGACGAGCTTCATACAGCCAAGCGAATCATTTTCCTTTGTTGCCTCTGCCGTCTGTAAAATTATCTCCCCCATTAGTCTCACAGCATCCATATTGATACCGATTTTAGAGGAACCCAGATTGACGGAGCTGCACACACGCTCGGTTGTAGAAAGTGCCTGCGGAATAGAACGAATCAACAATTCATCTGCCTTTGTCATTCCTTTGGATACCAGTGCCGAATAACCTCCGATCAGATTCACACCTACCTGTTTAGCCGCCTTGTCCAGTGTCTCTGCGATTGTTGCAAAATCTTCCGAAGTCTTGCAGGCTGCACCGCCCACCAGTGCAATCGGTGTCACGGAAATCCTTTTATTGACAATCGGAATTCCGAATTCCTTCTCGATTTCAGCCCCTGTTTGAACGAGGTCCTTCGCAACGGTTGTAATTTTATTGTAAATATTATCATTGAGTTTTTTCAAATCGGAATCAATACAATCCAACAGGCTGATACCCAGTGTAATGGTACGAACATCCAGATTTTCCTTCTCAATCATTTTATTCGTCTCTGTTACTTCAAATATGTTGATCATCACAAGTCTCCTTTATCCATTCTTAAATGCGGTGCATCTTACTGAAAATGTCTTCTCTCTGACACTTGATGATTACACCGATTTCCTCACCGAGTGCAGTCAGTTCATCTGCAATGTCTCCAAAAGATTTCTCTGCATCATTCGTATCCACGATCATCATCATATTAAAAAATCCCTGTACGATCGTCTGGGAAATATCCAGAATATTAATCTTATTATCTGCCAGATAGGTACATACCTTTGCAATAATACCTACTGTATCTTTTCCTACTACTGTAATAATGGTTCTTTTCATGATGGTTCCTCCTCATATTCCTTTTCTTTTCCTATCGTTACACTTATATCAATATAGGCTCGGACACTTCACTTCTTGCTGCCACACGGATTGGGAAATCATCCCCTTTGTAAGGATTGTCTGCCATGGTAATTTCAACCCGCACGGTCTCATAAGCTAACTCTTCCAGATTGTTCTCTTTGCTCAAATGTCCAAGCACGACTGCCTTTAGTTTATCATGCAGCAGTCTGGAAAGCAGTCTGCCGCAGCTTTCATTGGATAAATGCCCTCTGTTACCCAGTATTCTCTGCTTCAGATAATAGGGATAAGGTCCGACCTGAAGCATATTGACATCATGATTTGCTTCTATTAAAAGCGCATCCAGACCTTTTAAACACTCCACCGTATAATCCGTATACACACCCAGATCCGTCATGACCGCTACGCTTTTCTTTTCACTCTGCAAACGATATGCCACAGGCTGCGCCGCATCATGCGAGGTCTGAATTGGATAGATGGATATATCTTTGATCTGAAACGACTCATCCGGGAACACATCATTAAACAGATCGTTGTCAATCTCCCCGATGGATTTTGCCCGCCAGATTGCCTCCCTTGTACCGGGCGTAGTATAAATCGGAATTCCGAATTTCCTTGCCATGACTCCCAATCCACTGATGTGATCCGCATGCTCATGTGTGACCAGTATTCCGTCCAGATCACTTCCTGAAATTCCCAGTGTCTTAAGCCCCTGCTCTACTCTTTTTCCGCTGATTCCGGTATCAATTAAGAGATGGGTAGTGTCAGAGCCGACATAAATACAGTTGCCGCTGCTTCCGCTGGCAATACTGCACATTCTCATGTTTCTCCCGTACTCCTTTCTATTTCTTTCCTCTAATCCTGTTTCCAATATATTTCCAGTACATCCCCGGATTTCAGCAGATCCATATACTGCGCATACTGACCATTCAGTTTGGTCTCAACCCCACTGCCATGTGGTGTTGAAAGATCGAAACTAATATAATCAAAAATATCAACAAAGATATAATCCTTTTTACCTGTCATAAGAACCGGCATTCCGTTAGCAATCACCTGAATCTCTGTATGATTAGATTCCGGTTTATCCGTCACCGGATGACCAGCCGGTGCATCATCTTTTATATTTGCTGCTTCTTCGGCATCATCTTCAAAAAATATGTCCGCTTCTGCAAAATCTTCTCCGGATGCCTCGTTCAAAACCGCCTCGTCGTAATCCTCATCTTCATTTACTTCTTCGATGTCCTCCGCCTCTTGCGCGGCATATTGCAGGCTCTCCTCATATGCTCTGATCTGTTCCTCGGACAAGGTCCATGCCACGGAAAAATTCTCATACACTCTGGTATCCATATCTGCCTTGACATTATTTACTAATAATAACCTATCTCTATCAATCTGTACATCCATAAATTCCAGAATCTGCTTAACCGTATAGTAATTGAGCATCTGAATGTCATCGCCATCCTGTATTTCATAATAGCCTGACTGCAGCCCGCCGTTTACCGTGGCAAATTTCGGAAGATCGACCCTCTGTCCATTGATATTGACACTAAGTGCACTATTGTACTCCGGAAGCATACGTATTTCCATATGCGCATCCTCTCCGGCTGTAGACTTTTTCACTACAATGCTGTCATTGGCCTTGATCGCTGTATTGATATCCGCCGGTTCTCCATTGACCGTAATTTCAGCCGCTTCCCCCGGCAGTCCCCGTATGATGCGTGCTTTACCACCCACTGTAATATTCAGTTCTTTCCCCCTCTTCGGGAACAGGGCATCGTTCGGAAATCCCACGTGCATTGCCGCATCCACAACTGCCAACTTGGCATTGTCATACAGCTTAATCCTGACTCCGTTAAAGTTTACAAAAATAAAGCTATTTGCCCGCAAATAGTAGGTAAGGCAGATGCCAACCGGTGTAACAAGCAGTGAATCCTTTTTCACATCTTTTTCCAGAAAATCCACCTTCTGCATGACTTCCTCTCCACGAAGTGCCACTCTTTCCGGCTGGATTTCCAACTCCTTAGCAAGCATCTGGGTATACCCCGGTACCTTCCCTCCGCCTCCGACTACGAACACCGCACTGACCGATTTATCTCCGTTCAGTTCTTTAATCTTGTCTGCTACCTGCCTGGTCATATCTGAAAGCACCGGCTCTAAAATTTTACATAATTCCTCTTTCGTAATCTTCTGCGGAAGAAGCATAATGTCCTTATATTCAATCACATCCTTCTCACAGGCATCCCTCTTCATCTGCTCTGCCGTTTGAAAATCAACCAGGCACTGTCTGGCAATTGTCTCTGTCAGGACATCTCCTGCAATCGGAATCATACCATATGCGGTAATACTTCCATCTTTTGTGATTGAAATATCAGAAGTCCCCGCTCCCACATCCACCAACGCAATGTTTAACATACGGTACATTTCCGGAATCGCCACCTGAATGGCAGCAATCGGCTCCAGAGTCAGATTCGCCACCTGAAGCCCGGAAAGCTCTACTGACTTATTCAGACCGTCCACGACATCATCCGGTAAAAAAGTCGCGATCAGATCGGCTGCAACTACCTTGGCTTTATGATTTTCCAAGTTTCCAATGGGATAATTATTTAAATAATATCTGACCACAGAATAACCGACACAATAGAATCTTAAATCCGTATCATTTTCTTTTGCAAACTGGTCATATGCCTTTTCGATTCCCATAGAATCCAGTGTAAAGATATCCTCCTTGGACACTTCTCTTTCCTGTTCGTATTCCTGTTCAATATGTATGGAAACCGTCCTAAGCACTCTTCCCGCTGCTGCAATACAGACATCGGATAATTTTCTTCCGATTACCTCCTCCAGCTCTGCTTTCACCAGTGAAATGTTTTCACTGACCCTTCCGATATCATGAATCTGTCCGTCCAGCATGGACCTGGTATCATGTTCTCTGGAACGCTGTGCGATAACCTGAAACCGGTCCCTCTCCAAAAAGCCTACCGTTCCCACAATACTTCTTGTTCCAATATCCAGTCCAAATACAAGCCTTTCAGGAAAATTACTTTGCTTTGTCATCGTGTGTCCCCCAGTTTCTCTTTAATCTGTCTGTATGCTTCCTCAATTTCATGGCTATTATCAATCACAAAACTACAATTCGCCAGAAATTCCTGATCCGGAAGCTGTGACCGTAAAATCCGGTCTATCTTTTCATCGCTATAGTCTCTGGATTCCCTAAGCCGTCTGCGCCTGACTGTCTCATCCGCTCTGATGTACCAAAGTTCATCCAGAATTTCTCCATAGCCTTCTTCAATTAACAGCGCCGCTTCCAGAAAAAAGTAGTCCGTACATCCCTCTGCTCTTTTTTCCTGAATCTGTTTCAATATATATTCCTTGACTGCCGGATGGATAATGGCATTTACCTGCACAAGCAGTTCTTTGTCTCCAAAGATTCTCTCTGCCATTTTGCCACGGTCAATTTTTCCATTCTCCGAAAGTACCTCCGGTCCAAGCAGCTCCACCAGGCTGTCATAACACCTCTCTCCCGGCTCCTTAATCCGGTTCGCGGCTTCATCCGCTTTTAACACCACACAGTTATACTGCTTTTCAAGCCAATTCAAAATCTCAGATTTTCCGGCACCCACACCACCTGTAATTCCTATTAAACGCATACCTATTTCGCCTCATACCAGTTTTCTCCCGTATGCAGATCCACAACCAGATCCACTGCCAGTTCTGCCGCTTTCTGCATCCTCTCGGAAAGAATTTTCTCTGCCTGTTCCTTTTCCTGCTTCGGCACCTCTAAAAGCAGTTCATCATGTACCTGCAAAATCAGTCTGGAAGAAAGTCCTGCTTCCTTCAGTCCCTTCCACACCTGAATCATCGCAATTTTAATAATATCGGCTGCCGTTCCCTGAATCGGTGAATTCATTGCCACACGCTCACCAAAGGAACGCTGCATGAAATTACTGGAAGAAAGCTCCGGTACCGGACGCCTCCTGCCGAACATAGTCGTCACGTACCCCTGCTTCTTTGCATCCTCTACCAGCTGATTCAGAAATTGCTTTACCTTCGGATACGTGCTGAAGTACTGCTCAATATATTCATCTGCTTCTTTTCTTGTAATACTCAGATCCTGACTCAGTCCAAAAGAACTGATCCCATAAACAATACCGAAGTTGACCGCTTTGGCATTGCGCCTCTGCAAGTCCGTCACCTCTTCAAAAGGGGTATGGAATACTTTAGAGGCTGTGATGCGATGAATATCCGCATCCGTATGATACGCCTCGATCAACTGCCCGTCACCTGACATATGTGCCAATACCCTTAGTTCGATCTGGGAATAATCCGCATCCATGAACAAACAGTTTTCTTGCGGAACAAATACCTTACGGATTCTTCTGCCAAGTTCCATACGCATCGGTATATTCTGAAGGTTTGGTTCGGTAGAACTAATTCGTCCGGTCGCCGTAATCGTCTGATTAAAATTGCTGTGAATACGCTCATCCTCTCCGATATAGGCTGACAGACCATCCGCATAAGTGGATTTTAACTTTGAAAGCCCCCGGTATTCTAGAATTTCATCTACAATCGGATATTCCGGTGCAAGTTTTTCCAATACATCTGCAGCCGTGGAATAACCGGTCTTAGTCTTTTTCCCACCGGAAATGCCCAGCTTTCCGAACAAAATTTCTCCAAGCTGCTTTGGTGAATTGATATTAAAGCTCTCTCCCGCCTTTTCATGAATACTCGTTTCCAGTTCACCGATCCGGCTGACCAATGCTTCTCCGTATGCCTTTAATTCCTCACGTTTTACCCTGACTCCGATTTTCTCCATGTCATAAAGTACAAAAGAAAGAGGCATCTCGATTTCGTCAAAAAGCTGTTCCATTCCGGTATCCCGCAGCTTCTGTCTGATCACACCGCCTGCCTTCCACGCCGTATAGGCAGCAAAACAAATGTATTCTGCCGTTTCCTTTTCCTTCTCTAAAAGAGCCCTCTCCATCGAAAGTTTTCCGAATACCTGATTTTTACCCGGTATAAGCAGACCCAGATGCTCTCCTGCGATATCCTCAATCTCATAATCATTTTTTAGTGGATTCAACAGATATGCTCCAATTAAAATATCGAATAATGTCCCTTTTTCCGGCAGACTTTCATTTCCAAACCAGTCATAGAAATGCTTGACCTGAAAACAGGACAGGCTATTTCCGCGTTCTTCTGTCCGCCCATAAAGTCCAGACAACTTTCCTCTGAAATATTCCTCTGTCAAAAATCCCTCTGCCTTTAGGAAATAAATGTCCTGCTCCGAATAACAGATGGAAAGACCATAAAATCCCTTTTGTCCCTTTCCCTCTTCTGCCAGATAAAGTCCGATTTCCGGGGTCTTTTCCGCCTCAGCAAAAATCCGTTCCGCTTCCGCCAGATCAGTAACCGTCTGCATATGCTCCGTCTGTGCAAGCACTGCCTCGGATCCCTTTTCAAACCTTCCAAGCATATTTTTAAATTCCAGCTCCTTACAGAGCACATAAGCTTCCTTTGTATAAAAATCCTGTATCTTTGCCTCTTCCAGCCGGTAACTGATATCTGCATTTACTTCAATCGTGGCAAGCGCTTTGCTCAAATCCGCAAGCTCCCTGTTTAAAGTAAGAGACTCCCGGATACTTTTTTTCGCCACCTCTTCAATATGACTGTAAATACCGTCCAGTGAACCAAACTGTACCATCAGCTCAGTCGCTGTCTTCTCCCCTACCTTCGGTACTCCCGGTATGTTATCCGCCGTATCCCCCATCAGAGCTTTCAGTTCAATAAACTGCGCCGGTGTCACCTGGTATCTTTCCTTTACATCGGCTGCATAATAATCCTCGATTTCCGTTCTACCGCTCTTTGTCTTTGGAATCCGGATTTTGATATGTTCGGAAGCAATCTGCAAAAGATCCCGGTCTCCTGATACAAGTGAAACTTCCAGCCCTTCCTGTTCCGCACGCTTTGCCATCGTACCCAGAATATCATCTGCCTCCAGTCCAGGCTGTTCCATAATCAAAATTCCCATGGCTTTTAAAAGTTCTTTCATAACAGGAACCTGTTCATGCAGTTCCTGCGGCATCGGTTTTCTGGTTCCCTTATATGCCTCGAACATTTTATGACGGAAGGTCGGAGCTTTCACATCAAAAGCAACCGCCAGATAGTCCGGTTGTTCTTCCTCCAGAATCTTAAACATAATATTTAAAAATCCGTACACTGCATTCGTATGAAGTCCCTTGGCGTTGGTAAGCGGAGGAACTCCGTAAAAAGCCCGGTTCAAAATGCTGTGTCCATCAATCAAAACCAATTTCCCATTCATAAGATAATCACCACAATCGTCAGAATTAATATCAAAATAATGGCTGCCATTTCTCCATAATACAATGCTTTAAAAACAGTCTTCCTGCGCATCACTTGCTTTCTTGCCGCATCCAGTCTGGACAAAAGTTCATTCTGCAGGTCAAAAGTGTTTCCCTCTTCCAACCGGTGCATACCCTCTTCCACCAAAAACTGTATGGAAAGTTCTTCCATGCAGGATCCGCAGTGCTCTACATGCTCCAGAAAATCAGACAGTTCCACGCTGTCCATTTCATCATCTATAAACTTTCCTACCAGCCGTTCCGCTTCCCTGCATTCCATCCACAGTACCTGCTTTCCGTTTCATCCTCTGTATTATGCAATATGACCCACGATTTTACTATACACTAAATGGACGATTTTTAAAAGTAGTTTTACGCTATAGAGCGTTAAATTTTCCAGTGGCTTCTGCAAAAGAATAAATCGAAAAGCCGCAAACCCCGATTACAAGGATTTGCGGCTTTCAAAGCACTGCCGGCGGCGGGACTTGAACCCGCACGTGGTTGCCCACAACAGATTTTGAGTCTGCCTCGTCTGCCATTCCGACACGCCGGCTCGATTCACAACTGTTATGTATCATATCATATCACATTTTTTAATGCAAGATTTTTTTGCAGATTTGTTCAAATTTGTCCAAAATCCTTTCGGTTAAATTTTCCGTATCAAGCATACTTTTTCGCATTTTCCTTCCTGTAAGCTTCATGTCCTCGTAATATTTTCAATCTGCCAGTCAATCGGTTCAATACCGTTTTTTTCTAAAAACTCGTTCGCCTGGCTAAAATGCCTGCATCCAAAAAATCCTCTGTAGGCAGACAACGGACTTGGATGTGGCGCCTTAAGAATCAAATGCTTCGGATTTGTCAGCATGGGAATCTTACTCTGTGCCGGTCTGCCCCAAAGCATATAGACAATCGGTCTATCCTGTGCATTGACCGCCTGGATGATTGCATCGGTAAACTGCTCCCATCCCTTTCCCTGATGGGAATTGGGCTGATGTGCACGCACAGTCAGCACGGTATTAAGCATCAGCACTCCCTGATCTGCCCATTTTTTCAAATACCCGTTATTGGGCAGGTAACATCCCAGATCATCCTGCAATTCTTTATAAATATTCTGTAATGACGGCGGTAGTTCCCTCTGTTCCGGTAATACAGAAAAACTCAGCCCATGTGCCTGTCTCTCATTATGATATGGATCCTGCCCCAGCACCAATACCTTGACTTTGCTTAGCGGAGTAAAATGCAGTGCATTAAAAATATCATCCGCTGGCGGATATACAACCACTCTGCTGTATTCTTCTTTCACGAACTGATACAGTTCCTTGTAATATGGTTTTCGAAATTCCGTCTGAACTGCATCCAGCCAGTCATTTGTAATCATTGCCATGGACTGCTTCTTCCTTCCTCTTTCTTGTGAATATTCTGTCTAATCTATTTTCTCTCTTTTTTTCCATTTTACGCCATCCACGCTCCGGTACAGGATTCACCCTATAGTTCATAAGGTGTAAGCTGATAAACGTAATAATTCAGCCAGTTACTATACAGATCATTCGCATGGGAACGCCACTGTAAATATGGGCGCTTTGTATCATCATCATCCGGATAATAATTAAACGGCACCTGTATTGGCAATCCCTTGTTCTTATCCCGAAAATATTCATTATTCAGCGTCATTCTGTCATACTCCGGATGACCCATAACAAAAATCTGTCTACCCTCGTCCGTCAAGGCAAGGAACACCCCTGCTTCTTCCGACTCTGCAAGTACGGTAAGCTCTTTGCAATTATGTATATCCTCCGCTAAAACCGTCGTATGCCTGCTGTGAGGTGCCATAAAAATATCATCAAAGCCCCGCACAAGCGGCACCTTCCGGTTCATAACTCTGTGCGAATAAATGCCAAAAAGCTTCTGCGGCAAAAGATGCTTTTTTAATCCAAAATGATAATATAACCCTGCCTGAGCCCCCCAACAGATATGCAGTGTGGATGTCACATGCTTCTTTGACCACTCCATGATCTGGCAAAGTTCCTCCCAGTAATCCACTTCTTCAAACTCCATCTGTTCCACCGGCGCACCTGTAATAATCAGGCCATCATACTTATTATTTTTCAGTTCCTCAAATGTATTATAAAATTTATTCAAATGATTCGCAGAAGTATTCAAGGAAACATGACTGTTCATCTTCATGAAAGTAACATCCACCTGCAGTGGTGTATTGGAAAGTGCACGCAATAACTGCAGCTCTGTTTCCTCTTTAACCGGCATTAAATTCAGAATACAGATCTGCAGCGGACGGATATCCTGATGCAGAGCTCTGTTTTCATCAACAACAAATATATTTTCATTTTCCAGCTTTTCCTTAGCTGGAAGGTCATTCTGTGTTTTGATCGGCATTTTCTTTTCTCCTTTTCAAGTACATACATTATTAAATTTATATTATATTTTACAAGCGGATACCGGGCAGCGTACCTTCTCTACCCGCCATCCGCTATCGCATGTACTCTTCCAGAAACTGTTCTTCCGTTAAAATGCGTATTCCAAGCTCCTTTGCCTTTTTATTTTTCGAAGAACCGGAACTGCTATCATTATTAATCAGACATTCTGTCTTGCCGGTCACACTGCCAGTCACCTTACCACCCTTCTGCTCAATCAACTCCTTCAATTCATTCCGGCTGGCAAATTGCTCCAGACTTCCTGTAATCACAAAACTTTTTCCTGCTAATGTCTGACTGCCTTCTTCCACCTGCTCTTTTGCTATTCTGACTTCTTTCAAAAGCTTTTCAAACTGTTTGCGATTCTTCTCATCCGAAAAATATGACACAAAGGCCTCGGCGATCACATTTCCGACTCCATCAATCCGGCTGAGAGACGCTATATCAGCCGAGAGCAGCTTTTCCAGATCATATTGATATTCTCTGCAGAGCATTTTAGCATTCGCCAGACCGATATTGGCGATTCCAAGACTGTATATCAGCTTGGGAAGCGAGGTATCTCGCGCCTTTTCGATACTATCCAGCAGATTCTGACAGGATTTTTCCCCAAAGCCTTCCATTTGTGTAATCTCATTCTGATACTGTGAAAGATGAAAGATATCAGAAAATCCGTGTAGGAATCCCTTCAATATAAATTTCTCTAACGTAGCCTCTGATAAACCGTCGATATTCATGGCATCCCGGCTGACAAAAAGAGTAAACGCTTTTATTTTCTTTGCATCGCAAAACGGATTCATACAGTAAAGCGACTGCACGTCATTTATCTGTCTGATCTCTGTCGGCTGTCCGCAGACCGGACAGCGTTCCGGTATATCTATCTTTCCGCTTCCCGTCAGATTCTCTGCTATCTGTGGAATAATCATATTCGCTTTATAAACCGTAATACGGTCACCGATTCCCAGCTTCAGCGAACGCATAATACTGATATTGTGAACACTCGCACGGCTTACAGTAGTGCCTTCCAGCTCCACCGGTTCAAAAATTGCTACCGGATTAATCAGACCGGTCCGGCTGGGACTCCACTCAATCTCCTTCAGCGTCGTTTCACGTATTTCATCTGCCCACTTGAACGCAATGGAATCTCTTGGAAATTTTGCTGTCCTTCCCAGTGACTGACCGTAAGCAATATCATCATAGCTCAGAACAAGTCCATCCGACGGTATATCATAAATCTCGATTTTCTCTTCAAATCTTGCAATACATTCCAGAATATTTTCTTCCGTCACTTTTTCATATTCTACTACCGAAAATCCCTGTTTTTTTAAAAAATCAAACTGTTTTTCTCTGGAATTATCAAAGTCCACACCTTCCGCTTTCACGAGACTGAAGGCATAAAACTGCACATTTCTCTTTGCCGTAATCTCATTATTCAACTGTCTGACCGACCCACTGCACAAATTTCTTGGATTCTTATATCTGGATTCAACATCTTCAATTTCCTGATTAATCTTCTCAAAATCAGAATAAGAAATAACAGCCTCGCCGCGCAGAATCAATTCTCCCGTATAAGAAATCTGTAGTGGAATATTCTTAAAGGTACGTGCATTATTGGTAATTACCTCACCCACCTCACCATTTCCTCTGGTAACCGCTTTTGCAAGTTTTCCTTCAACATAGGTTAAAACTATTGTAAGTCCATCTAATTTCCAACTTAGCAGTGCAGGATTTCCCTTCAACCATGCCCGTAATTCCTCCCGATCCTTTGTCTTGCCAAGAGAAAGCATCGGACGTTCATGCCGTTCTTTTGGCAATTCATCTACGGCTTCATAACCTACACTGACAGTCGGACTCCCCGAAAGCACCATTCCGGTCTCCGCTTCCAAAGCCACCAATTCATCATGCAGCTTATCATATTCAAAGTTACTCATAATTTCTTCATCCTTGGCATAATATGCCTCGGCTGCACGATTTAATATTTCGATCAGTTCCTTCATCCGCTCTGTTTTCAGCTTCTCATTCATTTTAATAACTCCCGATATTTTATTTCCACGAATCATTAATTGGACATCACAGTTGCAACCATACATAACTGCTGAAAGATATTATCTGCTCCAGCCTGCCTGCTCATAAAGACGTGCCAGCTGCTCTCCTTTTATCTCCCGATACTGTCCGCATTTCAAATCATCCAATTCAATATTCAATACCCGAATCCTCTTCAGACTTCTGACCTCCTGTCCAAGTGCCTCGCACATCCGACGGATCTGGCGATTCAGTCCCTGTGTCAACACAATACGAAAAGTATACTTTCCCTCTTTTACAATCTTACATGGTCTTGTCGTCTGCTCCAGTTCCTTCAGAAAAACTCCTTCCGACATTCTTTTCAAAAATTCCTCTGTCAATTCTTTCTTAACTTTTACAACATACTCCTTTTCATGACAGTTTGCAGCCTTCATCATCTTTTGGATCAAAAGGCCATCATTTGTCAAAAGCAGTAATCCTTCAGAATCCTTATCCAATCTTCCGGCATAAGTCACGCGAACCGGATAATGAATCACATCATGAATGGTCTTTTCGGCAAAGCGGTCCTTCTCCGTACAGGTGACACCGATTGGTTTATAATAAGCCAGTACAACCTTCTTATTCTTCCCATGCAATTTTTTGCCATCCACACAGATTCTGTCCTGCTTAGCCACCTGCGTTCCTGTAACCGCCCTGCTCCCATTCACGGTTACTCTGCCTTGTTCAATATATTTATCTGCTTCTCTCCTGGAACAGATACCGCACTCTGCCAAATATTTATTTAATCTTATTTTCTCGGATTTCATTTTTCTGCCTTTAATAGCCCTTCTGCTTTGTTACATCATATTATATTATCATATTTGTTCTCAAAAATCCACCTGGCAGAAATTTCCTCTTATCATATTACTATGAATATGATAAAATAGCATTATACTTCATTAAGTATTTTATTTAGCGTAATATCGTCTCAAAAGTCATATATATACCCTTAAGCAATATATACTACCAGAAAAAATACGGTAAATAACTACAAATAAAACAGCGACATCAGTTCACGCTTTCTCTCGGCAGAAGAATGTACATATAACTCGAGGGTAATCTGTACATTAGCGTGCCCTAATAGTTCGCTTACGCTGTTGGTGTCGAATCCGAGGGCAATACAGCGTGACGCAAAAATATGGCGTAACATATGGAAATTAAAATATTCAATGCCGCACTCGCTTAATATAGTACGGAAACGATACTGTAAAGTTCTCGGCTCGGCATAAGAACAATTTTTTCCCGGTATTACAAAATCTTCCGGTTTTCTTGCTGCAGCTCTCAAATGTTGCAGAATATCCGGTGACAGTGGAATATCTCTCACCGATTTCTTTGATTTTGGTGTGCTGAATATTACCTGGGAATAACCTTTTCCATCGCGATATACTTTTATTCTCTGTATCGTACGTCTTACATGCAGAATCCCCTGTTCTAAGTCAATATCCTCCCAGCACAAAGCACATAATTCTCCGATACGCAAGCCAGTATGACAGCATAATAATGTACCGAGACAGGTTGGGTTATCCAGATGATCCAGGAGATATTTTTCCAACTTTTTTCATAGTTTCCTGATCCGGAAGTTTTTTTTCACTTCTTTCACGGATTTTTAAATTGGCAAGCGGAATAGCCACATCATAACCGTAACCATCCCGAAGATGTTTTAAAGACTGAATCAGAATACGCATCATATCCTTTAAATAGGAATCAGATAACGGTACATCATCCCTTCTTTTTTCCTCCACAAACTGATTCAACACTCTGCTGCTTACCTCTTTGACCTTCATTTTTCCAAAAGCAGGGATAAGCTGCTTGGATGCAATCTGCATATAGCAGGAATAAGTAGATTCTTTCCAATGCAGACGATTATCCTCCATCCATTTTTGAATTGCTTCCTCCATCCGCATATCCCCGAGCGGTTTATCCGCTACATTAAGAGGAGGCAATGGCTTTTGCTCTTTCATTTTTTGTTTTGCTTCAGAATAGGTTCTGGCATACAGAGAACGATATTTTTTCTTTCCGGTTTCCGTATATCCGACCGGAACACGTGCTTCCCATCGCCCATCTTTTCTGTGGTAAATGTTTTCACCTCTTCTTGGCATGATTACTCCTTTCCTGACCATATTTTTGACGTGTAATAAGTTTCCAAAACAAGAATTTCTATTTGGATCTTATTAAAAACATCTGTTTTTTCATCAAATATTTGTAAAATATTAAAATGAGATTTATTTTTCAATCACTATCTATTTCATTTTTCTTATTTTTTCTTGCTATTCTCATTTCATTTATTAAAATACTTGACGAAATCTTTTGCCTGATAAATACAAAAAATTTTATTTTTAGAGAAACCATCTGACAGTTTTTGAAATGCCAGATGGTTTTATCTTTCCTATAATCTTTTTACTCTTTTACAAAACAAATTATCTTCTGGCCTATTTCTATATTACACAACCAGAATGGAATTGTCATTAAGGTTATACCTTAATAATTTCTTTTCATATTGTAATAACGCACGTTGTCTATTTTCTAACCGTACATGCCATTCTAACGGCGCCCCCAATTTTCCAATCAACAGTCTCTCTACCGGCATTTCAAGCAACCGCCCCAATGCACACATATTTTCAAGAGAAGGAAGTGTCTTTCCATGAAACCAGTCATAGACCGATTGTACGGAAGCAAGCCCTAAATATTCCTGAATCATCCTGGCACTTATTCTCTGTATCCGACAGATTGTCCGAAGCCAGGCTCCGGTAGCCTTCATATCAATAGTAGGATAAATGAAATACTTCATACGACTGTCTCCTCTTCTCTCTTCTTGTTATTTATACTTTGGCTCAAAAAGCAAACTGGCATGCCCTCTCGAACATGCCAGCCTTTTTGATATTAAAATTATACCGGATATGCCCCGTTCTTTGTATCAGCCTTAGATAAATCAACCTTTTCCTGCTGTGCTTTACGATATTTGAAGAAGTCTGTAGCAACCTGCGGGAACAGTGCATAGGACAGAACATCCTCATCCTGCTGTTTCCACTCTGCCATTTCGGACTCCAACTTATCCAACTCGTTCTCGATCAAATCTGCCGGACGGCATGTGATTCTCTCTTCTCCCGGAATAACCTTGTCGATTACTTCCTGATTCATCGGTTTTACAGTCTGACCATATTTACCACGGAGAACATCCTTGGTCTGATCAGTGGCCATCTTATATCTCTCACCCATAAGTACATTGAATACAGCCTGTGTACCAACAATCTGGGAAGACGGAGTTACCAAAGGCGGTTCACCGAGATCTTTACGAACTGCAGGAATTTCCTTCAGTACATCATAGTATTTATCTTCTGCGTTCTGCTCCTTCAGCTGGCTAACCATGTTGGATAACATTCCACCCGGTACCTGATATAACAGAGTCTTGATATCAACACCCATAACCTTCGGATTAAGCAGTCCGTTTGCAAGGCACTCATCTCTATACGGTCTGAAGTAATCAGCGATTTCAGAAAGAAGATTCTGATCATAGCCCGTATCATATTCTGTACCCTTGAAGGTTTCAACCATAACTTCTGTTGCCGGCTGTGAAGTACCCATGGCAAACGGAGAAATGGCACAGTCGATTACATCTACACCTGCTTCTACTGCTTTTAAATAGGTCATGCTGGCAACACCGGAAGTATAGTGTGTATGTAACTGGATCGGAAGCTTTGTAACGCTCTTCATAGAAGAAATCAGCTCAGCTGCCTTATACGGTACTAACAGACCAGCCATATCTTTGATACAGATAGAGTCCGCCCCCATTGCCTCGATCTTCTTAGCCATATCCATCCAGTAATCCATCGTATAGGCATCACCTAATGTATAGGAAAGTGCAACCTGCGCATGTCCTCTGCCTTCCTGTTTCTTAACCTTATTAGTTGCATCTACTGCAGCCTGTAAGTTTCTAAGATCATTCAGACAGTCGAAAATACGGATGATATCGATTCCATTTGCAACGGATTTCTGTACGAAGTAATCTACTACATCATCTGCATACGGTCTGTAGCCTAAGATGTTCTGACCTCTAAATAACATTTGTAATTTTGTATTCTTGAAGCCATCTCTTAACTTTCTCAGTCTGTCCCATGGATCTTCCTTTAAGAAACGAAGGGAAGCATCGAATGTCGCACCACCCCAACACTCTACTGCATGGTATCCGACTTTATCCATTTTATCTACAATAGGAAGCATCATTTCAGTCGGCATTCTGGTCGCAATCAGAGACTGATGAGCGTCACGAAGTACGGTTTCCATAATTTTAATCGGTTTTTTAACCTGTTCTGACATTTCTTTTTCCTCCTGAATTTTTGTATATAACTGGCTGTCCGGTTTCGATTTAGAATACTCCGAAAATAGCCATAAATGTTCCTGCTACTACGGCTGTACCAATAACACCTGCTACATTAGGACCCATAGCGTGCATTAACAGGAAATTGGTAGGATCGGCTTCTGCACCGACCTTCTGTGAAACACGCGCTGCCATCGGCACTGCAGATACACCCGCAGAACCAATAAGCGGATTTACCTTTCCACCCGTCAGCTTGCACATCAGCTTACCAAACAATACACCTGCGGCAGTACCGAATGCAAAAGCAACCAGACCTAAAACTACAATCTTAATTGTATCCCATTTTAAGAATGCTTCGGCACTGGTTGTAGCACCAACAGAAGTACCAAGCAGGATAACAACGATATACATCAACGCATTGGATGCAGTATCTGTCAGCTGTCTTACCACACCGGACTCTTTGAACAGGTTTCCTAACATCAGCATTCCAACAAGCGGAGCTGTGGTCGGTAAAATCAGACATACAACAATGGTAACGATAATCGGAAATAAAATCTTCTCCAACTTGGAAACCGGACGAAGCTGTCCCATTTTAATTTTTCTTTCCTTTTCTGTGGTTAACAGCTTCATAATCGGCGGCTGAATGATCGGCACCAGAGACATATAAGAATATGCTGCTACCGCAATCGGTCCAAGCAAAGCGGTCTGTCCAAGTTTACCTGCAAGGAAGATAGATGTCGGACCGTCAGCACCACCAATAATGGAAATTGCTGCAGCTGCCTTGTCATTAAAACCCAGTGCAATTGCTCCAAAATATGCAGCAAAAATACCGAACTGTGCAGATGCACCAAGTAAAAAGCTCTTCGGATTGGCAATCAGCGGACCAAAGTCTGTCATCGCACCGACACCCATAAAGATCAGGGACGGCAGAATTGCCCATTCATCCAGAATATAGAAATAATACAGTAAGCCGCCGACCCCATTTGCAGACTCTTCTGCGTGAAGCATAATATCCGGATAGATATTAACGAGCAGCATACCAAATGCTATCGGCACCAGAAGAAGCGGTTCATACTCTTTTCTGATAGCCAGATAGAGAAATACACAAGCTACTACAATCATGACGTAGTTTCCAACTGATAAATTGAAAAACGCTGTCTGATGTACCAAGTTGTCTAATGTTGTCGCTATATAAGACATTTATTGACCTCCCGTTTTTATTGTCATAGGGAACATGACTCCCCATTAGTTCAATGTTGCAAGTACTGCTCCAGCCTCTACTGCATCGCCTACTGCAACGTCGATGCTTGCGACAGTACCATCCTGAGGTGCAACAACCGGGATTTCCATCTTCATAGCCTCTACAACGACTACTGTGTCACCAGATTTTACAGCCTGTCCAACACTTGCTTCAATCTTGAATACTTTACCTGCTGCACCAGCTTCAATCTTCACGCTGCCTGCAGCACCTGCTGCCCTCGGTGCTGCTGCAGGAGCTGCCTTCGGTGCTGCAACAGGAGCTGCCTTTGCTGCTGCGACAGGAGCACCTGTGGAAGCGCCTTCTTCTACAACTACATCATATACGTTTCCATTTACGGTAATGGTATAATTTTTCATTTTAATAATCCTCCTATAATGGTCTTCTATTCGTTTCTCTGTTTAGGCTCTCTGCCATTTGCCTGCATTAACTCTCCTAATGCTTCTTACTACAAATCCGTCTGTACTTGCAGCGCCCTCGCTGGCTGCAATTGCTGCTGAAATAACAGCTACCAGCTCCAGATCATCTGCCAGATTCTCTTCTGTTGCAGGAGCTGCTATAACCGGTGCTGCCACAGCTGCCGTCGTTGTTGTTTCTGTCTTCTTGCCAAATTTTTCCTGAATCTTTGGGATAAAGTTAAAGCAGGAAATAATCAGACTGATCAGAATCAGGACTATGAATACGGTTCCCATTCCCATCAGAGTATTGAGACCTGCCTTCGTCATCAACTCACCAAAAGAATACATCACATTTGTGGTAATGCTGACATACTCCTCTTTGCCTATAATGACTTCTACAACTGCATCGTGCTCAGTACCCTCTATTGTCACATTTACAACGGCCTGTTTATCATCGATTGTTGCTTCCGAAGAAACTATTTTCTTATAATCACCTATATCCGGCAAAGCCTTTTCCCAGCTTTCCAAAGCTTTTGAAATCACTGGATCCTCTGCATACTGCTCTGTCAGACCGCTTTCCATAATCTGTGCGATCAGATCTACGGTAAACTCTGCGGCAGAGGTTGCTGTAGCTTCATCCATGATCGGTTTTACCGCTTCAGCCTGCTTGCCGCATGCTGTCATTCCGATCATACAGGTGATCATACCTAATACCAGAAGAAATTTTTTCATATTAAGTATCATCCTTTCTAAACGGTACCATGTTTTTTCGCAGGGCGGTCATCCCTCTTTGTGAACAGCATCTCAAATGCACCAATGACATACTTTCTTGTGTCAGCCGGCTCTACGATCTGATCTACATATCCTCTTCTTGCTGCACTTGTCGCACTTGTCTGCAGTGCCGCATACTCTGCTGCCTTCTCCTTAATCACGTCAGCACCCTTGCCCTCATACATGATCTGAGCTGCATTCTTGGCATCCATGCTGCCAATCTGTGCATCCGGCCATGCCATTGTAATGTCAGCACCGATTGCCTTGGAGTTCATTGCCACATAAGCACTTCCGAATGCCTGTCCAATTACAACATTTACCTTAGGAACGGTAGCGTTAGCAAACGCATATGTAAGTTTTGCCACTGCTGCTGCAATTTTCTTCTCTGCACATACCGTAGCCGCATAACCCTTTACATTTGTCAGTGTCAGTACCGGAATACCGAAAGCATCACAGAAGTTTACAAAATCTGCTGCTTTTTCACATCCTCTTACGGTAAGGACTGCCCCAAATTTTTCTTTTACTTCACCGTCTGCAAATACTTCCGAACGGTTTGCAACAGCACCAACGGTCACACCATTTAGCTTGATAAATCCTGTTACCATATCTTTCGCATAGTTCTCTTTTACCTCGAAGAAAACATTATTGTCAGAAAGAATGGAAAGAGCGATGGATGTATCACCTACACAGTTCGCAAGTTCTGCACTGCCTCTGTTTAAATCATCTGTACATTCTTCATAGGACATATCATCCTCATTGTTTGCCGGAAGCATGGAAACCAGTTCGCGGATTTTTGCAAAAATCGTTGCTTCATCTGCAACCATATCCACATTTGCGGTTTCTTCGCTCTGAAATGCAGCAGATGCCGTATCACACTTGGAATCGCTGTTACCTTCCAGTGCATTCGGAGAGTTTACGAATAACTTCGCGTTTTTCTCCTCCATAAAAGTGAAGTCTGTCAGTGTCGGCATAATAGCCAGACCACCGCCACAGGTTCCTAAGATTGCTGTAATCTGAGGAATTACACCGGAAGCATTGACCTGCTTTAAATAAATCTCACCGAAAGCGTTTAACGCATCAGTAGCCTCCTGTAATCTAAGTCCTGTAGAATCAATCAGCCCAATGACAGGTGCTCCTGTCTTCATAGCCAGATCATAGAGGTTTGCAATTTTCTTTGCATGCATTTCACCAACAGAGCCGTTTAATACGGATGCATCCTGGCTGTATACATACACAAGATTGCCATCGATTACTCCATAACCGGTTACAACACCGTCAGAAGGAGTTTCCGTCTGTTTCAAATCAAAATCTGTTGCTCTTGCTGTAACGAGCGCG
Organism: Clostridiales bacterium; assembly: GCA_012520645.1. Taxonomy (GTDB): domain Bacteria; phylum Bacillota; class Clostridia; order Lachnospirales; family Lachnospiraceae; genus JAAYNV01. The sequence goes on along the minus strand of JAAYNV010000043.1, from coordinate 36,941 downwards.
CCGATTTCAACGAAACTGTTTTCATCGAGTAAAGCTGCTATTCTTTGACTCGCTTTTGAAGTAGTACTCATGTTTTTCAGCCCTCCATTTATAATAATTAAATATAAAACATTTTTACAAAAGCGCAGAGACTCCCACACTTTCGCGTACTTTAGAAGTATAACATAAATAAGTCAAATCGCCTAGTAAAAAATGAAAAAATTTAGCAAAAAAATTAGTAACATGCAAACAGATTTCCTGCTTTTTCGTTAGAAAGCGATTCCGCTTAACAGGAATCTGTCCAGAATCTTCTGAAAACACCACCCCATATTGATCTGCTCCACTGCATCCTCTGTCACAATCATATCCATCCGAAATACCTCGCCGCCTACCAGATAGCAGATTTGTCCTACCTCCTCTCCGGAAGTAACCGGAGCCTCCAGATTCTCCTTTACCTGACATTTTATTTCGATTTGCTCATTTTGTTTCAAAAGCATTTCCTCTCTGGCATCCACCGCCTTTTCCAGTCTGACTCTGGTAACAGCTTCTTCTCCGATGTGCTCTGTCTGTCCGTTCTTTACCGGAATCGGTCTGCACCATTTTTCATCGGGTTCTTTTTCTTCCAATGATTTATATATGTAATTCGAAAGCCCATACTCCATCAACGCCCTTGTATCACTCCACTTCCAGCCTTTATGATTGGGCCAGCCGCAGGCTAAAAGCGCCACAGTAAAACACTTTCCATCCCGTTCCAAAGCTCCCACATAGCAATAACCTGCTGCATTTGTAAAACCGGTCTTTCCACTGAGCGCTCCTTCCATCATCTGTAAAAAAGCGTTATGATTAATGCAGGTATAGCTCCGCTTTCCGGAAACATCTGTAAAAGAATAAGAAGAAGTTCTGGTAATCTCCAAAAACTTCTCCTTCTGTACAGACTGCCCGATACAATACCGCATCACGAAAGCAAGATCCCTTGCAGTGGTGGAATGCCTTCTTTCCACCCCGTCCTCTCCTGTCCAGACCGCATCCAGTCCATTCGGTGTCACATAAAATGTATCAAAGCAGCCAATATCTCTTGCCTTCTGGTTCATCAGCCCGGCAAAGGCAGCCACCGCCTGTCTGCTTTCTTCCACACTCCGCTCCCCCTCAGGCGGCAGAGATAAAAACTCTGCACCAATATGTTCTGCAATAACCACCGCTGAGTCATTGTGGGATTCCAGCATCATGGAATACAATAAATCCTGCAATACAAACTGCTGTCCCTTATCCATTCCCAGATGCACCTTTGGCTGACCAGCCGCATAGGCGGATACCGTAACCTGATCCTCCATTTTTCCATTTTCCAAAGCTACAATACAGGTCATAATCTTTGTCGTACTTGCCATCGGCAGTACCTCATCTCCGTTTTTACTATATAAAACCCTGCCGCTGTCCGCATCCATAAGTACGGCAGCCTTGGCATACAAAGAAGACGGTTCCTCCTCCGCTCTGCACTCTGCACAAAGAGAAGCGGTAAGAAGTGCTGCCGCTAAAAGCACTCCCACCGCCTTTCTCCTACATTTGTACCCCATTTTCCTGTATCGGTTATCCTTACCATTTCCTGCACCAACCATGTTTTTCACAGTCTATCCACATCCTGTTTCCTGCTCTTCATAAAATATATATGTGAAAAACAACAGGATATACAGCACATCTTTTCCGGCTTATCTCACAATTTCAAATTCCTGTACGCCCATATACCCCGGTCCTACCTCATACTTGGCAAAGCAGACGACCGGATTGCCGTTTTCATCAAGATAGAAATTCGTTTCCTCATTTACTCCCATAAAACCGCCCATATCAATGTCGCTCTCTGTATCTGTCACACCCCAGTATACGTAGCCTTCACTCTCTGCTCTCTCATACATTTGCGCAAGGATTGCTTCATTTGCAATGTTCTCATAATCCTCTCCCAGCACATCCTTTAGCGTAAGTTCTCTGTTCGTAGAAAGATCCAGATTATAATAATACTGTTCCCCGTAAGCCGATACCCATGCTTCATTCAACTGTAGTACCATAGACAGAACGGAACCCTTCTGGTATTTCACTTCATAATCTGCCTGTACATCCATTTCACGGTCAGCCCACTCTTCCTCCGTTCCTCCGGTAGCGAAAAAGGCTTCTTTATACTCTGCAAAATCCTGTTCCGCCTTCTTTACAAATTCATCTACGATCCGTTCGATCTCAGCATTGATATCACCGGTAAACTCCTTCTGCTCTGCAAGCTGTTCCACAGTCATTTCCTGAAGCATTTCTCCCGTTGCTTCCTTATTTTCATCCTGTACATTATCCCCTACTTCCACCGCAGGAACCCGCACAGCAAGATTCACATTATTTTCATGCGACTCATAAGAGCGTATGGTGAGTACTCTTGCCAGGCCTCCGATGATCGGCAGTTCTCCTGCCTCTTTTGCGAAAACTTCGCTCGTATTGAGCGCTGCGGTAAAGCAGACTACTGCCGCTGCCGCTGCCGCCGTAAAATATCGTCCGATATACATCAACTTTTTTTCTGACCTTTCTTCCTTTTTCGGATGTTCTGCAATCGTTTTTTTCACCCGCATGGAAAGCTCCTCCGGAATTTCTATATTGTCGTAAAATTCTTTTCCGTCCTCTATCTTTTTCATATTCAGCCATTCTCCTTTCCGTCTTCTATCTCTACCATTGTCCTTAATCGTTTTAGTGCGGTATACAGTCTCGTCTTGACGGTATTCACATTCGCACCGGTTACTTCAGCAATTTCCTTTAACGTCATCTGTTCAAAATAGTGAAGCATTACTACTGTCTTCATCTGCTCCGGCAATTCACATACTTTCCGGTACACCTCTTCCCCCGGCTCATAGGCGTGCTCCACATACACCTCTTCCTTCATGTTCTGCGGCTCACAGGAAATTTCTCTTTTCTGCTTCCTAATATACTGGATTGCCTCATTTACCAGAATCCGATAATACCAGCTTTGGACTGCCTCCACATTCCGCAGATTCCGGTAATTCTCAAGTGCCCTGCATATCGCATTCTGCACGATGTCAAGCGCAGCCTCTTTTTCAGATACATAGCTGTAAGCAATCCGATAGCTCTTTGCCTGATGATCCAGAATATGCTCCACAACAATATCATATTTATCTCTTTTCACATTCTCTCCACCTTTCCCTCCGCACCGTTTACGATTGCCACGTATACGGCACTTCGTTTTACATTTTTTATTCAGCATTTCAGCCTTACATTATATAGACGTATATTCTTCCCAAAAGGTTTGAAAAAACGGCAGATTTTTTTCTGCCGTTTCAACTTTTTTCTATTCAAATTTTATAGTGTTATTTTTAAAGCAATTTTTCCGTATTTTTCTATATATCCAGCTTTAACTGCGCTTCTTCCTGTGCCTGCTCACGGAATACCTCGATCTGATCCGGATTCATAGCGGGAAGCTCGTCCAGTGACTTCACGCCAAAGCTCCGCAAAAACTCTTCTGTCGTTCCAAACAACAGGGGTCTTCCCGGTGCATCCAGCCTTCCGATTTCATGAATCAGATTGTATTCCACTAACTTATTGACTGCATGATCACTGCTCACGCCTCGGATTTTTTCGATCTCCAGACGAGTTACCGGCTGCTTGTATGCAATAATGGAAAGCGTCTCTAACAGGGTATCTGTCAATACCAGCTTTTTTGGTGCCTTGGCGATTTTGATCAGATATTCATACATCTCTCCCTTTGTGCACATCTGGAAAGAATCCTCCAGTTCCACAATATCAATTCCACGATCCTCGCTCTTGTATTTTTCCGCCATTTCATACAGAATTGTCCGTGTCGTTTTCACATCTTCCTCAATCACGGCTGCCAATCTGCTTACCTCAACTGACTCTCCCATGGTAAACAGTATCGCTTCCAATACTGCTTCTTTCTTCTTTCTATCCACTCTGTAAACTCCTTATGCCCCCTGTTTGCTCCTGCCAAACAGGCACTCTATGCCGCCTCATTTGAGGTAATCAGAATATCATCAAAAATATTTTCCTGCACAATGTTGATTCTTCCGGTTTTCATCATTTCCAAAATAACAAGAAATGTAACAATAATTTCCATCTTGCCATGCTGTTTGGATAACAGCGTGCGGAAGCTGAAGTTCCTGTGACTTCGGATATAATGCTCTACATATGCAATCTTTTCATCCATGTTGACCTCATCCTTCTCAATCTTTCCATAGGTGCTTCGAATCGGGTCTATACGGTCTACCTGCCGTTTCATCATAGATTTAAATATTTCATGCAGTTTATTTAAGGTCATATCTCCTACCAGCTCTTCGTAATCGATCGGCTGTCTGTATTCTGCAACCTCCTTCGGCAGAGTCGGCGCCTTATAAAACGTCTTTTCCGCATCCACCTGTCTGTCCTTCAGTTCAAAGGACATATATTTATACATTTTATATTCCAAAAGCTTCTGAACCAGTTCCGCTCTTGGATCTTCCTCTTCGCCTTCCTCATTGACTTCCTTGGGAAGCAGCATCTTACACTTGATATCTAAAAGGGTTGCCGCCATAACCAGAAATTCACTCATGACATTCATATCCTCTGTTTCCATCTGACGGATGTAATCCAAATATTGTTCAGTGATTTCCACAATCGGAATATCATAAATATCCACTTTATTTTTTTCAATCAGATGAAGGAGCAAGTCAAGCGGTCCCTCAAATACCTCCAGTTTTACTGATAATGCCATAATGTTTCCCTTGTCTTTCTACTAATACATGTGTGCCATTTAAAAAGTGACACAAGATATTGTACTAACTTTCGTTCCGTTTGACAAGAGAACCTCTGTTCTTTTTACAAAGTTTTTCCATCAGACAGTCGATACCCCAAAATGGCCTGCGCACTGCCCCTACTTTTTGGGCACCAGATGTACCACTACAAGTTCTGCCGGATTCCACATCCGCACCGGAATCGTATGCATCCCGAGTCCTCTGCCCAGGATCATCGTTGCGCTGCCCTCATGAAATTCCCCGCCATCATATTTTGGAAACAAATGAAGCGCAGGAGAAAGTACTCCGCCCAAAACAGGCAGCCTCACTACACCTCCATGCACATGACCGGAAACTACCACATCCGCGCCCCACTTTGCATATTCCGGAAAATAATCCGGATTATGAGCAATGAGCAGATTACATCCTTCTTCTTTTCTTTCCCCTAAAAGCTGTTCCAGATACCGGTCGGGAAACGGTCTCTTTTGAAAATGTTTAAAAAAATCTCTTCCAAGTTCCAATCCATACAGATGGATTCCATACTCAGACAGACATACCTGCTCATTGGAAAGCGGTCTGATTCCAAGTTTTTCCATCTCCTTCCAGTATTCCTCATACATCCTTCCGAATATATCCGGGCGCACTCTGGTCTTATGTTCATGGTTTCCGTTTGCATAATAGACCGGACATTTCCTGCATATTTGTTCAAACAATTCCAACGCGTGTTCAAATCCGGTACCGCTTTTTGAAGTATACATGTCACCTGCCACCAAAATGGCATCTGCCGGAATTTGAAGCACTGCCTCTGCCAGCTTCCCGTTCCGCTTTCCATAGGCTTTATTGTGCAGGTCAGACAACAATTGAAAGGTAAAAGGTTTCTTTAATCCCTCAGCTTCTATTTTATATTCTACTATCACAAAACGGTTTATATCCCGAATCCATACCAGAACAAACCACAAAACAAGCAATACCGCTGCCACGCCAAATATCATCCACATTCTGCTTCTCCTATCCGCTGGTTCTCTTAAAAAGGAAATCGCCCGACGTTACTGTGCCACAAAATATCAAACAATGTATAGAGTATAACATATCCATTCCTTTTATAAAAGTTATAAAAGGAATTCCCGGAATACCTTCTGCAGATAATCCTTATAAACTGCCGTTTCCACACCCTCTGCAAACAAAATTTCAACCATGCCGATCTGCTTGCCGTTCAAGAGATAAACTGCTTCTCCTGCTTTGTCTCCCTCCTTAACCGGCGTATTTACGCTCTCCGGTAAATGAATCTGCTTTTCAATCGCGGACAGATCATTTCCCTCCGTATCCAGATAACGGAATTCTCCTGCATATTTCAATCCCGCGCTCTCTGTAATTCCACCGGCTACCGGCTGTTTTGCAAGTGTATCCTTATTTTCATCCACATATACGTGGCTGACCGCAAAACCATAGTTTAACATCGTAATCGCATCCTGAAAGCGCACCTTATAATCCGGCGCCGCCATAACAACAGCAATCATATCAATACCGTCCCGTTTGGCTGTAGCGGACAAGCAGTATTTTGCCTTACTGGTAGAACCGGTTTTAAGTCCGGTCGCCCATTCATACTGTTTCAATAGTTTGTTGGTACTCGAAAGGGTAAATGTACTGCTCCCCTTGGCAGTCGTATGTGTAATATCTTCCATCCAGATTCCCGTATACTGAAAAATCTGCGGATATTTTGTAATCAACTCTCTGGACATAATTGCGATATCTCTCGCTGTTGTATAGTGATTATCCGATGCTGTCAGACCACAGCAGTCCTCAAAGTGCGTATTCTCCATGCCGAGTTCTGCTGCTTTTTCATTCATCATAGCCACAAATGCTTCTTCACTGCCCGCAATATGTTCAGCCATCGCTACCGACGCATCATTTCCGCTGGCTACTACAATGCACTTGATGAGCGTATCAACCGTCTGAATCTCGCCCTCCTCCAAAAAAACCTGCGATCCGCCCATGGATTTTGCATGCGCACTCGTCACAACCTGATCTGTCAATTTTATTTTTCCGTTTTCCAATGCTTCAAAGGTCAGAAGCATCGTCATGATCTTTGTGACACTGGCAGGACTTCTACGCGTATCCGCGTCCTTTTCAAAAATCACCTGCCCGGTGGATGCCTCCATCAGAATACCTGATGGCGCTGCAATTGATATCGCCTGCGAATCCGCATATCCATAGGCCACACTATTCAGCCAGAAACACACTGCCAGACACACTGCCAGAATCCTTTTCAAACCTCTCTGTTCCCTGCTTTTTATACCTCTGTTCAAAGCTGCATTCACGCTCCTGCTTTCCAGTTCTGCTATCATCTTATGAATACATCCGCTCTTTTATTCGCAGGCAAAAAAACTCCGGCAGATCTGGTGTGCTCCCACCAAATCCTGCCGGAATTCTTTTCCTCTTTATCCTAATACAATCTGGCTTTAAAAGCATGATATCTGTCTGCCAGTTTCTCTGAATATTTCCGAATATCAATATGTAATGCAGCCAAAAGATGATACATGAAATCTACCGTAGCAACAGCAAGCACAATTTTACATGCTCTAAGTCCCATTTCATAGGAATAGTAATCAATAAATCCCATCACCTTGGAGTTCAAAAACATAATAATAATCACCGCATAGAACCCCCATGCCACAGTGCTTTCCAGACAGATGATGCCTTTATAATTACACGGCTTTTCATTATAATCCCACCAAAGTTCACCAAACAGCCTGATCATAAGCTTGCCCACAATAAATTCAAATATAGTTGCCAGAAGGGCGCCAACCAAATATAGTTTTACATAGCTGCCTGCCAATGGATGCAGAATCAGATAACCGACCACTGCACCGAATCCATAAATCGGGCAGAATGGTCCTTTGGAAAAACCTCTGTTTGTCAGTTTCCGGTTACAAATTGACATATAAATAGATTCCACCAGCCATCCCAACATACTGTAGATCAGAAATGCTGCGACGAGATGGTACACATCTGTACCAAATATTTCCCTTGTCCACATAGTATTCACTCCTCATAAACATCTTCCCTGATTCAGAAGATGTATTACTTCGAAATTAAAAAATCCCTGACACAATGATGCCAAGGATTTTTTAGTTTTTTCTTAGTTATATTTACGTTTTCTTGCTGCTTCAGATTTCTTTTTACGTCTTACACTTGGCTTTTCGTAATGTTCTCTCTTACGAATCTCCTGCTGGATACCAGCCTTCGCGCAACTTCTCTTAAAGCGACGTAAAGCGCTATCTAAAGTCTCGTTCTCTTTTACGATTACGTTTGACATGATTCACACCTAACCTCCCTTCAGTCCCTTCTCGTGCTTCGACTGACCGGGTATTTTTTTACATGCTGATAACACTATCCGCATGCACAACTAATATTATAACAGATTATTCCTGTTCGTCAACTGTTTTTTTATTTTTTTACAACTGTCCTTCCAGTACCCTGGCAGTCTCTGTAATTGCCTGATCGATTCCTGCCGGATTCTTACCGCCGGCCTGCGCCATATTCGGACGTCCGCCGCCGCCACCGCCTACCAGTGCCGCGATGCCTTTAATCAGGTTCCCCGCATGTGCGCCCAGGGATACAGCTCCGTCAGTTGCCATGGCTACCATATTGACTCTTCCGTCACACTCTGACAAAAGCACAACCACACCTTCACCCAGCTTCTCCTTCAGCGAATCACCCAACTCACGCAGTCCATTCATATCCACTCCGGCTACTTTAGAAGCAAGGAGTTTTACCCCCTTAATTTCTGTTACGCTGTCCATGACATCCCCCAGAGCTTCCTTGGCTGCCCTGCTCTTTAAAGACTCATTTTCTGCATGTAATTCCTTCAGTTCCACTGCCATATGCTCTATCTTTTCTACCAGTGCTGCCGGAGTCGTTTTGGCTGCCTTCGCCGCTTTTACAAGAGTCTCTTCCAGACCACGGTAATAGGCGTTTAATCCGTTTCCAGTCAGCGCTTCGATTCTGCGCACACCTGCTGCAACACCACTCTCAGAAACAATACGGAAGGATGAAATCAGTCCGGTATTCGCTACATGGGTACCACCACAAAGTTCGGTAGAGAACTCTCCCATACGCACTACACGCACCTTCTCACCATATTTTTCACCAAAAAGCGCCATTGCACCACTCTTCTTGGCTTCTTCAATATCCATAACCTCAGTTACGACCGGAAGTGCTGCTGCAATCTCCTCATTGACAATTGCTTCCACCTTCTCAATCTCTTCCTGCGTCATAGCTGAGAAATGAGAAAAGTCAAAACGAAGTCTGTCTTTGTCTACATAAGAACCAGCCTGCTCTACGTGTGTTCCCAGTACGGTTCTGAGTGCCTTCTGTAATAAGTGGGTTGCAGAATGATTTTTGCAGGTATCTGCCCTTCTCTGTGCATCCACCGTCAACGTCACACCATCACCGGTACGGAACATTCCCTTGGTTACTTTACCGATATGTCCGATTTTTCCACCTAACAGCTTCACAGTATCTTCTACCTTAAATTCACCGTCCATGCAGGTAATCACACCCGTATCTGCACACTGTCCGCCCATCGTCGCATAGAATGGCGTCTCATCCACGATAATGGTTCCAACCTCTCCATCCGTCAATGCCTGTACCACTTCGGTCTCTGTTGTCATAACCGAAATCCGAGAGGTATGGCTCAATTTATCATAACCTACAAAAGCTGACGTAATAGACGGATCAATGGATTCGTACACTGTTACATCTGCACCCATATAGTTCGTTACCTTACGTGCAGATCTGGCTTTCACCTTCTGTTCTTCCATTGCTTCGGCAAAGCCCTTTTCATCTACTTGAAAACCTTTTTCCTCCAGAATCTCCATCGTCAGGTCAAGCGGGAATCCATAGGTATCATACAGTTTAAAGGCATCTGTACCGGAAAGTTCCTTTCTGCCCTCCTGTTCCATGGTTTTCTCCATCTCAGCCAGAATGCTAAGCCCCTGATCAATGGTCTTATTAAATTTATTTTCCTCCTGCGTCAGGACATTCAAAATAAAGTCCTTCTTTTCCTCTAACTCCGGATAACCATCTTTGCTGCCCTGAATAACGGTTTCCGATAGCGTCGCCAGAAATTCTCCATCAATTCCAAGCAGTCTTCCATGACGCGCTGCACGGCGGATGATACGACGCAGTACATAGCCTCTTCCTTCATTGGTCGGCATGATACCATCGGAAATCATAAAGGTAGCCGAACGGATATGATCGGTGACAATTCGTATGGAAACATCCCACTTGTATTCCTTCTGATATTCCTTGCCTGCCAGTCTGCAGACATGGTCACGAAGTGCCCGTATCGTATCCACATCAAAAATAGAAGGTACATCCTGCACAACAGCCGCCAGTCTCTCTAAGCCCATTCCGGTATCAATATTCTTCTGCTCAAGCTCTGTATAGTTTCCCTTTCCATCATTATCAAACTGGGTAAATACGTTATTCCATACCTCAATATAACGGTCACAGTCACAGCCTACCGTACATCCCGGTTTACCGCAGCCATATTTCTCTCCGCGGTCATAATATACCTCCGAACACGGACCACAAGGACCGGAGCCGTGCTCCCAGAAGTTATCTTCCTTGTCAAACCGGAAAATACGCTCTGCCGGAATGCCAATTTCCTTATTCCAGATTTCGAATGCTTCCTCATCATCCTGATATATAGACGGATAGAGTCTGTCCGGATCAAGTCCAACGACCTCAGTTAAAAACTCCCATGTCCATCCAATCGCTTCATGCTTAAAATAATCCCCAAAGGAAAAGTTTCCCAACATCTCAAAAAAAGTACCATGTCGTGCAGTCTTACCGATATTCTCGATATCGCCTGTACGAATACATTTCTGACAGGTAGTCACTCTTCTTCTCGGCGGGATCTCCTGCCCTGTAAAATAGGGTTTCAACGGTGCCATACCGGAATTGATGAGCAGCAGACTGTTATCATTATGTGGTACCAGAGAAAAACTCTTCATTGCAAGATGTCCCTTGCTTTCGAAGAATTCCAAAAACATTTTTCGTAATTCATTTACACCGTATGCTTTCACGTGTATTTCCTCCAAATTTCCTTCGTCCACATGACGGTTGCACGCAGACTTTTTCTTCCATTTCTGCAAAAACTTTAAACGCATATAATTATAGATGTAATCCGCAGACTTGTCAATGTCCGTCCACGCATAAACGGCAGAGAGTCTTGTCCATTCTCTCTGCCGCCTTACCTGATTATACTATGAATTGCTTTACATTTTGTTTCAGATGAGCCGTCACCTGTTCGGCACCGGACGCACTATTCAGAATTTCCGCAGACTTTGCTGCCACATTGACTGTTTTCTGGGCAATATTTGTTGTCCCCTCAGCTCCTTCATTCGCTGCAGTGCTGACCTCACCAATTGCTCCCATAATTCCTTCAATGGAAGCTAACAGTTCCTGAGAAGTGGCACTAAAATCTGTAACCAGACTATTCAAATAAGTCGCGTCATCACTGTAATTGTCCGCCATTTTTTCAAATCCATCAATGCTTTCAGAAATATCCACTGCTACGAAACTCAGAAGCTTTGTGGAATCTTCTGCCAGATTTTTCACTGCCGCCGTCACGTTTCCTGTGACCTCCTGAATATGGGTTACCGTCGTCTTCGATTGCTCTGCCAGTTGTCTGATTTCATCCGCTACTACCGCAAAGCCTCTGCCTGCTTCTCCCGCTCTTGCCGCTTCAATCGAAGCATTGAGTGCTAACAGATTTGTCTGGGATGTAATTCCCATAATAGATTCAGCTAAGACATTGATTTCCTCTACAACCTTGGCATCCTGCAGCGCCTTTTCCAGACTTCCGCCGATTTCCTCCCGAATATTCAAAAGCTGTTCTCTTCTTGTAACAGTCTCTTTCTTTCCCTGCTCCGCACGTTCGCGAATCGTAACAACCTGTGCTGCTCCCTCCTGCGCGCGAACAGCAATATTCTTGGCGGCATCGCTGATTTCCTGAGACATACCGGAAATGGTCTGGGATGAGGCTGCTGTCTCCTCCATGCTTGCTGCCAGTTCTTCCGTGGTAGCTGATACATCCTCCACTTCTTCATTCATCACACTGACATTATTACGGATTCCAATCACCAGCTCATCCAGTTTGCCGGAACGCTCCTTGGCCTTACCAACCAGAGTTTGTATTTCCTTACGCATCTTTTCCAGCGCCTGTGCCAGAATTCCAAAATCATCCTTACGTTTTAACAGTGCAGACTGTATCTCCTGTGAGAAATCTCCTTCTTCCAAAATGCCGATATTCTGCTGAATCTTCTGCAGGGATTTTGCAATATCGCCTGCAATCATTATAGCAATGGCTGTAATAATGACAAGCAGAAAGAACATGCTTCCGGCAAGCTGCGCCACATTTTTTCTATATTCACTCTCATATTCCTTTTCCTGCTGTGCCACTATATCATCAATATAATCCGTATAATTACCGGTACCGATCACCCAGCCAAACGGCTCAAACAGTTTGCTGTAGGAACGCTTCGGAGAGGACTCTGTTTCCCCCTCCTTCGGAAAAACATAATCTGTAAATCCACCGCCCGGCTGCTGTCCATTGGCAATAATATCCTTCACCATCTTGTAGCCGCTGGCATCCTGTGCCTCCATACGATTGGTGCCCTCTGTTTCACTGCCAAGTAAAACCACATTGGTTCCGTCCGTCTGGTCTGCCCAGAAATAACCTGCCTCACCATAGCGCATTTCCCGCAGCAGATCAGCTCCAAGCTTCTTCGCCTCTTCCTCTGTCAGCTGTCCTGCCTCCTTCTGTGCATTCACCGCATCCAGCATAGAGATTGCACATTCCACCTGCTCTTTTATGGTTTCATCATAATCTGCCCGGATCTGTGCCTCCGTGTACTCCAAAGCCTTTTCTGTCGTCTCACTCAAAAAATAATCAGCAAAACAAAAACTGAGACCAGCCATACCGACTACGCACAAAATCAGAATTAACATCTTGTACTTCACTTTTAAATTTTTCATTGGTATCCCTCTTCCGTTTGAGAATATTTATTAATATAAGTTTACCACAGTCTCCTCCTTTTTGCACTATCTGTTTCATCATTTTTTACCTTTTTCCCTACTTAATATATTTTTTTTGGTAATTTTTAACATCTTTGCATACTTCTTCTGATAAAATCCAGATACTGAATAGATTTGGTACCGCCATCAGGGCATTCATAATATCCGAAAAGCACCAGACCGTCTCCAACGCACACACTGCGCCAAGGAATGTCACAAGGGAATACACAAACCGGTATCCCATACACAGCCGTCCTGCGTTTCTGCCTTCCCTTTCAATTCCGAAACCAGTCAGAAATTCAAAGGCCTTTTCCCCCTGATATTCCCATCCTAAAATAGTCGCAAAAGCAAACAGTACGATACCGACTCCAACCAGTCTCCCTCCCGCTTCTCCAAAAGCGGTAGAAAAGGCTGCAATCGTAAGCGCCGCACCATTTAAAAGTTCTCCGGAGACGTCTGTCTGCCCCAATACTCCAGAGGCTGCAATTGCCAATCCGGTCAGCGTACAAATGACCACCGTATCCAAAAACACACCGGTCATACTAATATACCCCTGTCTGACCGGTTCATCCGTATGCGCTGCTGCTGCACTGATTCCAGCTGCTCCAAGCCCTGCTTCATTCGTAAAAACTCCTCTTGCAATCCCCCATTTAAACGCCTGCTGCATGGATACGACCAGTGTACCACCAACACCCCCCGCTACCGCTTCCCGTGCAAATGCAAGCCGCATGATTTCCTCAATGCCCTGAGGCAGATGCTTTGCATTCATCAGGATAACGACAAGCGCACCCAGCATATAAAAAACTGCCATACACGGTACTACGACTCTGGTTACTTTGGAAATACTTGCAATTCCCCCGAACACCACAAGAATGGTAAAAATCGTCACAATCAACCCGGTCTTTTCCGGCGGTACAGAAAAACTCTCCTGCATTGCCTGTGCAATGGAATTGGACTGTGTCATATTTCCCATACCAAAAGATGCAAACATAGCAAAGAGTGCAAACACCATTCCCATAAGTCTGCCTGCCCGTTTACTCTTTATTCCATACATCATGGCATACATGGGACCACCTGACATTTCTCCCTTTTTATTACAGATACGGTACTTCACCGACAAAGTACTTTCTGCTAATTTGGTACTCATACCGATCAGTGCAGACAATATCATCCATAAAAGCGCCCCCGGTCCGCCCAGGACCATGGCCGTTGCCACACCTACAATATTTCCGGTTCCAATCGTCGCCGCCAGTTCCGTCATCAGCGAAGAAAACGGGGATATATCCCCTTGCGATATATCCCTCTCCTTTTCCTGCTTTGTATTTTTTTCCCTGCCTATGGCACACTTCAGCGCATAACCAAGATTTCTCAATGGTAAAAACTGCATTCTTATCATCAGATACATTCCTGTACCCAGTAAAAGAACAATTGTCACCGGTCCCCAGACAATCGTATCCAAAAGTTCCAGATATTCCGAAATATGCCTCATTTTATTCTTCCGGTCTTTTTTTCAATATATCTGCTTCGCCGAAAAAATATTCCTTCTGCATGATCACCCTCTGGAGCGGAACATATTTCTGTATCTCACGGCGAAGCAAATTCTGCTGCTTTACGCTGCAGGCCAGATTCATGCGGTTATCATCTACCACCAGTATTCTTGCATCCGGTGCTTCAAAGGATGGCTGATAAGTCGCATGCTCTGCCATATCTCTTTTCGCAAAATCCAATTCTCCTACGGGAGATGCGTCTACAATCCTCTGCTTTAATAAAACAGTAAATACCGTTCCCTTGGTGTAGATACTGTCTGCTGTAATTTCCCCGTCCATCAGCTCCACCAATTGCCGGGTAATAGCCAATCCGAGTCCACTGCCTTCAATCTTTGTATTTTTCTTTTCATCGACCCTGTTAAAGGAATCATATATTTATTCCATATCTTCTATACGGATTCCGATACCTGTATCTGCAACCGCAACCCTTAAGATGATCTCCTGCTCTCCTTTTCCTTCACTCTGAACGGTCAGTGTCACCGATCCCTCTTGTGTATATTTCAAGGCATTATCCAGTATATTCAAAAAAACTGCTTTAATCTTTTTTCATTTCCATACGGGACATATCCAGAATATCATTTACCTGACTAAGCAGCATTCTGCTCGCCATCTGTATATCCTGCGCATATTCCCGCATATCATCTGGATAATCCGGCCGTAGAAGCAGCTCATTCAAGTCCATAATCGTATTGATTGGCGTTCTGATTTCGTGACTCATATTGGCAAAAAAGCATTTTGGGAGCTTCTGCTCTTTTCCAATTCCTCCTTCTGCCTAAGTGCCACCTTATGTTTCTCCTCAAATATTTTCATCTGAAGTTTCACAATGATACCGCCACACAGACCTACTGCAAATACAGAAAACATAAAAAATTCCAAGCACATACCAGCCCGTAGCTCCTCCTCTGATTCCGCCATTTAAGAAAAAAACTACCGGAAATACAATCATAAGTATCACAAGACCTGCTAAAATTGCTACAAGGTTTATTCTTCGCTACTTAAACGTAACAAAAAACTTGCTACCATTACAAGAAGGAGCAGCAGAAGAGGAATCAGACTGATATCGTTTGACATTAACAGAAGTGACTCTGTTATTCCTAAAATGGCAAAACACCACAAAAAATATAGTCAATATGTACCAATTATTCAAGCAAATTTATACCAACACTCACTGATTTGTGCAAATTCTTTTCTTATCAGATTTTTTATCTGATTCTCTTCATAAAAATCAAACCAAAGGCTCCCAGACCACAGTTGCAGGAAATCGTAGCTGATGCCTTCTGTAATACTACACGATCAAAATACACATATTTCTTTACTTCCTCCTGTATCTGTTCCAGCTGCTTCACAGAACAGCCTGCATAGGTGAGAAAAAGAACCCTGGTATCAATCTTCTTTCTATGTATTAACTGACGGCGAATATACTCTTTAAAAACCCTGTCATCCCTGCCCATCGCTACCCCCTGAACCTTAATCCTGCTCTGAGCAAGGTACAATATCGGATGAAGCTTCAGATTCTGGCAGATATTTCTTACTCCTGCACTAATTTTGCCGTTCCGATAAAGATTATCCGCTGTGGACACGACAAAGCTGGTCGAGATTTTTCCCCTTATTTTTTCCAGCGTCTCACAGATCTGCTCTACCGTGTATCCATCCTTTACCATCTTGCCGGCATATAACACCATAAACCCCATGCCACTGGAAAGATGTCCGCTGTCAATAACGGTAACATTATCAAACCCCTTTGCTGCCGTAGACGCTCTCTGAAATCCTTCGCTTGCATTGGACGCCATGGAAATATGAATGACCTTCTCTGCTTTACCAAGAACTCCTGCTAAAAATGCCTCATATTCATTCACCTGCGCAGCAGACGATCTGGCAACATGATCGGGATTTTCCAGATACTTCAAAATACTATCCGAGGATACCTCCCTGACATCACAGAATCTTCCTTCGTTTGTAGAAATATAATAATGCATTACCTTAATATCAAACCGTTTCAGCCATGCTTCCGGCAGATCGCACACACAGTCCGTTGTAATACCGATTTTTTTTCTTTCCACTCTGGGAAATCAGCTTGATCGTCTCACCGGCTTTTTCCCTTTCCTCCTCTTCTGCACTATATTCAATCAGTTCCTTCGGGATATACTTTAATAAAGTTGCTTCTAACAGTGCACCGTTAATAGGTTTTGCCAAATAACCGGAAAAACCTTTATCTCTGTAAATTTTCTCGGCTCCTGTCATGACATTTGCCGTCAATGCAATGACCGGTACATCCTGGCAATGTCCGTTTTCCTGCTGTTTTAACTGTTGTAGTGTCTCTTCCCCATCTAGTTCCGGCATCATATGATCCATAAAAATAACATGATATGCTTTTTCTCTTGTTCTTTCCAGACATTCTCTGCCGCTTCCTGCCGTATCCACCTGCACTTTTGTCGCCCGAAGCAGTTTGCGGGCAACCATCAGATTCATTTCATTATCATCCACAATCAGCACCTTAACTTCCGGTGCTTCAAAACTCTGCTTATATTTTTCTCTCTGAAATCCCCTTCTCTTTACCATGAAGTCCATACTGCCTACCGGGACATAATCCACAATACGCTGTTCCACAGTAATTGTAAAAACAGAGCCTTTCATATAAATGCTGTCCACAGAAATTTCTCCACCCATCATTTCAATGAGCTGTTTGGAAATAGATAATCCCAAACCGGTTCCTTCAATATTACGGTTTTTCTCTTCATCCACCCTGCGAAAAGAAGAAAACAGTTCTTTCACACTCTCTTTCTTAATGCCGATTCCGGTATCTTCCACAGAAATGCGCAGAAGAACCTTATTGTTTCCGATACGCTCTCCTTTTGCAGAAAGTGTTACAGACCCCTTCTCCGTATACTTGACTGCATTGGTCAAAATATTGGTCAATACCTGCTTGATTCTGACCTCATCTCCATAAAGCATAGACGGAATATTCGGTGCAATATCGATTTTAAATTCCAGCCCTTTTTCATGAGCACGAACCCATATAATATTTACCAGATCACTAAACAGGGCACCGGTTTCATACTGTACCGGTACAATCTCCATTTTCCCGGATTCCAGCTTGGACAGATCCAGGATGTCATTGATCAGCGTAAGCAGCATCTTACTGGCATTTTGAATATTGACAGCATTTTCCGCTATCTCATCGGATATATCCTCTCTGAGAATCATTTCGTTTAAGCCAATGATCGTATTGATCGGAGTACGAATCTCATGACTCATATTCGCAAAGAAAGCACTTTTGGACTGGCTCATCCGTTCCAGTTCTATCCTCTGCTGTTCTGCCAGTTTACTTTCCTTATCATAGCTGCCCTTTTGAAACTTGGTCAGTACACCGATTGCCGTTCCGACTACCAGAATTGCGACCCCGCTGCTGATATAACTTAAATTACCGGAATCTGCTTTTGTGACCAACGTCGGAAACAGATAAGAAATATACATTGTTATCACAAAAGAGCTGTTTGCCCATAATAAAAAGAACAGAAGTTTTTTACCGGAAAACATAAAATATACATAAACAATCCCAAAAACAAACCAGACCGGAGCTCCGCTCTCCAGTCCGCCTGATGTAAAAAAAATAATCGGAAGCAGAACCCCATTGATAATCAGTCCCATCAGACCGGCCGCCAGCTCCACCTTCCGGTATTTATAAACCAGCCACAAGCTGAACCCGGCTGCACTAAGCACCAGAATCATGGGGAGCATGACCATCTTTGAAATTCCCATAAACGAACTGGTTGCAACAAAAAGCGCCGTTGTAATGACAGAGAAACTGAGAATGACACGCAAAAGTCTTTCTCTAAGATTCATTTCTCCTCCGAATAATTTTTCCATCCACTTTCTTATCATGACGCATTACCTCATTTTCTCTTTTGCTGCCTGTAATTCCTCTGTTGCTGCTATAAAATCATAGGCATCCACTTTTTCCCTGACCCCCTGCAAAAACTTGTCCATTCCTTGCCCCTGATATTGCTGTTCCAAAAGATCATTCAGCACCTGCTGTACCTCTTCGTATTCAAAAATACCAAGCTTTTCTTCCAGTTCCTTCAGCTTTTCCCATAGCACATCCCTGGATATTTCAGGCATACTCCCGGTCTCTTCCCTGACCTGCGTCTTTTCCGCTTTGGCTGTTTTGCTCTTTTCCATCTGCTGATTCGGAAACAGAACAGGATTTTCTCCAAGTACCAAAAGCACACGATTGTACTCTGTCATAGTCTCCTCATGATGCAGACAGATATAATCCTCATCCTCCGCTTTGCCTGCAAACTCCAGACCTTTTGCAAGCTCAGATAACTCCTCCGCACCGATATTGAGTGAATTGCTCTTTAAAGAATGTGCCATAATGGCATAGTTCTTCCAATCCTTCTGCAAAAAAGCCTGCTCCATCTCTTCCCGCTTTTTCACTCCGCTTGTATAATAGATTCTTAAAATGTCGATATAATCCTGCATCTGTCCGCCGGAATAGACAAGTCCCGTCTCCACTTTTATTCCATCCAGAGCAAGCACTTTCCCCTTTTGGTCTGTTTCCTTCTCCAAAGAAGCTTCTGTGTTGTGCCCATCCCTTTCTTTGTGATCCTCAGCTTCTTCAATCTTAATGATCTTCTTCTCTGGAATATGACGTCTTAATGCTCTCTCCAGTACCGAAATCTCAATAGGTTTTGCAATAAAATCAGCAAATCCCTCTGCCAAAAACATTTCCCGCGCTCCACCGATTGCATTGGCAGTTAAAGCGATGATCGGAACATTCTGAAAATACTGCCCCGGCTTATTGCGGATCCGGTGCAGTGTCTCCACACCATCCATCTCCGGCATCATATGATCCATAAACACAAAATCAAATTCCATGGACTCTATTTTCTGTAACGCTTCTTTTCCACTGCAAGCCCCATACACCTTGATCCGATATGGTCTAAGAAGACCTTCAACAACACGCAGATTCATGGCATTATCATCCACGACTAAAACCGATGCCTGTGGCGCAATAATTCTTCTGTTCTGATAATGACTTCCATCCATACTTTGCACAATGTTATCACCATTCAGCACAGCTGCAACCGAAAGCACATAAAACGGCTTATAAATGTGCAGCATTTCACCCATCACACACTCTTCATGTTCCCTGTCATGCACCAGAATAACCTTCAGACGATAGGACAGTTCTTCAAAATACTGCTGATCCTCACAGTATTCTTCCCAACTAATAAAAATATGTGTAAAATTTTCTTTTTCGATGCGGCGCTTTAACTCTGCTAAATTCTGACAAGAGCAATATGCCAGTCCTAACTGTTCCACAATATGCCGGATTGTGTTCTGATAGCCTTCCCGTATAGAAATATAATCGTACTTTTCCATATCAATATAGGCAGCAATATACATGTTTCTGGCATCCTTTACGGATATGATCGGTCTGTCGTCATATACCTTCTGCGGAATCACAACCTGAATTTCGCTTCCCTTTTCCAAAGCACTCTGTACGGTAATAAAACCCCCCATCCTGCTGACAATTGCCTCTGCTATCGCAAGTCCCAGACCAATCCCGCCCTCCTGACGGTTTCTCCTGGTATCCACCTGATTAAAACTGGTAAACAATTTTTCTACCGTTTCGTCACTCATACCAATCCCTGTATCCTTCACCGACACACAAAGGTTCGTACCATATTCTTCCTTTCTGGCAGTCGCCGTAATAATCACACCGCCCTCATTCGTATACTTAATGGCATTATTGACAATATTCATAAGCGCCCTTCTGATTTTCTGCTCGTCTCCGACCAGACCACATGGAATATTGACATCACAGTCCACAATAAACTCGATTCTTTTATCTCTCTTTCTGGCAATGCTCATATTGATTATATCATTTATCGTCGAGGTGAAATTATAAGGTTCTTCCACTACTTCCATCTTGCCCGACTCCAATTCCGAAAAATCCAGCACATCACTGACAACAGACAGCAGATTTCTTCCTGCTGTCTGTATGTCAAAAATATCCTTCCGTACCCTGTCCGAAATTTCCTCTCTAAGCACCATTTCACTCATACCACATACTGTATTGATTGGCGTACGGATTTCATGAGATACATTCGCCAGAAAGTCATCCTTACTCTTTTCTGCCTTTTGCAAGGTCTCGATCGTATCAAGCAGTTCTTCATTCCGCTCTGCCCGCATTTTGATCAGATACCATGTAATATATTCTGTCATGCAGACTCCTGAAATCTGAAGTAAAAACCGTATACCGTCCTTTAACGAGCTTATATGTATATTCGGCACGATGAACGTATGATAAAGAAGCAAAAAAGCAGAGGCCCCTGATGATATATATACAATTCCCGGAATATAATACAGCCCAAGCACTACCGTGGCCGCACACATTACGGAAAGAAGCCCCTCATAGCTTTCAGCATGTATCCCATAAACAATGAAATTCATCCATATCATGGCGGCAGTAAAATAAGCCAGAAACGTATAATCCTTGTATTTCTTCCAGTTCATTGCCAGACTGATTACCAATCCGGTCAGGATAAGCTGCAGAGTCCAGGTACTCCACTGCATAACGAATGCCATAACTGTCATAGCCAGAGTATATACAGTATAAATAAATAAAATAATGATTTCAATCTGTCTCTCGTTCTCCACATTGTAAGTTTCTCTTCTCAATTCTGCCACCAACCTATATCCTACTCGCCCAAAATTTCCTTCAGTTCCTGCTCCATTCCCACAAATACATCCACAATAACCGGATCAAACTGGGTTCCTTTTCCCTTCTCTAAAATCTCCATTACTTTTCTGACAGGCCGTATCGGAGATTTGTAACAGCGTTCTTCATACAGGGCATCAAAAACATCTGCAACTGCCATGATTCTGGCACACAGAGGAATCTGCTCTGCTGCAAGTCCCTTTGGATATCCGGTTCCATCCCATCTCTCATGATGATACAGGGCAATATCACTGACTACCTTCACATATTCCTCATCCTCTACATCTCCAATAATATTTTTAATAATCTCCACACTGTATTCCGTATGCTTCTGCATTTCCCGGAATTCTTCTTCCGTCAGTCTCCCCGGCTTCTGTAAAATGCTGTCCGGGATTTTAATTTTTCCAATATCATGAAGCGGCGCGGCTTTGCATACATTCTGCATATAATCTTCTTCCAGGATTTTAGAAAAATAGCCGAGACGCTTCAACTCATTCACAATCATTGTGACATATATCTGCGTATTTTTAACGTGCTTTCCGGTGCTTCCATCCCGGCTTTCAATGAGATTTGCCATGCCGACAATAACATAGTTCTGTATCTCATCAATACGCTTTGCTCTCTCCTCAAGCTGTCTGGTCTGCTCCCTTACAAGTTTCTCCAATCCGTAATGATACTGTTCCAGTTCTAAAGTCCGCTTTACCCTGCTACGCAAAATTTCCGGTACAAACGGCTTCCCAACAAAATCTACTGCACCCGCCTGAAAGCATTTTGTCTCAGTTTCCGCACTTTTATCTGCTGTTAGAAAAATAACCGGAATAGAACTGTAACGTTCATCTGTTTTCAATTTTTCTATCGCTTCAATCCCGCTCCTCTGAGGCATATTCACATCCAGCAAAATCAGATCCGGTCTGTTATTCTCTAAATACTTAAATGCCGCCGCACCGGAATTTGCCGCCGCAATGCGATAGATTCCACCCAGAATTTTATGTGCCAGCATCAGATTCGCACTGTCATCATCCACAACTAAGATAACATCACTCATGTTTCTTCCCCCTTACTCGGTCTTAAGTACTATTATAAAGTATACTTCTGTCTCACACAACGCATTTCTGGTATTTTCTTCAAAATCAATAAGTTAAAATTTTTCATGAACTATTAAAAAAAGAGACTCTGGCATTCGTCCAGAGTCTCCATTTTTAGCGTTCTAACCGCCCATATATATTCTTTATCAAAACTTCTTATGACGCAGAGTTTATGCGTTCATCTGAGCTGCAACTTCAGCTGCAAAGTCTTCTTCCTTCTTCTCCAGACCTTCGCCTGTCTCAAAACGAACAAACTTCTTTATGCAAAGATTTGCACCAGTCTCTTTTGCAACCTGCTCAACGTACTTGCCTACAGTCTGCTTTCCATCCTCTGCCTTAACATATACCTGCTCTAACAGACATACTTCCTTTAACTCTTTTGCAAGACGTCCGTTTACTGCGCCCTCAATAACCTTCTCCGGCTTGCCTGCCATCTTCGGATCGTTTGCAATCTGAGCCATTAAGATTTCTTTCTCATGTGCTTTATATTCCTCAGACACTTCATCTGTAGAAACATACTTCGGAGAAAGAGCAGCAATCTGCATTGCCACATTGGTAAGAGCCTCTTTTACAGCATCATTTACAACATCTGTAGCAGCTTCCACAATAACACCAATTCTTCCGCCACCATGTGTATAGGAAACTACACAACCATTTCCTGCAGTTACCTTCTCAAACCTTCTGATGTTTAAGTTCTCTCCGATCACTGCAATCTGCTCTACCAGAACATCCTTTACTGTCTTGGAAGCATCTGTTTTCCAGCTTTCAGCCATGAAAGCATCCATATCCGCTGCGTCAGAAGAAAGTGCCTGCTCTGCAACCTCAGCTACAAAAGCCTGGAACTTTTCATTCTTAGCAACAAAGTCTGTCTCAGAGTTTACTTCAACAACTGCTGCTACCTTATCATCCTTTACAATGACCTTGCAAAGACCTTCTGCTGCAATTCTTCCAGCCTTTTTCTCTGCTTTGGCCTGTCCGTTCTTTCTTAAGAACTCTACGGCTGCATCCATATCACCGTTTGTCTCATTCAGTGCTTTTTTGCAGTCCATCATACCTGCGCCGGTTATTTCTCTTAACTCTTTTACCATTGCTGCTGTAATAGCCATTTTGTTATCCTCCATAATTATTCTGCTGCTACTTCTTCCATATCAGTAGCTTCTGTCTCCAGATCTTCTTCTGTGTAGACAGCTTCGCCCTGATTTGCTTCAATTACTGCATCAGCCATCTTGGAAACGATCAGTTTTACAGCTCTGATTGCATCATCATTACCCGGAATAACAACATCAAGTTCATCCGGATCACAGTTTGTATCAGCGATACCGATCAGTTTGATTCCAAGCGTATGAGCTTCCTGCACACAAATTCTTTCCTTTTTCGGATCCACTACGAAGATTGCATCCGGAATTCTTGTCATTTCCTTGATACCGCCGAGATTCTTCTCCAGTTTCTCCCACTCTTTCTTTAACTGAATTACTTCCTTCTTCGGAAGAACATCAAAGGTTCCATCCTCAGACATTGTTTCAATTGCTTTTAATCTTTCAATTCTGCTACGGATGGTCTTGAAGTTTGTCAGCATACCACCTAACCATCTTTCATTTACATAGAACATACCGCAACGCTCTGCTTCTGCCTTAACAGCGTCCTGAGCCTGCTTCTTTGTACCAACAAAGAGAATTGTGCCGCCTTCTGCTGCTACATCAGCTACTGCCTTATAAGCATCGTCTACTTTTCCTACAGATTTCTGTAAGTCAATGATGTGAATACCATTTCTCTCTGTGAAGATGTACGGAGCCATTTTCGGGTTCCATCTTCTTGTCTGATGTCCAAAGTGAACACCTGCTTCTAATAACTGTTTCATAGAAATAACGCTCATTTTAATACCTCCATTTGGTTTCCTGCGCCTGAACCATGCTCCGGTCCGCGCGTGCTTCCGTATTCCTTCCCTGTTTCGACTTCTGCTTTTCTTTTCATACAATGCCAAAACACACTCTGCCGCCAACCTCTGCGTTAACGAAGCACCGACTGCAAATCAGAATACGTGTTTTTTATCACAACATTCAGAGTATAACATGAAAAAGCCCTTATGACAAGGGCTTTTTCATGTTTTATGGATTCTGTTTTTATTTATCCTACTTCTTATCTCTGCCAGCCAGAATCTCTGCAATTTCTTTTTCATCTGCACCAACCGGAATTTCATAGGAACCGGCACGTAGATATCTGGAATATCCGTTATCACACATAAAGTCATCAAAGGCTGCTGCATCCGAGACAAGACCGGCAGCATGTACCCGTTTTGCCACAGGCCAGGAAGTATCTCCCGACTGTACTATGATATTTACCGTTTCCCGTATCATCTCAGATTCTGTCTCCGTCTCTTCCGTCTGCTCCTCCGGTATTCCTTTTTCATCCGGCATTCCCTGGTCTTCCACACTACTTTCTGTCAGCGTATCATTCTCCGTTTCCAAAGCACTCTCCGGCTCTGTTTCTAAAGAACTTTCCGATTCCATTTCCGGCTCGACAGCTTCACTTTCCGGCTCCGCTTCATTTTCTGCTTCTTTTGTATTTTCTTCTTCCATACTTTCTACTTCCATCTCAGAAAGCACGGTATTCTCGATCATTCCCAGACCTGCGGCTCTTTCCTTGATTTCCTCATCCGTCAGAGATTCCTTTTTCCCGGAAAGTCCCAGCACAAGCGCTGTTACCACTATACCGATTCCTAATCCGCGTAAATAATATTTCAGCTTCATACTCTAAATCCCTTCAAATAAGTCTATCACAAGCTTTACTTCACCCAGTCCCAGTCCCAGTTCTTTGGCTATCGCCATATTGGACTTACCGGCTTTGTGCATTTCCAATATTCTTTCATTATTGTTTGCCCTATCATCACCGCTTGCAAACTGTATGGCAACATTTCCAGCCGGCATATCTTTGCCGGAAGACACCGCCGTTTTCTTCTCCTTTGTACGTGCCTGTGTCTCCTTTTTCTCCACATTTTTCTCCGCTTTCTTTACCACGGCCTTCTTTTCAGCTGAAACAGTCTCTACTCTTTTCACCTCAAGCGGTCCCAGAACTCTTTCTTCTGCACTTTCTGCTACCTCTGCCACCGTTTCCATGACATTCTTAGCAGTTTCCTCGGCTTCCTTCACCGCAATCTTTGCATCCTGGGCGGTTTCCTTAGCTTCTTTTGCCGATTTTGTTACTTCCTTCACGGTATTTTTCAGATTCGTATGCTTATCATTTAACATATCATAAAGGAACATAACTTCCTCATGATTTCTGTGGATCTCTTTTAATACGGTATCCGAATATTCATTAATCGCCATCATTTTCTCATTGGTCAGCCGATCCAGGGAACGCTCTGTTTTCTCTACGGAATATTGTACTGTTTCCTCCACCATATCAGAAATTTGTCCCTTTACACCCTTTAATTCTTCCTCCACAAAGTTGTGTATTCTTTCTTCTTCCTGACTGGTATCCAACGCTTTCTTACCCTTCTTATCCGGGATCAGAAAGCCGAATACAAACAGAACTACACCTATGAACAATAATACAATTTCCATTACTTCCATATTAATTTTCCCTATATCTTTACGTCAAATGAGCTTGTGCTCCTGACGATCACCTTTCCATCCTTTTTTTCTTCTTCCTGTTTCCTTCTTCTGCCCCCATCACCGGCATACTGGTTGTCGCCCTTTTCCTTTGCATCGTATTTCTTCTGTTCCATTTCAGAATCATCCGAACGATGCACTTTAGTCATATGGTCATTCACTTCCTTTTTGAACTGCATCTGGAAATTATTCTGATCGGTCATTCCCTTTGCATCTTCATTATGTTTGATGATCGACATATCCTGAACTCTGGATACAGTTCCATTTAATGTAATCGGACTGATTGCCATATCTGCCACCTCCTATATACCAGTCATCTTAACGTCACCTTCGCTCTTTACAAACTTACAGTACGTATACTCCTTCTGCACTACCAAAGAGGCGTCTGAAATCAGGATTCTGGTACCCGGATAGACCGTTCCATTTACCACAACTCTTGCATCTTCGCCTTCACTTAAGACCTCCTGCAGTTCTTCCAACCGCATTGAAGCCTCCTCCATCTCTTTCTTCTTCTTCTGATCCAACAAAACAAGAGACTTAATGTAAGTTGCCTGATCCGGCGGAAGCTTCACACCCTGCTTAAGCTTCTGTGTCGTGGCCTGAATGACCGGCTGTATGGTCTTTAATACCTTTGCTGCTTCCGCTAACTGCTTCTGCACCTGCTGAAATTCCACTTTAAGCTGTGGATTGACTCCTACACTGACAACCGTATCAGCTCCCATCATGGAACCGAGTGTCTTAACACTGATACAGTTTGTTGCACATACTTCTCCTCCGGTGATAAATCCCTTCTTACCGGAAACATTGATTTCAGTCTGTGCATTGACACGGCTGTGAAGTATCGATCCGCTCTCCACATATCCGCCTGCAGTAACAGTCGCATTCTCTATAAATTTTGCTACCACATTTCCCTGCGCGCTCAAATTACCCTTGCCCATACCGTTTACGCCTCTGGCAATCGTAATATTACCTCCGGCCTCCAATACAGCGCCCTCTACTACGCCCTTTACTTCAATATTTCCTTTGGCCTTCACGGAAAAATTACTGCACACATTTCCATTGATTTGTACACTGCCTTCATAGTCAATATCTCCGGTGGAATTATCCACATTCTCTACTTCGAAGACATCTGAAACAAATACCCTTCCCTCTACCAGCGACACATGCCCATTGACCTGTGAGGTCAACACAAGACCATCCTCTGAAATGTCAATATTCTTTCCATAAGCCATCCGTGCCGGCTTTACATCTCTGGGCGGTATGATCTCACCCTGCACATTGCTTCCGGCTTCGCCCCGTATTTCCTTATGAAGCCGTGCCAGTATATCGCCTTTTTTACAATGGTTTATTGTATTCAGATGAAAGAAATCAACACTGCCGTCCTCCAGCAGAGTCGGTCTTGCTCTTAAATTAGTATTGAAAAAATATTCTACTTGACCATCCTGTCCCTGTACGGGATCCTTTCCTCTTGCCAGAACAATATTTTCACAATAATTGCGATTCTTCAAGAACGCATCAATTGCAGCTTCATCCACACCAAAAACGATTCCCTGATATTTCAGATCATCCAGAATTTCCTGCTTGTCCATTTTGCCACCATCATTGGAAGGCGCATAAAATCTGCCTTCTGCTGTCATTTTATCTGCCGATAAATACAGGTGCACACATTCCCGCTCCGGCATTCCTGACTCCGACTGCAGCGGAAAAACGACCGGCTTATCCTGCATAGTCTGCAATGCCCTGTTCATTGTGGCAAGATCAAATGAAATATTTTTCGACTGCAGATACTCTGCAATCTCATTCACCTTCAGACCTTCCCCTCCGTCTGTCGGTGGAAAAAATTTAATTCCAGTTCCATGTTCCCCATTGATTATCTGGAAATAACCGTTCACGTAATATCCTCCTCTGTTATTACGGCAGATCACTCAGAATACCGATATATCTGCCCATCCTACCCTTCATTTTCTGCAGTCCTCTTGTATGCAGCTGCGATATTCTGGATTCTGATACCCCCAGAATATTACTGATTTCCCGCAGAGTCAGATCTTCATAATAGTACAGCACAATCACCTTTTTTTCCTTTTCCGTCAAAAGTTCAAGTGCCTCTTTCAGCATCTGCTTCAATTCACTCTGCTCTATAACCTCTTCCGGTCCGTCAAAATGCTTTGAGGAAGCCTTCTCATTCGGAATCTCACTGCCGGTTTCCAAATATTCATTCAGCGAGATCAGATTGGTAATCTTCATCTGTCCCTGCCAGTCTAGTAATTCCTCTTCGCTGATTCCAAGCTTCTCCGCAATTTCTGCATCCGTCGCATTTCTTCCCTTCTGTGCTTCAACCTCTTTCATGGCAGCATCAATCTTTTTCTGCTTCTGCCTGATTGTTCTTGGAATCCAATCCATCTTTCTGATCTGATCCAGAATTGCACCGCGTATACGAAGACTCGCATAGGTTTCGAATTTTACTTCCTTAGTAAAATCAAATTTGTCTATTGCATCGATTAATCCGAAAATACCATAACTTACCAGATCTTCGTACTCTACATTATAACCAAGATACATACTCAGTCTTCCGGCCACGACCTTAACAAGCGGTGCATATTCCAAAATCAGTTTTTCCCTTATATCAGAACTTTTATTTCTGGCATAATCATCCCATAATTTCATTCTGCCTGTTTCATCCATAATGTCCTCCGGCTAAAAGCTTTATGCCTTCTCTTCTGCTGTTTTTTCGTCTTCCTCCTGCTCCTGTCCGGCTTCCTTTTCGATTACTTCTCCTTCGGCTGCTTCTTTCTCCAGCACAGAAGAAATGATCTTATCCATTACCCGCTTGATCAACAGCCCGATGATATAGGAAACAACCAATACAGATAGCAGTATGACCAAAAAATTCTTTAGTTCGTAATGCCTGATATACATGGCAATCGATGAAACCGCTCCTGCCAACAACATCACAAACGGCGGTATCAGTTTTCTTTTCATTTCTGCTCCCCACCTGTATCTGTTTTTTAAATGACTGATTGTGATTTGCCCACCGCTTTAATGACAAAATCACCTGTCTCCGGATAAAAAATAACCGTTCGGCCATAATCTTTACCCGTATCCTCCGCCAGAATGCGGATACCCAATTCTTTTAATTTCTTCTTACTGGCTTCCACATTGCGCTCTCCGATCCTTGCCATGTCTGATTTGGTTTGAAATGCAAACATCTGGGCTCCACCCGCAATCTTTGCAACCATTCTGGATCGGTTCGCACCCTTTGCAACCATCTGTTTTACCAGTTCTTCAATTCCCGTATCTGCAAACTTAGGAATATTGGAATTATTCCGGATAGCTGTACTATCCGGAAGCATAATATGCGCCAGACCTCCGATTTTAGTCACTGGATCACGCAACGCTATCCCGACGCAGGATCCAAGTCCTAAGGTTGTGACACTGTCTGGACTCACGCAGACCTTCAAATCTGCCATTCCAACTTTAATCACTTCACTCATAAGTACCCCTTAGCTTCTGCCTTTTATCATTCTTTGGCTGCTACACAGACAGACCTAAAGAAGTTAAAATTATCTCATAAGACTCTAAATCCGGTAATAAAATAAAATATCCATCCAGATCATAATCATCCGAAAACTGGGTCTGAATCAAAAGAATATTGTCTCCAATGATTCCAAACTGAATCGCCGGAACACTTAAGATTGCACCAGCCATATCCACACAAAGCTCCGGCACAGTTGGTAAAATCTTCAGATTTGTAAGCGCAGACAGCGAATTCAGGTAAGAACCGGAAATAATGTTTCCGATTTCCTTTAGCGCAGAAACTTCCATCTCTGAGAAATTGTCCGCATCCACTTCCATTCCCATCAGTTTAGACACCAGATGTGCAGCCGCCTTCTTCTCTAACAGAAACATCATGCTTCCTGAAATATCGCCTTCAACACTTAAGAAAATCCCTGCCATAACCTGCTCTTCACCGCCCATCATGGCACCGACTTCCTGAAAGTTCATCAGCCTTACCTGCGGCACTTTCATATCCACCTTACAGTTTAAAAGCTGTGCCAGAGCAGTTGTGGCATTCCCTGCACCAATATTTCCCAACTCTTTCAGTACATCATAGTACTCGTGGGTCATTCTCTCCAAATTCATGTCACTCATAATATTCTTTTTTCTGCTCCTTTTTAAGCATTTTCCTTTTCTGCAACAACTGCATTCAGATCCAACAATGAAATCAGGTTTCCGTCCTCCTTACCGATTCCGGAAATAAAAGTAGTCTTTTCCTCTTTATTATCGTAAGACACTTTCTCAATCTCTCCGTTATTCAGGGTGACAACCTCTTTTACCTCATCTACCATAATTCCGATCATTCCGTGCTGTTCCAACTTTAAAATAATAATTCTGGTAGCCTTTGTAATCTCATCAGCAGGAAGACCCATCTTCTGTCTGATACTCATAACCGGAATAACCTCGCCTCTTAAGTTGATCGCACCCTTCAAATAAGGAGCAACCTTGGGGACTCTGGTAATGTTCTGCATGCGCAAAATATTATCGATATACTGAATATCTATACCATACTGCTCATTTCCAAGC
Source organism: Clostridiales bacterium (assembly GCA_012520645.1). Lineage (GTDB taxonomy): Bacteria > Bacillota > Clostridia > Lachnospirales > Lachnospiraceae > JAAYNV01. The sequence continues at coordinate 6,563 of JAAYNV010000043.1, read as the reverse complement.
TTGATCACAATAAACTGTGTCGTATCATACTCAATTCTATCAGAATCCAAACTCTTATCCACGACTTTCATTTCATCCATGGTGTATTTCCTCCTTTTCTCTATTCCCTGCGCTTAAAATAATGTATTTGCATCAAGAATCAGAGCAACCTCACCATCTCCAAGGATGGTCGCACCGCTGATGATCTTACACTTATTTACATACTTGCCAAGAGATTTGATAACAATTTCCTGCTGTCCCATCAGTTCATCCACAACCAGACCCGCAAGATTGTCACCCTTCTTTACAATGACAACAATCAAATTGTCGTCTGCAGAGCCCTGGGATTCAATATCAAGTACCTCATTCAGGCGGATAAGTGGAATAACCGTTCCTCGCAGATGAATGACCTCTTTGTTCTCAACAAGCTTAATATCCTGAGGTGTAATATCTTCGATGGTCTGAATAGATCCCAAAGAAATTGCATACTTCTCATTACCGATTGATACCATAAGAGCCTGAATAATAGCAAGAGTAAGCGGAAGTCTGATGATCCATGTGCTTCCTTCTCCCAGCTTGCTCTTGACCTCAACTTCACCACTCAGTGCTTCAATCTTGGATTTTACAACATCCAGTCCTACACCACGTCCGGAAACATCCGTCACCTCTTTTGCCGTAGAGAAACTTGGCAGGAGCAACAGGTTAATGATCTCTTTATCACTCATCTTCATCGCCTGTTCTTCAGTAATGGTACCGCGCTCAATTGCCTTTTCCTTAACTGCTTCCGCATCAATACCGTTACCGTCATCTCTGACTTCAATGACTACATTGTTGCCGTCCTGATAAGCATCCAGGAAAATGGAGCCTATCTCTGGCTTACCTCTCTCCTTACGCACTTCGTTGGTTTCCAGTCCGTGATCGGCTGCATTTCTTAACAAATGCATTAACGGATCGCCAATTTCATCTACTACGGTACGGTCTAACTCCGTATCCTCACCGGTCATATACAGTTCCATTTTCTTATTCAGTTTCTTTTGCAGATCCCGGATCATTCTGGGGAACTTATTCACTACACTCTCAATTGGTACCATGCGGACCTTCATAACCGATTCATGCAGATTTGTAGTCACACTCTCCAGATATTCAATCTGCTCATTAAAACTTGTAGCGGACGTTCCTTCCGTACTGGTCTGGGATACCAGAGAGTTCTTTGCGATAATCAGCTCGCTGACCAGATTCATCAGATCATCCAGTTTCTCGATATCGACACGTACTGTACGGTTTACCACAGGCTTTCCACCTGTCGATTTGGCGGTCTGAGACTTCTTGTTCTCCTTCTTTGTTGCTGTCTGCTGCGGAACACCCTTTGCCACTTCCTTCGGGCTGGTCTCAACTGCCGTTCCTTCTTCCTTATGTACTTCTGTACCGTTTTCCTTGTCTGCACCTGCTTCGATATTCAGAACATCTCCGACTACTTCCTGGATCTCAGAGACACTTTTAGCCGCCTTTAAAATAGGTTCAAGCGGCTGGTCAGATACCACGATCAGACTAAACTCATATTCAAATTTCTCATCCTCAATATCCTGTGCACTCGGCTGTGAAACGATGATCTCTCCATAGTCTTCCACTGCCTTAAATACCAGAAATGCCCTCGCTGCTTTCAGAATACAGGTTTCCTCTATATAAACAGATAAGCCGTAAACATTCATGCCCTTTGACTTGGCTTCTGATAAAACATGTTTTTCTGAATCATCCAGTTTGATACTGTGCCATTTCTGCTTTCCGTTTTCTTCATCAGACTTTTTTGTCTTCTCCGGCTCAGCCTTTTTCTTTGGTTCTTCCTTCTCCTGCTTCGGCTCATCCGCAGAACTGCCGTTCAGTATTTGGTTAAGTGCCTTGATAATCGGCTCATTTTCATTTGTTCCTTCATCTGCACTCTCTTGAATATTATTGACATACTCCTCCAGTGCATCCAGACACTGAAACAGAATATCAATTGTAGATGCCTGCACCGTGATATTACCATTACGTACCTCAGAGAACACATTTTCCATATCATGCGTCAATGTCTGCATTCTCTTATAACCCATAGTTCCTGCCATTCCTTTTAAGGAATGGGCTGCACGGAAAATCTCATTAATGGTATCCATGTTTTCCGGCTCCTGCTCCAAGTCCAGGATCTGTGTATTCAGGTTCTGTAAGTGTTCTTTTGCTTCATCAAGGAAAATCTCAAGATATTGGCTAGTATCCATATTATCTTACCCCCACGTTCAAAATAATCTCCTGCGCAATTTGTTCAAGCGGCATAACCTGATCTGCCAGACCTGCAGTTACAATGCTTTTCGGCATGCCGTATACCGCACATGTCTCCTGACTCTGCGCAATTACATGTGTTTTTTTTGCTTCTTTCAGGTTCACGATTCCTTTCGTTCCATCCGCACCCATCCCAGTCAGCACAACACAGACTATTCCATCATACAGGCTGGTTTTTAAAGACTCGTACATATAATTTGCACAGGGCTTCACACCTTCTCTTGCCGGTTCATCCGTATAATGTATCACGGCTCTGTTTGCCTTCGTCACGGCATTCATATGCTTACCGCCCATTGCAATATAAACATGTCCTTCCTTGATGGTTTCCCCTTCCACCGCTTCAGACACTTCTATCTCACTCAGTGAATTAAGCCTTTCTGCCAAAGACTGGGTAAAACCAACCGGCATGTGTTGTACGATCAATACAGCTGCCTTAAGATTCGCCGGCAGTCTTGGAATGACCTGCTGCAATGCCTTGGGACCTCCCGTAGAGCTTGCCAGTGCGACAATCTTACTTCCTTTGATATTGGATGTATGCTTCGACACTAACTCCACTACTCTCCTGGAAGTCTTGATCTCATCCATGACAAAAGTCTTCCCAAAATTAGGAGCCTTAGACTGGGTAACCGCATCCAGTGTGTCTATGAATTGTCTCTTAAACTCTTCACCCTTGCATTCCGCCACATTATCCGGCTTATGTACAAAATCAATGGCTCCTAATTCAAGAGAATCCAATGTGACCTTGGCGCCTTCTCTGGTATCTGTGCTTGCCATCATAACCCTGACAGAAATTTTCTTCTTCTGCAGCTGTCTTAATAGTTCAATACCGTCCATCTTCGGCATATTTACATCCAAAACCACTGCATCATAAGTCTTCCTGCTGAGAAGATCAAGTGCTTCCACTCCGTCGACCGCTCTGTCCACTACCTGGAATCGTTCATCTTGGTTAATTATATCACACATAACTCTTCTCATGAGTGCAGAATCATCAACCACCAAAATTTTTTTCTTTTCTGCCATATCCCGTCACTCTCCTCTCTCCCGTTTACGATATTTTCTTTCTTCATCAAAAATATAACGAATGATTTCTTCTCTGGTTTTTATCCGCATATTTTCAAATCTTACCCGAAATTCATACATCCCCTGACGGCTTTCCACCTCCCCAACCTGCAGAATGCTTCCTGGAATAACATATTCTTTCGCTCCGCTTTGCAAATGAAGTAAGAACTTTATATAGACCTTCGCACCGCATTCATATTTCCGCGTGCCAACACAACGTACACCGCCACCGCTGATATCCACAATGATCGCCTTTTCCATTGGAACCGTTTCATCATAGGGAACATCCTCTCCGCCTGTCGTACCATCTTCCTGCTCCGTCAGATAACGTATATCCGCATTGATTGCACAGCTAAGTCTGTAAAATTCTCTCCTCTGATATTTACTCAGATTACCGATCAACTCCATGACGATCAGATAAACATTATCTGACTTATACCGTTCTGTAATACGGGCATAACATTGATACAATCCGCCCTGCGTATAAAAGAACAATTCGTACTCACTGTCAATCGGCAAAAGAACAAGCTTTGTCTTTTCCATTGGCATCAGAATCTCCAGTCTGTCTTCCGATATCACATCATACACCTGACTCTGATATACCCGGTCCGTTCTTGTTACTCCCTCCCGTTCTGTATTACCCTTTTTAATTTCATTTATTTCAATACGATCCCCCGGTGAAACATATTTTGATAGCATTTTCGCACCACCTTATTTTTTTGCTGTAATAATATGAGAAAAAAAGGCTGCCATTCCTCGCTTTTTCAGCTTGCTGCTAATTTCCCTGTTCATCAGAAGCGCTGCTATTTCTTCATAAGCTGCTGACGATTTGGCAGCCGGTTCCTCTATGGATACCGGCATCTGCTGCATTACCGCTTTCGCCAGCTTCGTATCCTGTGGGATACTGCCCAGATAAGTAAGCGGCAGTTTTAAATATCTTGACACAACAGTATTCAGCTTCTGGAACATGACCTTGCCTTCCTCTTTCGCCATGACTTTATTTCCAATGACACGGATACTGGACACATCCGGCTTAAACCTCGGATGCCGGTTTAACGCTTTTAAAAGCGAATAAGAATCTGTAATGGAGGTCGGCTCCGGAGTTGTTACCACCAGAATTTCCCCGCTTGCTACTAAAAACTCCAGCACAGCATCGGAAATACCAGCCCCCGTATCTACGATAATCACATCAGCAATGGAATCCAGTTCCGCCAGATTCTGAATAATAAGTGTCAGATAATCCTTACTCAGATTTGCCATGCCCGCAATACCGGAACCTCCCGAAATAAATCCCACTTCCATTGGTCCCCAGGTAATGATTTCCTTAATGTTTTTCCCCTGATAGATCAAATCATATAAATTGTATTTCGGTACCGCACCGAACATGATTTCGATATTCGCCAAACCAAAATCCGCATCCAGAATAATGACCCGCTGTCCCATTTTTCGAAACTGGATCGCAAGATTAATCGCAGTATTGGATTTACCGACTCCGCCTTTTCCGCTTGTCACTGCCATAACTCGTGCAAGAGGACGTGGTTTCTGGTTTTGGGCCTTAATGATATTTCTTAACTGTTCTGCCTGGTCCATGCCTATTCCTCCTGCCTACTTTTTGCCACCCAACAGCTGCTTTACAGTTGTCTGCGGATTAAAGTTCTCTATATCATCCGGTACATTCTGTCCACAGGTCACATAAGACAGGGAAGCACCTGTATAGAGTTTGAGATTCAACAGATTTCCCAATGTCGTTGTTTCATCCAGCTTTGTAAATATCAGTTTATACTCTGTCATAGCTTTATAGGCATCCGCAATGCTGATTAAATCCCTGTATTTTGTTGTTGCACTCACAACCAGAAAAACTTCCTTTTCTGCACTTTCATCCACTCCATGTATGAGCTTACTCATATTTTCCTTCTGCTCTTCATTGTGATGAGAATGTCCGGCAGTATCTACAAGAATATAATCATAATCCTTAAATTCCTTTACACTATCCTCCAGATCCTCTGCCGAATAAATAACCCGAAACGGCACCTCTAAAATACCTGCATAAGTCCGAAGCTGTTCTGCGGCAGCAATCCGGTAAGTATCTGCGGTAAGCAGTGCCACTTTTTTCTTTTCATCCACGGTAAAACGGGAAGCAATCTTAGCAATCGTAGTCGTCTTTCCTACTCCTGTCGGTCCGACAAAAAAACACACTTTCGTTCCCTGCTTTGCCGGAGAAATTCCGGCAGGCTTTCCAAATTTTAAAATCAGCTTCTGATACACATGCGCCAGTGCATAATCAATGGGCATATTTTCCTTCTTGATTTTTTCAATCTCATCGATCATCTCATTCGCATATGTTTCATCCACTTCATTCTCGATCATCGTATTGTATAAGAGCTGCATGAACTTTACGGATTCGTTTTCTTCTTCTTCAATATTTTCATCTTCTTTTTCCTCTTCCGGATTCATAAGCTGCTTCTCTAAAAAACTCTGCAGATTGTTCAGTCGCTCCTCTAACATCTTTTCTGCTTCTTCCTTTTTTTTCCCTTCTGTTTTTTCCTCTCCGAGATTACGCACCGGCGGATTATCTGCCATTTTCTCCTTTTGATCTTCCTTTATGGTTTCCGTAGCCTGTGCAGCTACCGTTTTCACCGCCGACTGAACTACCGCAGCGGCTGCTGCAGCAGCACGCTCTCTTTTTGCTGCTTTCTCGCTCTCTTCTTCCATGGCAACCGTCACTTCCGTAAGCTGATGCTTAAGAAATTTAAAAAGCCCCTTTGGTTTTACCTTTCGAACACTCATGACCACAACATCCGGTCCCAGTTCCTTCTTGGCTGCTTCCACTGCATCATTTTCTGTTTTTGCCTGAAATTTTTTGATGATCATTATGCTGTCACCATCCCAACTGATTGTAATTCGATATTAGATTCAATCTCGTTATACGACACGACAATCAAATCATGGAAATAATCCTCTGTCATTTTTTTAAAGTACATACGAACAATCGGTGAAGTTACCACAATCGGATTCTTTCCTAATTTTTCCAGCTTTCCTGTTTCGGTTTCCACCGAAGCAATGATCGCCCTTGCTTTCTCCGGATCCAGAGTCAGATAAGCCCCTGTCTCGGTTTGTTTTACACTTGCCATAATCTCCTGTTCCACCTTTGGATCCAGCGTCACTACACTGGTCGTTTCATTGGCAGGAAAATATCTGCTGCTGATTGCCCT
>JAAYNV010000042.1 GCA_012520645.1 Clostridiales bacterium | reverse complement strand
GGTATTTTGGAATTTTGGTCGAGGACATTATATCAAAAAAGGGAGGTCAATGCTCTTTTTATTTGCAAGCTCCCGAAAATAAAGGTTTTAGAAAGAAAAATAGGTAGTAAATTTGACACTACCAACAGCATATCAGGAGTTAGAATATGAAAACGGAAGCCGTATTCTGGAAGAAGTAATCGGAGAAAAATAAAATAGATATAAATCTGTAGAAACGAGGTCAATGGAATGATTTTTGAAAGCCATGCGCACTATGATGATGAAGCTTTTGATGGGGACAGAGAGGAGCTGCTTTCCTCCATGCAGGAAAATGGCATTTCTTATATTATTAATGTAGGTGCCAGTATACAGACGACAAAAAATACGATTGCCCTGACAGAAAAATATCCGTTTCTCTATGGTGCGGCGGGGGTTCATCCAAGTGAGACGGCAGAGCTTGACGAGGAAAAATTCAGCTGGCTAAAAGAGCAATGCACTCTGCCTAAAATTGTCGCGGTCGGAGAAATCGGACTGGATTACTACTGGGAGGAGCCGGAGCACGATATTCAGAAAAAATGGTTTGAGAGACAGCTGGAGCTGGCACGGGAGATAAAACTTCCGGTCATCATTCATTCCAGAGAAGCAGCAAAGGATACGTTTGATATGATGAAGGCGCTCCATGTGGAAGAAATGGGCGGTGTGATCCACTGCTTTTCGTATACAAAAGAGATGGCAAGGGAATATCTGAATATGGGATATTTTTTCGGCATCGGCGGCGTGGTGACCTTTCAGAATGCCAAAAAGCTGCGGGAAGCCGTAGAATATATCCCAATCGAACAGATTCTTCTGGAAACGGACAGCCCTTATCTGGCTCCGGTACCAAACCGGGGGAAACGCAACAGCTCCTTAAATATTCCTTATATCGCAGAAGCGATCGCGCAGATCAAGGGTATTTCCTGTGAAGAGGTGACAGCGGTCACGGAGCGGAATGCAAAGAAGCTGTTCTTTGGAGAGGCATAAAAAATACGTCCGGATATGGAAAGGAGCATGGCAGCAGAAATGGCGAATTTAGGAATTCCACAGAATACGATTGAAATATTACAGAAATATCAGTTTCGTTTTCAGAAAAAATTCGGACAGAACTTTCTGATCGATACACACGTACTGGATAAGATCATTGATTCCGCAGGCATTACAAAGGAGGATTGTGTACTGGAGATTGGACCGGGTATCGGTACGATGACGCAGTATCTGGCGGAGAATGCCAGAGAAGTCGTGGCGGTGGAGATTGACAAGGCACTCATTCCGATCCTGGAAGAAACTCTGTCTGCCTATGATAATGTGACCGTGATCAATGATGACATTTTAAAGGTCGATGTCAATCGTATCGTGGAGGAGAAAAATGCCGGAAAACCGATTAAGGTAGTAGCAAACCTTCCGTATTATATTACTACACCGATCATTATGGGACTCTTTGAGAATCATGTGCCGATTGAGAGCATCACGATCATGGTGCAGAAGGAAGTAGCGGACCGTATGCAGGTGGGTCCCGGAACGAAGGATTATGGGGCACTTTCTCTGGCGGTGCAGTATTATGCAAAGCCGGAGATCGTAGCCAATGTACCGCCCAACTGCTTTATGCCAAGACCGAATGTGGGAAGTGCGGTGATCCGGCTGACCAGACACGACAAGCCTCCGGTTTTGGTCAGGGATGAAGCATTTTTGTTCCGCCTGATCCGTGCATCCTTTAACCAGAGAAGGAAGACCTTGATTAACGGGCTGTCCAATGCGGGCATTGCAGGTGTGACAAAGGAGAGTGTCGGGACGGCATTAGAGGAGATGGGACTTTCCCAGACGATCCGCGGGGAAGCATTGACACTGGAACAGTTTGCCATGCTTTCGGACAGGCTTTTTAAGAATAAAGCGCAAACGCTATAGCAGTCAGCGCAGCAACAGGGGTATTATATGTACAGAATCTTGATTGTGGAGGATGATACGGTCATCTCCTGTGAGATGGCAAGACATTTGAATAAATGGGGATATGAGGTAGAGACGGTCGCAGATTTTTCAGATGTGATGGGCACGTTTCATAGTTTTCTGCCGCATCTGGTTTTAATGGATATCGGACTGCCCTTTTATAACGGCTATTACTGGTGCAGTGAGATCCGGAAGGTATCCAATGTTCCGGTCATCTTTATTTCCTCCGCGGGAGAGAATATGAATATTGTGATGGCAGTGAATATGGGTGGCGATGACTTTATTATAAAGCCGTTCGATCTGGATATTCTGGCTGCCAAAATACAGGCGATGTTACGCAGGGCATATGCGTTTCGGGGAGAAACGGAGGTATTAGAGTATGGAGGCGTGATACTTTCCGTACCGGAAATGGCATTGCTTTTTGAAGACAGAAGGCAGGAGCTTACGAAAAATGAATTCCGTATTCTGAAGCTTTTATTTGAAAATCCGGGACAGGTGGTAAGCCGGGAGACGATCATGAAGCGCCTGTGGGAGGATGAGAGCTTTGTGGATGATAATACGCTTACGGTAAATATAAACCGGCTGCGTAAAAAGCTGGAGGAAGCCGGATATCCGGTGTCTGTTCTGACGAAAAAGGGAGTCGGCTACCAGTTGGGAAAAGAGGAAGGCGGATCGGAAAAGTGAAAGATGACGGCAGGAACAATAACATAGAAATTCTGGTCAGCTTTGTCCGGGAAAATGTGGGCAGATTTTTTTTCTATGCAGGATGTGTGTTGATCTTTTATGCGGTAGCTGCCTTAAACCAGCTGCCGGATACGGTAAAAAGAATGCGGTATGCACTGGTACTATGTGCCTTTCTTCTGGTATGCCGGACTCTGTATGATTTTGCACATTATTATAAAAAAATCAATCAGTTAAAACAGGCTCTTTTGCACAGAGGAGAAAGTGACAGGCTGCTTCCTGCACCCAAAAGCAGGGAAGAGGAGCTGTATATCCAGATGGTAGAGGAGACCGAAGAGGAGAAAAGACAGCTGATATCACAGCTTGATCATAAGCGGCAGGAGATGAACGACTATTATTCCATGTGGGTGCATCAGATCAAGACACCAATCGCGTCTATGAAGCTTTTGACGAACCGTCTGCCGGAACCGGAGCAGTCTTCCTTTTCCGGGGAATTGTTCAAGACAGAGCAGTATGCGGAAATGGCGCTTTATTATATACGGTTGGACAGTATTGCATCGGATATGCTGCTTCAGGAATATGAGCTGCTTGATATTGTCCGACAGGCGGTCAAAAAGTCAGCACTGCTTTTTATCAACAGCAGATTGTCCATGAATCTGGATGAATTTTCGGTCAGGGCAGTAACGGATGAGAAGTGGCTTTCTTTTGTTGTGGAACAGCTTTTGTCGAATGCGGTGAAGTATACCAGAGAGGGCGGCATACATATTTATCAAAGAAGTGACAGGTGTGTTGTAATTGAAGATACCGGAATCGGTATTCCAAAAGAGGATCTGCCGAGAGTCTTTGAAAAGGGATTTACCGGATACAACGGACGGATGGACAAGAAATCCACGGGAATCGGGCTGTATCTCTGTAAACAGGTCATGGACCGGCTGGGACACCGGATATGGATTGAACAGGCAGACAGGCAGGGAACGAGAGTGGTTCTGGAAGTTGGGAACGAACCGGAAAACCTTACAAAAATGTAAGAAACTGAACGGGAAATGTAAGCCAGGAAAATGGCAGCACATTTCCCTTTTTGCTATGCTGTCTGTAAAGCGATGAGAGGAGAAAATGAATTCAAATGGCATTACTGGAAGTACAAAATGTAAAAAAGGTATATACAACCCGTTTTGGCGGCAACAAGGTACAGGCGATTAGCAATGTAAGCTTTTCCGTGGAGGAAGGGGAATATGTGGCAATCATGGGAGAGTCCGGTTCCGGCAAAACGACGCTGTTAAATATTCTGGCTTCTCTGGATAAGCCGACCAGTGGGGAAGTATTATTGAAGGGAAGGAGTTTTTCCAAGATAAAGCAAAGGGAGCTATGTGCATTTCGAAGAGATCATCTGGGGTTTGTATTTCAGGATTTTAATCTGTTGGATACGCTGTCTTTAAAGGACAATATTTTTCTGCCACTTGTGTTAGCGGGATGCAGCTATCCGGAAATGGAGAAACGGTTAGAGCCGCTTTCGGAAAAGCTGATGATCCGTGATCTTTTGGGAAAATACCCGTATGAGGTATCCGGTGGGCAGAAACAGAGGGCGGCTGTGTGCAGGGCACTCATTACAAAGCCGGAAATGGTACTGGCGGATGAACCGACCGGGGCGTTAGACTCCAAAGCATCCGGGAAGCTCTTAAACCTGTTTTCACAGGTCAACAAGGAAGGGCAGACAATCCTTATGGTGACGCACAGCGTCCAGGCTGCAAGCCATGCGGGAAGGGTACTGTTTATCAAGGATGGTGAAGTTTTCCATCAGATTTACAGAGGAAACCATTCCAAGGAAGAAATGTATCGGATGATTGCGGATGCACTCACGGTGTTGCAGACAGGAGGTGAGGAGCATGCGTAAAAGGAAATTTTTGCCGAAACTTGCATGGAATGGGGTGGTTAAAAATGGAACGGTATATTTTCCTTATCTTGGCGCAGGTGTTTTCTCCGTTTTCACCTATTTTGTCTTTTCTTCCATACTTCATAACGATATTATAGGGATACTGCCACACAGCATATATGTGTGGACTCTTCTTCAGATTGGACGGGTGCTGCTTGGGTTTATCATGCTCGGTTTTCTGTTTTATACAAACAGCTTTCTGATAAAATACCGGAAAAAGGAAATCGGGCTGTATCACATTCTCGGTCTGGAGAAGCGTCACGTAACAATGATGCTTGCCCTGGAAACGGTTCTTATTTTTGCGGTATCCTTTCTGGCGGGGATCGTGACCGGAGGGGTATTTGCAAAACTGATCTTTCTCATACTGCTCAATATGTCAGGCATGGGCGTGCAGGGAATTACATTTCATTTTACGGCAGCCGCAGTCTGGCAGACATTTGCCTTTTTGCATTTGTTTATATATTGAATTTTATTAACAATATCAGGCAGCTTTGGAAAAATAAGCCAATCGAGCTTCTGGGGGCAGGAAAGGCAGGAGAGAAGGAACCAAAACGATGGATTCTGGTCGTTCTGACTCTGGCAGGAACGGCAGTGCTTTTCTGGGGCTACCGGATCGCATGGACGGCACAGGTGGACACGTGGATTTTTATAAATTTCTTTCTGGCAGTCCTGTTGGTTATTCTTGGCACTTATTTTCTGTTTACCTCGGGAAGCATTGCCATACTTAAGTTTTTTAGGCGGCAGAAGGGATTTTATTACAGATCTGCAAATTTTATTACGGTTTCCGGTATGCTGTACCGGATGAAGAAAAATGCGGCGGGTCTGGTCAATATCTGTATTTTTTCCACCATGGTATTGATTACGCTGACCTGTACCGTTTCTCTTTACCTGGGACAGGAGGATATTCTGAAATTTGATTATCCGTATGATGTAGAGATCGAGTGTAATACGGAGTATATTACTGCCCCGGTGGCAGAAGAAAAGATTGCGGAACTGACGGTAGAAAAGAATGTTTCCCTGATGGATGAGGTGTGTATGAGAAGGGCTTTGTTCTATGGAGTCCGTGTGGATGGGGGAATGCGTTTTTCGTATGAGGAAAAAGAAGATGAATACCTGGATCGCTTTTATCTGATGTCATTAGCGGACTACAATGCCATGACCGGGCAGAATGCAGTATTGGGGGATGGGGAATGTTATGTATTTACTACCGGACCGGATTACGGACAGGATCAGATCGACCTTCCGATGGGAACCTATCGTGTGAAGGAGGAGCTGTCAGAACTGCCCGGAGAACCGAAGGCAGAGGCAAACCGGTTTTCGGCATGCCTGTATGTCATTATTCCGGATGAGAAAGAGATACAGGACTGTCTGGCGCTTGCCCGGGGGAGTATCGGATATATAACGCCCAGAATACAGGAGAAGCTTATGTTTCATATTCAGGGGGATGAGACACACAAGCAGGAGTTTCTTTTAAGCTTAAAGCAGTGGACAGAAGGAAAGGAAGGTATTGACCGCTTTGACAATTCCGAAGAGGGCAGGGAAATGATCCGGGCAATGTGCGGCGGACTTTTGTTTCTCGGTGTCTTTTTCAGTCTGATCTTTGGCATGTGTCTGTGTCTGATTATGTATTATAAACAGATTTCGGAGGGAAATGAAGATAAAGGAAGCTTTTCCATTATGCAGAAGGTCGGGATGAGTGATCCGGAAATCCGTGGAACGATCCGCAGACAGATCCTGTTAGTTTTCTTTGTACCGTTATTTGCGGCAGCCCTGCATACCTTTGTGGGAGCTAAAATGGTCGTTACCCTGTTTGCAACGATCCGGTTGTTTAACAATGCACTGATCTATAAGAGCGCAGCAGCGGTTATTGTGCTGTTTGCGGTATTATATGGGGGAATTTATCAGATTACGGCGAAGACCTATTATCGTCTGGTACGGTCAGAATAGAGAGATTATACAACATCTAGTAGCATTTCCTGTATTTTACTACTATATTTTTTTGACATAGCCCATCTTCCTATGGTAAACTAGGCATAGTGAAAAAGTGGGCTATTTTGTTGAAAAAATAGAGGTGAGTACCTTGGATAAATACGAATATAAAATAAGGGCAGAAGAAATCAGACAGCTGATTGCGCAGAAAGAGTATGCAGCGGCTGTACAGATTGCGGATACGATTGACTGGCGCAGAGTAAAGAGTGTAACCATGCTCTGCACCGTAAGTGACTTATATAAAATTAACCGGAGATTTGAAGAAAGCAAGGAGCTTTTGCTGTTAGCTTATGACAGACATCCGGGCGGAAGAACGATTGTTTATTCCCTGTGCGAGTTGTCGATTAAAATGGGTGATATTGTACAGGCAATTGAATATTATAAGGAATATGTACAGCTTGCACCGAAGGATACCGGAAGGTATATCCTGCAGTATAAGCTCTATGAGGCACAGGAAGTCAGTCTGGAGGAACGCATTGAAGTTCTGGAAGAGTTCAAGAAGCGTGATTACCGTGAAAAATGGGGCTATGAGCTGGCGTATCTGTATCACCGGGTAGGTCTTGCAACCAAGTGTGCGGAGGAATGTGACCAGCTGATTCTCTGGTTTGGTAAGGGCAAGTATGTAATCAAGGCTATGGAGCTTAAGATGCTGCATGAGCCGTTAACGCCTGAACAGGAATTAAAATACAGAGAACTTAAGACTGGAATCCGTCCGAAGGAGGAGCCGGTTTATCAGGAAGTACCTGAGGATGAGCTCCCGATTGAGATTAAGGAACAGGATGTCAGCAATGCGCCGACTACCGAGCTTCCGTCCAAGGAACTGGATATACAGGTGAAGCCGATGAATGTCGGCAAATATGATACGATCAATCTTCAGAAGGCTCTGGCTGAAAGCATGAAGGAACTGCTTCTTGAGGAGCAAAGCGGACAGCAGGAGTCTACAGAACCTTCTTATGAGGCGGTAGAGACGTACCAGACAGAGGTGCCATATGTGGCGGAAGAACAGTATCCGGCAGAAATGCCATATACCGGGGAAGAACCTTATCCGGCGCAGGAAATGACAGAAATGGAATCGGCAGGCGGGGATACGGTCATCTATGATCCGGCACAGGTCAGACAGCAGATGTATGCAGAAGAGGCAGATGCCGCAGAGAATGTATTGCCGCAGGAGAGTCCTTCGCCGGAGATGTATGCGGAGGAAGTGCCTGTAGAGGATGCTGCATCGGAAGATATGACACCGGAAGTGCCGGAGGAAACGGCAGAAGAAGAGGAATATGTTCCCGGAGCCTATACGCAGGAAATTATAGCGCCGCTGTTGCAGGATACGGACGAACTCAGACCGATTACACCAAAGATGCTGGAAGCAGCTGAAGCTGCCGGACAGGAAGAGACAGCGGAATGTGATGGAGCGGTGGAAGAACCTGAAGAGTCTGTACAGACAGAGCCGGCAGAGGAAATCTTTTTTGAAGATGTGACAGCCGAAATGCCGAAGCTTACGGTACCGAAGGTAACGCCGAGTATACCGGTAACTGATCTGAATCCGGAAATTGCCAAGATGCTTTCGCAGGAATATGATGGACAGATCAGTATGGTTGTGCCGGAGCCGGAGAAGATTGAAAAACAGATTACCGGACAGCTTAGTATAGAAGATGTTCTTGCAGAATGGGAACGGATGAAAAAGGAGAACGAGAAAAAGCGTGCCGAAGAGACGAAGAAGCGTGTTCTGGAGCATACCGGTACCCTGTTCTCGGAATTTGACGAGTCTACAAGAAACGGAATGCTGGAGCAGCTTCAGGTGGCGGCGGGAGTATTGCCGGAGGAGTCTGAAAATTTACCGGAAATGTTCACGGAAGAGGAAGACGGCGTAGAGGAGTTAGCGGAAATCGAAGAAATGACGCAGGAAGAAGAGCCCGGACAGCAGGATGCTGCAGATTCGGATGCGGAAGAAGAACGACTGCAGAAGATGTTAGATGCCGTAACAGAAAAGCCTGAGGAAGAGGAAGAAGTGCAGGATGTGGTGTTAGGCGAGACCGCTGAACTGCCGGATCATATAGAACTTGCCATGGAAGCGGCTATGGAGGCTGCCAGTGATGCACAGGAGCTTCCGGAGTCAGAGACAGAAGTCGCAGATACAGACGAAGAGCAGACGGATGATGCTGTAAAAGAAGCTGTTAAACCGGAGACTTTGCAGAAGGCGGGAGAAAACACGCAAGACAATGATGTGGTGCAGAGTAACAGCAGACAGCTTTCCGAGGAAGAAAAGGATCTGTACGGTTCCTTCATCCAGACAAAGAGAGAAAAGCATCAGATTATCAATGCAGTGGATAATATGAGCCTTGCGCCTTATACCGGAAATATTATCATTACCGGAGATGCCGGAGTGGAAAAGGTGGAATTGGCTAAAAATCTGATCAAAGAGATGCAGATGTCGGATGCCAATTTTTCCGGAAAGGTGGCAAAGATTTCCGGCAAGGCATTGAATAAAAAGGATGTGGAAGCGACTCTTGCCAGAATTTCGGGTGGTGCACTGATTATTGAGGCAGCAGGTGACCTGACTCCGGAGACGTTAAAGGCAATGAACAAGGCGTTGGAAAAGGATCATGGCGGTATTATGATTATCATGGAGGATACGAAAAAGGCCATGAATCATATGCTGGAAGGTTATGACATAATATTAAATAATTTTACATCCAGAATTGATATTGAAGCGCTGAATAATGATGCTCTTGTTGCATATGCAAAGAGGTATGCAAAAGAGTTGGAATATTCCATTGATGAGCTGGGTATTCTCGCTCTGTATACCAAGATTGCAGATATGCAGACAAGTGAGCATGTGGTGACAGCTGCTGAGGTGCGGGAAATGGTAGATGATGCGATTTACAGTGCAAACCGCAAAAATTTACGGCATTTGGCTGATATTATAACAGGCAGAAGATATGATGATGAAGATATGGTAGTATTAAAAGAGCGGGATTTCATGCTCTAAAATATAGGAGAACAGGGGGGCTTCATATGGCAAAGAAGAAGCAGCAGCCAAAGGCAGTGGCAAGAGAGCAGGTATTCATATCGGATGCGGACCAGTATGTATTTGCACAGGGAACACACTATGATATTTATAAGAAACTGGGAGCACACCTATCGGTGGAAAATGGTGTGGAAGGCATGTTTTTCAGTGTCTGGGCACCACATGCACAGTCGGTATATGTGATTGGCAGTTTTAATGGTTGGAACGAAACCGCAAATCCGATGAAGCTCATAGGGCAGAATGGTATACATACAGCTTTTGTGCCAGGAGTCGGAACCGGAGAGCTGTACAAGTTTCTGATTCATACAAAGGATGGACGAAAGCTATATAAGGCGGATCCTTTTGCAAACTATGCGCAGATGCGTCCCGAAACCGCATCCATTACAACAGATCTTTCCAATTTTACATGGACAGACAGTGCATGGATGAAGGAGCGGGAAAAGAAGGACATACAGAAGGAGCCGTTAGCTGTTTATGAGTGCCATATCGGTTCCTGGATGAAGCATCCGGATGGAACGGAGACAGGCTTCTATAACTATAGAGAGTTTGCGGACCGTATTGTGGAATATCTGAAGGAGATGCGATATACACATGTGGAACTGATGGGAATTGCAGAACATCCGTATGACGGTTCCTGGGGGTATCAGGTCACAGGCTATTATGCACCGACCTCCCGTTACGGAACACCGGAGGATTTTCAGTATCTGGTCAATACGCTGCATCGCAATAAAATCGGTGTTATTTTAGACTGGGTGCCGGCACATTTTCCAAAAGATGCACATGGTCTGGCAGAGTTCGATGGAAGCTGTCTGTATGAGCACCCTGATCCAAGACTTGGAGAACACCCCGACTGGGGAACAAAGATTTTTAATTACAGCAAGAATGAGGTACGGAATTTCCTGATTGCCAACGCATTATTCTGGATTAAGGAATTTCATGTGGACGGTCTGCGAGTGGATGCCGTAGCAAGTATGCTTTATCTGGATTACGGAAAGCAGGATGGGCAGTGGCTGCCAAATAAATACGGCGGGAATAAGAATCTGGAGGCGATTGAGTTTTTCAAGCATTTAAATTCGGTTATTCTCGGTACATTCCCCGGTTTTATGATGATTGCGGAGGAATCTACGGCATGGCCTAAGGTGACCGGAAAGGTGGAGGATGAGGGCTTAGGATTTTCCTTCAAATGGAATATGGGCTGGATGCACGATTTTTGCGAATACATGAAGCTGGATCCGATTTATAGAAAAGATCATCACTACGATATGACCTTTGCCATGAGCTATAACAATGCGGAAAATTATATTCTTCCGCTTTCCCATGATGAGGTCGTACATCTGAAATGCTCCATGGTCAATAAGATGCCGGGCTATAAAAAGGATAAATATGCCAATTTGCGAGTGGGATATACTTATATGTTCGGGCACAGTGGCAAAAAACTGCTTTTTATGGGACAGGAATTTGCCCAGGAGAGAGAGTGGAGTGAGGAAAGAGAACTGGATTGGTTTCTGCTTGCCGAGAAAGAAAATAAGGGAATGCAGACTTATGTAGGTGAACTGTTGAAGCTCTACCGCAAATATCCGTGCATGTATCAGATTGATAATGACTGGGATGGCTTTGAATGGATCAGTGCCGATGATGCGGAAAGAAGTATTTACAGCTTCGTGCGTAAATCGGCGGACGGAAAGAATTCGTTACTCTTTGTGCTGAATCTGACTCCGGTAGCGAGAGAAAATTTCCGCGTAGGTGTTCCGAAACGGAAGAAATATAAACTGCTCTTAAACAGTGACGATGAACGGTTCGGCGGAGATGGAAATCCTATTCCGGCTGAGCTTACGGCACAGAAGAAGGAGTGCAATTACCGTGATTATTCCATCTGTTTTGACCTTCCGGCTCTGTGTGCGGCAGTATTTGTATTCTGACAGGGTTAAGAAACAATGAAAAAATGACGAAATAAAGGATAAGTGTGCAGGGAGTGCGCTTATCCTTTTTTGTGCATTACCCTCTGATTATGAAATATGTCTGCATGGAGAATGAGATTATGAATATAAGCTTTGATAAAATCAGCAATAATCCCAATGTAGACAAGGTAACAACCGCATACGGAAATGCCGCACGGGAAACGGAAAACAAGGGCGGCATATATACAGTAGACATTTCTGGCATGGTTATGGATAACAACGCTTATACGGGTCATGGAAGGACCGCAGAGGATGTAATGCAGGAGGCAGGCTGTGAAGACCTGACTTGGCAGCGTAACTATATGGTGGTAATGTCTAATTCTATGTCCGATGAAGATTTCGCAAAACTGCAGGAGGAGGGCTTTCACCCGGGCAGTACGGAAATTGAGACGGTAGTTACGATTGTCGATCAGATTAAGGCTGTTATGGCGCAGTCCGGCATGGTGGTAACAGGCTATACTGATACATTAGACAGGGATACCTTGATTCAAATTACGGGCAATCAGGGATTGGCAGAGGAAATGATAAAGCAGTTTCATGCCAAGGATGTTCCTGTGACAAGGGAAAATGCAGAGGCAGTGCTTTTTGCGATGGTGGAAGGTGCACAGCTGACAGCGCCGCAGGACGGTGCCGTCAAATATCTGGTAGAAAACGGTATGGAACCTACCGTGGACAATCTGTATCTGGCAGAGCACAGCGGTGCACTGGATGCAGGTAGGCAGGCAAGAGGCTATTATGCAGCAGGAAGCGGCAGCTATCTGGCAAAGAAGGCGGATGCTTTCGACTGGCAGAAGCTGGCACCCCAGATGCAGAAGATAATTGAAGAAGCAGGACTGGAAACAGAAGGCGAGCAGGTGATGGAGGAAGCCAGATGGCTTTTGGAAAAGGGTGTGGAACTGACACCTGAAAATCTGAGCAGACTTCATAAGATTCGTCAGATACCGGTTCCGGCAGAGGAAGAACAGCTGGTACAGGCAGCTGTTACTGCACTGGCAGACGGTAAGAGTGCAAAAGCTGCGATTCCCGGAGAAACGCAGACGCTTATGCAGAAAGCAGTGCGTATTTGTGAAGAAGTAAACAGTCTTACGGCAGAAGCGGCGGATCTTACGACAGCAGAAGGAAAAAGGCTGACTCTCCGCAATCTTTTGTCTGCGCAGTATCGTCTTAATCAGGGTGCAGAAACCGGAGCAAAGGCTCTTGAAAACCTGCAGGCGAGAAGGCAGTTAGAGGAAATCCGTCTCCAGATGACAGCAGAAGCCAACCGTATGCTGTTAAAGAGCGGTTATTCGATTGATACGGCACCGATCGAGGAGCTTTTGACCGCATTAAAGCAGGCAGAGCAGGCTTATCAGAGTGCACTGTTTGAAGAGACGGATGGGGCAAAGGCAGAGAGCAAAGCATCTTTGTATGATAAGACGATGGACATGGTCTCTTATCTGCAGGGAGCGCCGGCAGCCGTGATCGGTCGAATTGCTTCCGAATATGGAAATACGACGCTTTCGGATGTGGAGAAGGAAGCGAAAAGTCTGGAAAAGGCTTATAAACAAGCAGGAGAGAGCTATGAGACATTGATGACGGCTCCCCGTGCCGATCTGGGAGATTCCATTCGTAAGGCATTTTGCAATGTGGATGACATTTTGAAGGATTTGAAGCTGGAAGCCACACAGGATAACCAGAGAGCGGTACGGATCCTGGGCTATAACAGTATGGAAATCACGCAGGAAAATGTGGATCTGATCAAATCGGCAGATTCCTCCGTACAGAGACTTTTAAAGAAAATGACGCCTGCGTCAGTACTTCAGATGATCCGGGATGGGGAAAATCCTCTGAATGTAACGATGGAGGAGCTTGGCAATTATCTGGATCACCAATCGGATACACCACAGCAGGAAACAGACAGATACAGCAAATTTTTATATAAGTTGGAGAAAAACGGAGACATATCGGAGGAGGAAAAAGAATCCTTTATCGGTATTTACCGTATGATCCGGACCCTGGAAAAGAATGACGGGGCGGCAATCGGCGCCTTGGTCAATCAGGGAACGGAACTGACTTTTGGCAATCTGCTGACAGCAGTACGCAGCCGCAAAAGGGGAGCTATGGACTATAAAGTGGATGATTCCTTTGGCGGTGTGGATCGTATAAAAGGGGAGACAAAAAGTATTTCCGGGCAGATTCAGGCAGCTTATACTTATGCGGACAATCTTCTGCATGAGATTTCGGAAGGACTTGCGCCGGAAATTTTGAAGGAGGTTCCCGTTACACCGGAAATGACGCTGGAGCAGACGGCGGAAGCGTTCCGTGCCGCCGCAGAAACACAGGGCAGGGAAGATGCCCAAGCGTGGACGGCGGAGAGGGAATGGCAGAAAGAGCAGGCGGATTATTACAGACAGGCAGCCAGAGTGGAAGAGGGCGTTTTAGAAACCTTATTAGAGGCAGGGCAGCCTGTCACAGCAGATAATCTGACAGCGGCGCAGGCTTATATCCACGAACGTGGCAGTGCATGGAAGACGATTTATGACAGAAGTGTCAAAAACGGAAAAGAAAAGGTACTCGATAAAAAGGCAGAACAGCTGGTGGAAAGATTTTCCTCGAAGGAAGAAGCCAAAGAGGCTTATTCGGAGCTTTCCGGTGAGGCATCGGAGCTTCTGATGCAGGAAATCGAACAGTCGGAAGGCTATGTGGATGTGCGGCAGTTAGCGCTTTTACATAAGCAGCTTTCATTCTGTCAGGATATGGCAAACGAGGAAAGTTATGAGATTCCGGTGTCCATTGACGGAGAGCTGACTTCCATTAATCTACGGATACGCTCCAGAACTTCCAAAAACAGTGGGGAAGCCGGAAATGTGACCGTTACCTGCAGGACGGAAACATTCGGAAATACAGCAGGTGAATTTACCATAAATACAGCGGACAACAAATCGGGTGCGGTAGCCGTGAAGGTGTGTGGTTATATCGCCTGTGAGAAGGAAGAAGGCAGGGAGTATTTCACGAAAGTAAAATCCGGACTGGAAGAACTTCTTTCCCAAAATGGGTGGACGGAAAGCCGGATTCAGGTCGTCTCGGGAACGACGGTCCGGTTGGAGAAATTCGGACAAAGCGGGCGGTCTGAGATAGCCGGTCAAAACGGCATAGCGGAAGCCTCCGCAAAGCCGCAGGATTTAAAAGAAAATGACAGCAAAATGCTCTATCAGGCAGCCAAGCTGTTTCTGACAGCGCTGAAACAATCAGAAAGAGGGTAAACGATATGAAAATTCATTATAATTCATCTGCTATTATTGCAAATAACGCATTATCAAACAGTGACAAAAAGCTTTCCGTTTCCATTGAGAAGCTTTCTTCCGGCTACAAAATCAATCATTCCAAGGACAATCCGGCAAGTATGGCAATTTCCCGTAAAATGAAAGCGCAGATCCGTGGACTTGGAACTGCAAGTGACAGTGCAAATGACGGTATTTCTGTAGTGGAGACAGCAGAAGGTGCACTGGCTGAAATTCAGGATATGATACAGAGAATGAATGAACTGGCGATCAAGGGTGCCAACGGAACGATGATGGAGGAAGATCGCGAGACAATCCAGGCTGAAGTTGCACAGCTGCAGAATGAGATTGCCCGTATTGCCGAACAGACGGAATTCAACGGAAATTCCCTGTTGGATGGCACTTTTGATTTAAAAGGCTATACATCCAATGAAAATGTAAAAGTATTTTCCTACTCTGACGAGGTCATGACCGGAGACTACTATATTGAGAAGATTGAAGCAGTGTTTGATGCAGACGGAAATCTGACGGATGCAACCACGGTTACGGTAGGTACGGTGAACACCGGTTTAGCGGGAAATGAGGATAAGACACCGAGAGAATTCCCGCCGGCAGCAGACCTTAAAACTACCGTAGATGGAGATATTATTACGTTAAGCGGCAGCGGCGATTTTGAAATTCAGATTCAATTGACAGATAGGACGCAGACCACTTTGACAGTTCAGGATATTTATCTGGATATTACAGGTATGGGTGCGATGCACATGCAGATTGGCGCCAATGAGGGTCAGGAACTGCCGATTCGTATTCCGACGGTTTCCTTAAAGACCCTGGGACTGGATGAATTGGATTTTACAACAGATGCGGGCTGTCAGTCAGCAATTGACAGTGCATCCGGGGCAATCAGCCGTATTTCTTCCATTCGGAGCCGTCTTGGCGCTTACCAGAACCGTCTGGAGCATACCGTAGCAAGTCTGGACGTAACAGAGGAAAATATGACAGCGGCCTATTCCCGTATTATGGATACCGATATGGCAGAGGAAATGACTGAGTATACAAAGTATCAGGTACTTACACAGGCAGGAACCTCTATGCTTTCCCAGGCAAATGAAAGACCGGCACAGGTGCTTCAGCTCTTACAGTAATTCTGGATAAGGATAGTCTATGATCAGGGAAAACGATAGGAAGGGATCGGGACAATGACAGACGAACAAAAGAAGCAGTATACATTAAAAATATCTGCGGCAAACCGTACGGGATTGATTGTAATCATATATGATATGCTTTTCGATTATGCGGAGGATGCGATACGGGCAGCAAAAAAAACCGATGAAAAGGAGATGGACCGGGATGCGTTTCGATTTGCCTTACGCCATGCCAGATCCTGTATACGTGAGTTGTCGGAGTCGCTGAATTTCCAGTATGCGCCATCCATGCAGCTGTTTTCTCTCTATCGTTACGTAGACAGGGAGCTTGCAAAGGCGCAGAGACAGGAGAACATAGAGCCGGTTCAGACGGTTCTTCCTGTGATAAGGGAGCTCAGGGAGGCATTTTATGAGGTGTCGAAACAGGATACCTCCCCAGTTTTAATGGAAAATGCCCAGATGGTATATGCCGGGCTTACCTATGGAAAAACGGATTTAAATGTGAACCTTACTGACCAGGGGTCGGACAGAGGGTTCCGTGTATGATGCAGTATCAGGCAGTGGAGTAACATCCGCTGCCTTTATTGTTTCCAGCTTTGCTGCCTGTTCCAGTAAATATTTATAACGTTTCATAACCGAATTGACCTCATAGATGTAACAGTCGATCAAGTCGGGATCGGTTGCATTATCAAAGCCGGCATAGGCGGTTTCCAGGGCAAAACGTGTTTTGGCAATATCCTCCAAAATACTGTTCTCACTCATTCCGTTTTCAGAAGGGAAGTTTTTTCGGGAGCTTTGGCTAAAATGAATCTTCATGTCCAGGCATCCTTTCCGGAGAATTTTATACAGGAAGTAATTTCCTGTTAAAATAAGTATAGACACAATCAGGAAAAATATTCATATTTCTCCGGGGAAAGGGCAGTCATATTTTTTGGACATTTCAATATATTAATAAAAATATCAGCAAACTGGATGAGGAGTCATTTTATGCAGCAGACAGGTATGCTTGCGATCATCGGAATGTGTGCTCTTGTACTTTCCATTGTGGCATTCCGCAGAAAAATGGAGTGCATCATCAATTTTATACTGCGGGGCGTAACTGGTATGATTGCCATTTATTTTATCAATGCAGTGTTCATGCAGCAGAATATTTCGATTGGGGTAGGTATTAATTTATTATCCGTTTTGACATCGGGAGTACTTGGTTTTCCTGGCGTCATCTTACTTTACGGTGTTCAGATATATCATTTTTTGTAAGAAGTTGACGAAAAAAAGATTTCTTTAAAAAACATATTTACAAAGAAAAACAGATATATTATACTGCACTTACACTTCAGATTATAAATCTAAGTTTCAAACATTCTCGTTTTGGTCAAAACAAATATACCAGAGGATACAAAAGAAGAAAGGAGTTGGAAGAAAGAATATTACTATTGGTTCTGATATTGGCATGTGCAGTTTTGGAGGATCTGTATGCTTACCGTATCAGTAATGTACTGATTATCACCGGACTTGTTTCAGGTCTGGGGCGTCAGATTTTGCTTTATGGGTATATCGGGGTGAAAGAAGGCATTTTTGGGATGCTGCTTCCAGCAGCGCTGCTGTTTCCGGTCTTTTGTTTGCGGGGCATCGGAGCAGGGGATATCAAGCTGTTGGGAGTAGTCGGGAGTTATTTATCTTATCACGCATCTTTTTCTATTCTTGCAGTCTCCGTTTTGATCGGAGGAATCTATGCATTGATCCAAATTATAAAAGGAAAACGAAGAGAAAAACTTCACATGTCAGTTCCTATCATGTTAAGCACATTGTTGTGGTTGGAGGGATTGATTTGAGTAAAAAAATAATGGCAGTCTGCGATCTGGAACACGAATATGCGGACAAGCTGGCGCAGTATCTGGAACAGAAGCAGGGTTTTCCGTTTGAGATCCGGACATTTCTGGATGTAGACAGGCTTCTGGAGTTTTGTAGGGAGAAAGAAGAACCGATCGAGCTGTTGCTCATTTCGGAAAGCGCATATTGCAAAGAACTGCAGGACATTGCGGATATGCACATCATGATATTGAACGAAAGTGGAAAAGTAACCTATCCGGAGTATCGGAATGTGGATAAATACCAGACTGCGGAAAATATTGTGAGAGAGGTCATGTGTTACTGCGCAGAACAATTGTCGGAAAATATGACACAGCCGCTTTTAAAAACCGGAACCGGAATCTTAGGCTTTTACAGTCCGGTCCGGCGCTGTATGCAGACAAGTCTGGCGTTGACGCTGGGGCAGCTTCTGGCAGAGAACTATCGGGTCTTATACCTGAATATGGAAGGCTATTCCGGATTTTCGCAAAGGTTTTATACGGAGAATGCAGCGGAACTGACAGAACTGATCTACTATGCGCACAATATGACCGGAAAGCTGATCTACCGGGTCGAGAGTATGGTACAAAGACTGGGAAAGTTAGAATATGTACCGCCTGTATTATCGGCATCCGACCTGAATCTGATTTCCGGAGAAGAATGGAAAGAGCTTTTGCGGCAGCTTGTCGATAGGTGCCAGTATGATTATATTCTGTTAGACCTGTCAGATCGGGTCAGAGGGCTGTTTGAACTGCTTCGCATGTGTACGACTGTTTATACCATAAAAGAGGACGATTTTTCAGCCGAAGCAAAGCTTTGTGAATACAAAGAGGATCTGAAACGGTGCGGATATGAGGATATTGCAGAAAAAACAAGAGAATGCCATCTGCCGTGGATAGAAAAACTGCCGAAGGAGGCAGGAATGCTTCCTTATACAAAGCTTGGAAAGTATGTGCAGTCACAGCTTATGGGAGGTATGTATGACAGAGTATGAAAATCTGAAAAGAAAACTGCGGGAAGAGGTGCTGCAGAAGATCGATTTTTCCAAAGAATGCAGTGATGAAGAGGTGCAGGAGGTAATCGCAGGCATAATTCTTAGGCAGAAGCAGTTAGATTATACAACCAGAAAGCAAATGGCAAAAGAAATCTTCCATGCGGTAAGAAGGCTGGATATTTTAGAAGAGCTGATGGAGGATAAATCTGTGACCGAAATTATGGTCAATGGACCGGAGCATATTTTTATCGAAAGAGCGGGCAGGATCGAGCCGCTTTCAGAACATTTTGAGAGCAGGGAAAAGCTGGAGGATGTCATACAGCAGATCGTGGCGGAATGCAACCGTACCGTCAACGAGGCATCCCCGATCGTGGACGCCCGTCTGCGGGATGGTTCCAGAGTGCATGTAGTACTTGCCCCGGTGGCATTAAACGGACCGATCGTGACGATCAGGCGTTTTCCAGACAAGCCTTATACAATGGAGGATCTGATCAGAATGGGATCGCTCCCCAGGGAGGTAGCACAGTGGCTGGCGGATCTGGTAAGAGCCAGATACAACATTTTTATAAGCGGAGGAACAGGCTCCGGCAAGACAACCTTTCTAAATGCGCTGTCCGGTTATATACCGGAGGATGAAAGAATTATTACGATTGAGGACAGTGCAGAGCTGCAGTTACATGGCATTGCAAATCTGGTGCGTCTGGAGGCAAGAAATGCTGTGTTAAAGGAAGGGAGCAGCATTACGATACGGAATCTGTTAAGGGCGTCCCTTCGGATGCGTCCCGACCGGGTCATCGTAGGGGAAATCCGGGGAGAGGAGGCAATTGATATGATGCAGGCGCTCAATACCGGGCATGACGGTTCCCTGTCTACGGGACATGCCAACAGTGCGGCGGATATGCTTTCCCGTATGGAGACGATGGTGTTAATGGGAATGGAACTGCCTCTTGCTGCTGTGAGAATGCAGATTGCCTCGGCGTTAGATCTGATCGTTCATTTAGGAAGAATCCGGGATAAGACAAGAAAGGTACTGGAAATTGCCGAGGTTATGGGAATAAAAAACGGAAATGTACAGATCAGGACGCTGTACCGGTTTCGGGAAAGAGGTGAAGAAAATGGGAAGGTGCTTGGAGAATGGGTTAAAGAAAATGCCTTGGTACACACAGAAAAGCTTACGGCAGCAGGACTTTTGGGAACTTACTGATTATCGTATCTACCGCTTTTCAGCCGGAGAGCTTGTCTGGATATTGTTTCAGTGTGCGGTAATTGTAGGAGGTGCCGCTTACTTTACTTATCATTCTGTCATGGGACTGCCAATATTACTGCCACTTGGGATATTCTGGTTTTTGGAACAGAAAAAGGCATATACAGAGAGACGTTGTCAGCAGCTTCGGTGGCAGTTTAAAGAGATGTTACTGTCGGTGGCAGCCAGTCTGCAGGCGGGAAGTTCCGTGGAAAATGCTTTTAAAGAAGCAGGAAAGGATATGGCAGTTTTGTTTGGGGATTCTGCAGATATCGTAAAAGAACTGTCTGTCTTAAGTCAGGCTCTGGCAAACAGCATTCCTGTAGAGCGGGTACTCAGTCATCTGGCCGAGCGCAGTAGTGTAGGGGAAATCCGGGATTTTGCCCAGGTATTTGTCATCGGAAAACGTTCCGGGGCAGATATGGGAGAAATGATCGAAAATACGGTACGGCTGATCAGTGAGAAGGTAGAGGTGGCAAGGGAGATTAAAACGGTTATGAGTGCCAAGGTGATGGAGCAGAGAGTTATGAGTCTGGTTCCCTTTGGAATTATGGGGTATATCGGAATGACTTCACCGGGATTTTTTGGAATGTTGTATCACAATCTTTTTGGAATGATTTTTATGAGTGTATGCCTGCTGATTTATCTGGGGGCATTCTGGTTGGGGCGAAAGATTGTGCGTATAGAAGTGTAATGGAGAAGGAAGACCTGGGGGATCAGTCCTTATATTGAATGGGAGGACAGAAAATGCTTGCAATATATTTGATTTTGGCAGCGGCAGGAGCAGCAGTGCTGTTTCTGTCACGAAGAGAAACCGGAAGGCTTGTAGAAAGAACCGGAAAATTTTTATACAAAAAATATATAATGTATGGCGGATGGGGAAAGGGAGCGGGTCGAAAGAACGAGAGAAACCGAAAGCTGGAAGAGGAATTGGAACTTTTAAACCCGGGAACAGATGGAAGACAGGAAGCAAACTGCTATATGGAACACCGTATCGGGGAAGGCTTTCTGTTCATCTGGATATGCAGTATGTTGGCGCTTGCATTGCATATTCAGTCAGTATATCTGAACCAACCCAAAGAGGAATTTATCATAGAGCGCAGTGCCTATGGAGACAGAGGGAAGGAGTTAGAGCTTCTTGCGCAGAGTGGTGAAAGAAAAGAACGGATACAGCTTTGTGTAGAGCCGAGAAAATTTACAAAAGAGGAGACCGAAGCGCTTTACAGACAATTTCTGCCTAAGCTTGAGGAACATTTATTAGCGGACAATGCCGGACCGGATGAGGTGCGTGGTCCGGTACAGCTTCTGTCAGAATTGGAAGGTTTCCCATTTTTCGTAGAGTGGAACGGTGATTCGAAAGGGCTGATTGGAATGGATGGCTCTTTACAAAATGATGAAATTGGAACAGATGGAGTGATTACAGTACTCAGGGCAAGGATAGTCTACGAGGAGTTTGTCCGTGAGTATGAATTTAGTCTCCGGATACTGCCGCCGCTTCTTACCGAGGCAGAGCAGTTTCGAAAAAAGCTTATTTGGAAAACAGAGGAAGCGGAAGCAGAGAAAAGAAGTGAGCCGATTTTTCGGCTGCCGGACGAGGTGGAAGGGATGCCGCTTTTGTGGACAGAAAGGAAGGAGGATCAGAGCATAGTCTGTCTGTTATTGGGAATTGCAGCGGCAGTGCTTTTGTTCTGGGGGAGAGAGGAGGAGAGAAAAAAGAAAATTGCAGCAAGAGAAAAATATTTGACGGAAGCATATCCGGAGCTTGTGACAAAAATGGCGTTGTTACTCGGAGCAGGGATGACGGTGCGCGCGGCATTCCGCAAAATTGCAGGCGGAGAAAGAAATATTCTGGCAGAGGAGATGCGGATGGTCTGTCATGAAATGGACAGTGGAGTACCGGAAAGCCAGGCATATATCCGGTTTGGGAAACGATGCAGGTTAAAGCAGTATATGAAATTTAGTACCCTTCTTACGCAGAATCTGAAAAAGGGTTCCAATGGGCTTCTGGCACAGCTGGAACGGGAAGCTCATGAAGCGATGGAGGAGCGTAAAAGCAGAGCCAGAAAGCTGGGTGAGGAAGCGGGAACCAAGCTGCTGCTGCCAATGTCGGGAATGCTGATTGTGACGATGCTGTTAATTATTATTCCGGCATTCGGAGGCTTTGGTTTATAGAAATTGCTAAAGAAGATAAGGATGATTCTGTTATTGGGGGACAGAACCGTGAAATGGAGGAGAAAGAATATGCAGTGCAGAAATATCATATGGAATGTAACGTGGAATGTAACAAGAAGTGTAAAAAATACCATCCAAAGATTTTTTAAGGAAGAGGATGGAATCGGAACCGTGGAAATGATTTTGATTTTGGTCGTT
>JAAYNV010000041.1 GCA_012520645.1 Clostridiales bacterium | reverse complement strand
TAAAACTACAGTATTTACTGTGGCCTTAGAGAAATACCAAACGCATCTGCAATAATAGGGAAATTCCTCATGCAACTTTTGGGATTGCCCTCTGCAATAGTTGGTATTTTAAGTATACAATAAACAAGTATTGTCTGATTGAAGCGGTAGAACGCTTCAAAGAATGTACCGGTTATTATCCGGAACGTGTTTTGGCAGATCAGATATACAGAACCAGAGAAAACAGGAGTTACTGCAAAGAGCATGGGATTCGGTTGTCAGATCCAAAGCTGGGCAGATCAAGTGTTACAGCAAAAGTTGATAAAAAACAAGAGTATCAGGATAATACCGACAGAATCGAAGTGGAGCGTAGATTCAGTCTGAGCAAGCGTTGCTATGGTATGAGCTGCATTATCACAAAACTGGAGGAAACGCAGTTGACCTCTATCACATTATCTGTATTCGTGACGAACCTATTCAGGATTCAGAGGCGAATACTTTGTGCTCTTTTGCATCTGTTCCGATTATGGTGCGACTGGAGCAGATATAAAAGTTGGAAGTTGCAAATATCTGCTTAATCAGCAGACACTAAGTAAATATGATTAAAGAGGGTTGATCAGACTAAAGAAAATGATTAACCCTCTTATTCTTATCCAATAAATATAATGAGACAATAGAAAAAAGGTAAGGCGAATGGTCTGACACTTACTCATATAAGCTTAAATTTCAGTGAAGCTGGATTTTGACTTAATCTTGTTATTTATGCGTTGAATCTCTGAAAATAATATCTGTTTTTACATATGTAGTTCTGTAAGGCATATCAGGGTGAGCGATACGTGTCATAAGTAAATCTGCAGCAATATATCCCATTGAGTCACTGGGAATATGTACAGTTGTAATACTTGGCTCAATAACTACAGATTCGGGAGCATCATCAAATCCGCAAATAAGTACATCCTCAGGAACAGAAATATTTAATGCTTTTAAAGCCTTGATTGCAGATATTGCCAGATAATCATTTGCACAGAAAAAAACATCTGGTAAAACGGGTAATCTCTGAATGCGTTTGGTAAGCCAATTGATATCTCCATATGGGTTTGAGTCATTATCTAAAATACTGTTATTAAAGTTAATACTGATATTGTAATCTGCCATAACAGCACAATATGTTTTCCAACGTTCATAGAACGATTGACAGTGGAAACGATCTCCAATGAAAGAAATGTTGCGATAACCTTTTGTAACCAGTTCTTTTAACATTAAATATACACTTGTCTGATTTTCCATATATAGTAAATCTGCTTGTAAATTCAGATCATTGTGGTTAAATACTGTGTCTACAAGTAAAAGTGGAATATTTTGTTTGCATAGGAAGTCACTATAGGATTCAGAAAATAACTCTAAACAAATAATTCCAGAAGTATGCTCCATATTGAAATTAGTAGGAAAACATTGTTGTTCAATTTCAGTATCTCTAATAATATACACTGAAAGCTTATATCCGAAGTCACCGATTTTCTTTTGAAATGTATTTAGCAATTTAGTACCAAAGTGTGAACTTCCAGGAAATGATTGCGTGAAAAAAGCAATTTCGTTTGTGCTATTTGAAATTAGTGGTGCGTGAGCTTCAGGTAAAGCTTGAAATAAATTGAACTGTTTGTAGCCCAACTCAGCAGCCTTTTGAAAAATTTTATCTCTCGTTGCTTCAGATACTGTTCCTGGGTTATTTAGTGCTCTTGAAACAGTGTTTCTTGAAATACCGAGCGCATCTGCAACATCTTGTAAAGTAGGTTTTTTATTTGCCATATTATTAACAAAATCCTTTCGTTTCAAAGTTACATTTTCTATATCTAATGATACACCTTTTTAAACAATGTATCAAATGTAACATTGGCTTAATTTTTATAAATTTATCATGTTGCATGTGTAAACTTTATAATTTTATGAAAAATAATGGAGTATTTATGATATATTTGAAAGAAATTAATAAAAGGTGAAGTATATGAATGTGTATTCTTATTGATTTATCATTTATTATTTACTGATTTTGGTGATATTGCACTAAAAAGAAAAGATTCATTTGTACCATTTGAATGATGCACATACACCATTTATATGTTATGATTGTAACATCAAAACGAAAGAGGTTAAAAGGATATGAAAAAGAATCATTGTTCAAACAAAAGATTGCAGTATGTAAAAAAGAATTGGCAATTATATATCTTCTTTTTACTACCTGCTGTAGTGTTGACATTCATATTTAAGTACATTCCTATGGGGGGGATACTAATAGCCTTTAAAGATTATAATGCCTTCAAAGGGATTTTAGGAAGTGAATGGGTTGGATTGAAATATTTTGAACGTTTCATTTCATCTCCGGACTTTATGAGATATCTGTTAAATACTTTAAAACTGAGTTTATTTGGTCTTTTATGGGGATTCCCGGTTCCTATTCTTCTGGCACTTATTTTAAACAGAGTAAGAAGAGAGGGAATTAAAAGAAAAATTCAACTGTTGATTTATTTACCTAACTTCATTTCGGTTATTGTCCTTTGTGGTATGGTAAAAATTTTCCTATCACCTGTTGGACCTGTAAATTCATTCCTTGGAACTAGTACAGATTTCATGTCAATGCCAGAAGCATTTAGAACAATCTATATTGCTAGCGGTATCTGGCAGGGAGCTGGTTGGGGGTCAATCCTTTACACAGCGGCATTATCAAATTCTAGTCAGGAATTAACAGAAGCAGCTGTTGTAGATGGTGCAAATGTATTTCAACAGATTTGGCATGTTGATCTTCCTGCAATTAAGAATGTAATCGTAATCCAGTTTATTCTTCAGGCAGGAAACATTATGAGTATTGGATTTGAAAAAGCTTATGCTTTGCAGACAGATATGAATATTCCAGCATCTGAAATCTTAGCTACCTATGTATATAAAATTGGTCTTTTGAATGGAGATTACGGTTTCTCAACAGCAGTAGGTTTATTTAATTCAATCATTAATGTAATATTACTTGTTTTTGTAAACAAAGTGGTAAGTAAATTAAATGATGGTCAGGGAATTTAGGAAGGAGAAAAGAAATGAGAGCAAGAAGAAAACCATTTGCTGATCAGGTATTTTATTTCATCGGCTATTTCCTGTTGGGAATGTTTACACTGGCAATTATTATTCCTATTTTCTATGTTTTGGTCGCATCATTCATGGATCCAACAGTATTGCAAAATAAAGGAATTACCTTTGATTTTTCGAAATGGAGCACGGATGCCTATCGAAGAGTGTTTGAGAATAGAATGATCTGGGTTGGATTTAGAAATTCTATTATCTATTCAGTATCATTCACAATTGTTTCAGTAGGTGTCACAGTCTTGGCAGCTTATCCGATGTCAAAGAAAGACCTGGTAGGGAAAAAGATTTTTAATACATTTTTTATCATTACCATGTTTTTTGGAGGAGGATTAGTTCCCACATATTTATTAATCAGTAATTTGAATATGCTGGATTCTATCTGGGCAATCATTTTACCAAATGCATTTAATGTATGGAATATGATTTTGGCTCGTACATACTATCAATCAATTCCAGCAGAGCTTAGAGAAGCCTCATCTATGGATGGAGCCTCAGAAATTGTACATTTTTTTAAGATTCTGTTTCCAATATGTAAGCCAATCATCGCGGTTTTAGCTTTATATCAGTTTGTTGGAATGTGGAATTCCTATTTTGATCCAATGATCTATTTAAATAATGCGGAGATGCAGCCATTACAGTTAGTATTACGTTCAATATTAATTCAAAATACACCAGAGCCAGGAATGATAGCAGATATTGAAGGCTTGGCTGAAATGGCAAAAATCGCTGAATTATTGAAATACTCAACAATCGTAGTTTCAAGTATACCATTATTAATTATGTATCCATTCTTCCAGAAATACTTTGACAAAGGTATTATGGTAGGTTCAGTAAAGGGATAAAAGAAAGGAAGGTATTTATTATGAGAAAGAAAAATTTAGGAAAAGCAGTAGTACTTATGACAGTAGCAACAATGTTGCTCAGTGCTTGTGGAAAAGCAGGAAGTTCTACAACAGGACAGGTAGCAGGAGAAAATGAAGATATCAGTTTTCCATTAGAGAAAACAGCAGAATTGTCATTCATTACTTCGGCAGAAACAGGAACTACTCAGGAACCGAATGAAAGAATCATTTTTCAACGTCTAGAGGATGAAACAAATGCACATATTAACTGGACATGTTTTGTTTCTGACCAGTTTGCGGATAAAAAAAATCTAGCATTAGCAAATGCAAAAAACCTACCAGATGGTCTTTTTTCGGCAGATATGTCAGATTATGATTTGCTCCGTTATGCAAAGCAGGGTGTGATTATTCCGGTTGAGGAATTAATTGAAAATAATATGCCTAATTTAAAGAAGGTTCTTGATGATAATCCAGAATATAAAGCAATGATCACTGCACCAGATGGTCATATCTATGCATTCCCATGGATTGAACAGTTAGGATCTGGAAAAGAAGCAATTCAGACGATTGGTGGAATGCCATTTATTAATAAGAAATGGTTAGATGAGTTAGGACTTCCTGTTCCTACAACAACAGAAGAGTTAAAAGAAACATTGGTAGCATTTAAAGAAAATGATATGGCTGGTGACGGACAGACTATTCCAATGTCATTCATTATGAATGGTGGAAATGAAGATATGGGATTCATCCTTGGAGCGTTTGGTGATGGCTATGGTGATGTACCGGATCATATCGCAGTATCAAATGATAAAAAAGTAGTATATACAGCAGCGCAGGATGGATATAAAGAAGGATTGATCTGGATGCATGATTTAGCAGAGGCAGGCTTGATAGATCCAGAAGCATATACGCATGATTGGTCTACATATGTAGCAAAAGGAAAAGCTGGTCGTTATGGTTTATGCTTCACATGGGATTGTGCAAGTATTGTCCAGGATAGTAATGACTTTATTCCACTTCCGGCATTAACTGGTCCTGAAGGACAGAAAAATGCTCCTCGTGCAAGTAGAAGTGATACTAGTGGACTCCAGAGAGGTCGTTGCGTATTAACTGCTGCTTGTAAGAATCCAACACTTGCAGCTGCATGGCTTGATTTAATGTATGACCCACAACAGTCTGCACAGAATAACTGGGGTACATACGGAGAAGAAGGAAAAGCTAATATTTTTGAAAAGACGGATGATGGCATGTTAAAGCATCTTGATCTATCAGGAGAATCGCAGTCTCCATGGGAAATCCGTACTACTCAGATGGTTGGTGGACCTTTAGCAGTCATGGATAGCTACTATGGAACATATGTAACATGTCCGGATGATGCACAATATCGTTTAGACTGGATTAAAGACGTATATGTAGCAGACATGAAAGAAGACTATGTATATCCAAATATTTTCATGAGCCAGAATGACCTTGACAACATCAACCAGTATACAACCGATCTTGACAGCTATGTAAATCGCATGAAATCTGATTTTGTCATGAACGGAAATGTAGAAGAAAGATGGGATGAATATATCACTACTCTTGAAGGATATGGATTAAGCAAATATTTGGAAATCATGCAGACAAATCTTGATAATTATTTTGTAAATCATGAAAAATAATTTGTGAGAATATGTTTTTAGCAAGGATTTAGTAAATGATTTGACTAAATCCTTGCATGATAAAAAAGTCGTCAATGTATTTTGTACTATAATAAAAGAGGAAATATTTAGAGATGTTTATATCAGAAAAATTAGAAAAAGCCAGAAAATATGAAAAAGAAGAGAGTGTAAAAATAGATAAATCAGAAAGACCTGTTTATCATATGTATACACCAGTCGGTTGGATGAATGATCCTAATGGATTTTCGGTATTTGACGGAACATGTCATTTATTTTTTCAATATCATCCATACAGTACACAATGGGGACCAATGCATTGGGGACATTATACAACAAAGGATTTTATCCAATGGAAAATACAGCCTTGTGCAATGGCACCAGATATGGAATATGACAAGGATGGATGTTTTTCAGGCACAGCTTTAGAGTGGCGTGGACAGCATGTACTGATGTACACCTCTGTAAAGGAAACTTTATGTCCTAATGGAGAAAAGATTACAAGACAGACACAAAGTATTGCGATTGGTGATGGAGTAAATTATCTAAAATATTCAGGTAACCCGGTGATCAAAGCTGATTTACTTCCAAAAGGTAATTCTCAGGTTGATTTTAGAGACCCCAAAATATGGAAAGATGAAAATGGATTTTGGGCTGTTATTGGTACAAAGGATTATGAAGGTTGTGGTCAGTTAGCACTATTTCATTCAGAGAATCTGACACAGTGGGAATTTGTGAAGATTTTAGATGAATCTAAAGATGAATATGGAAAAATGTGGGAGTGTCCTGACTTTTTCCAGTTAGAAGGTAGGCAGGTTTTAATTGTATCACCACAGTTCATGAGAGCAGATGGAAAAGAATTCCATAATGGAAATAATTCCATTTATTTTATCGGTGATTATGATAAAGAAACAATGGAGTGGAAGAGAGACAAACCCTTCTTGATTGATTACGGTTTAGATTTCTATGCACCTGAAACAATTGAATATACGGACGGAAGAAGAATCATGATTGGATGGTTGCAAAATTGGGATAATTATTTACTTCCTGATGGTTATTGTTGGAGTGGAATGATGACAATTCCAAGAGAATTGTCGATTCAGAATGGAAGACTGATTCAAAATCCAGTACGTGAATTGGAAAAATATCGAGGAAATAGACAAACATATATAGATTATGTATTGTCAGCAGAAAATGGAAAAATAACGCTTAAAAACATTGAAGGCAGATGTCTTGATATAACTGTTACATTAACAAAACAAGATTTTGAAAACTTTAATATCTATCTTGCTGCAGGAGATTCTTATGAAACAGTAATTCGTTATGATAGACATAGAGGCATTATTACGACTGATCGAACCTGTTGTGGAATGTGGAAAGACTTACTGACTGAAAGGAATCTGAAACTGGAAAAGGAAGATTTGGAACAGGTTACATTGAGAATTCTGTTAGATAAGAACAGTATTGAATTATTTGTAAATCATGGAAAATATGTAATGAGTACATTAATCTATACGCCTGCTACAGCTAAAGATATTTACTTTGAAACAGATGGAAACGCTATATTTACTGTTGAAAAGTATGATATTTTAGAACAGATTTAGTGTTTCATGGAAACTGTCGTATCTGGACATGCAAAATAGTGTGATTCCATTACGACAGTTTTTTGAAATATTGTTGAAATCCATAAAGGAGCAAAAAGGATGAAACGTAATGTGTATTCTCTGGTAATCATAGTAACTCTGACTCTATTATCAGGTTGTGGAAATAAAGAAGAAATGGAAATGAATGAACAAACAGATTTAAACGTAAATCAAAATACCCAAGAAGAGAGAAAAGAAATAAATAAATTGTTTGTGAACGCAGAAAATGCATGGATTGGAGATGTGATGGCTTTTTCTGATGAGAATGGAATCTATTTGAATTACTTATATGAAACAGATCAGAATGACATTGCATATCATCCTATTTATCGTTTTTTTACGAGTGATTTTTGTACATTTTATGATGAGGGGGAGGTAATTCCATATGGAATGGAATTGGAATCACCTGATCTTGCAGTAGGAACTGGTAGCTTCATTAGAGCTATGGATGGGACTTATCATTGCTTTTATACAGGTCATAATGATAAGGCAGATAGTCTGGGAATTGATAAAGAATGTATCATGCATGCAAAAAGTAATGACAATGTAAACTGGGAGAAAATACCAGAAGATACTTTTTATGCACCAGAAGGTTATAGTAGTAATGATTTTCGTGATCCCTTTGTCATGTGGAATGAGGAAGAAAACTGCTACTGGATGTTATTGGGAGCAAAGAAGGACAATGAAGAAGGATCATGTATTGTCAAGTATCTGTCGACAGATTTAACAGAATGGAGTTTTGAAGAAATTTTTTACGACAACAATGATTTGTACTATATGGAGTGTCCTGATTTATTTCAGATAAATGACTGGTATTATCTGACTTTCAGTTGGAATAATGTCACTTATTATAGAATGGCTAAGACAATTAACGGACCATGGATCAAACCTGAAATTGATACATTTGATGGAAATGCTTTTTATGCTGCAAAAACGGTAGAATATAAAGGGACGAGATATCTAGTTGGATTTTTGGATAGAAAAAAAGGTGAAAATGATGATTTAGCTTATACCTGGGCAGGAAGTATTTGTCCGTATGAATTAACACAGTATGATGATGGGCTATTGGGTGTCAAAATGCCTTCTCAATATATGGAACAATATTTTACAAAACCATTTATATGTAACGAAATTGATAGAAGTAAACATGTATTCAATGATGAAAATAAGCTAAATTTTATAGCAAATGATGAAATAGAGTATCTGAAATATCAAACTCTTCCAAACTCCATGCTTCTATCTTGTACTATGAAAATCAATAGTTTTTCAGAACATGCAAAGTTCGGATTTGTGTTTGGAATTGAAAAGGATGCATTAAAGTCCTACCCTGTTATGATGGATTTTAATCATAGTATTCTTTGTTATGATGGTTACAAAGAGGATTTTGATTCTGATTCAGATATTAGAAATCAACAGAGTTTTTTATTTGAAGAAGATAAAGAATATACTCTGAAACTGGTAGTAGAAAATGAAGTAGTTATTTTGTATGTGGACGATAAAAAAGTATTAAGTAATAGAATTTATCATGCTGTAGGTAAGGACTGGGGATTTTTTGCCCAGAATGCGGATGTTGAGATTTCAAATCTGAGTTTATATGTTCCCCAAGAATAATCTGTAAACATACATTGGAAAGGAATACAAAGAAATGGAAAGATATGATGTAGTTGCATTAGGTGAATTATTAATCGATTTAACAGAAAATGGAAAGAGCGATCAGGGAAATCCTGTATTTGAAGCAAATCCAGGAGGAGCTCCTTGTAATGTTCTTGCAATGCTTTCCAAGTTAGGTCATAAGACAGCATTTATTGGAAAAGTAGGACAGGACTTTTTTGGTGAGCAGTTAAGGAATGCCATTAGGGAGGTAGGAATAGATGATAATTATCTTTGCATGGATGAAGAAGTACATACTACATTAGCAATGGTGCATACAAAACCTGATGGAGATCGAGATTTCTCATTTTATCGAAATCCTGGAGCTGATATGATGCTGACTGAAGAGGAAATCCCAGAGGATTTATTAAGGAATACAAATATTTTTCATTTTGGGACATTATCAATGACACATGAAGGTGTTAGAAAAGCAACCAAGAAGGCAATTACTGCTGCAAAAGAAGCAGGAGCTTTGATTTCATTTGATCCTAATTTAAGACCTCCTTTATGGAAGTCTTTGGATGAAGCAAAAGAGCAGGTTTTGTATGGTTTACAATATTGTGATATTTTGAAAATTTCTGATAATGAAATTCAGTGGTTAACTGGAAAAGAAGATTATTCAGAAGGTGTTGCATGGATCAAAGAAAGATTTGATATATCTCTAATTCTTGTTTCGATGGGAAAAGAAGGGAGTAGAGCGTATTACAATAGTGAAATGGTCGAAGTGAAGCCATATATCCAAAAAAATACAATAGAAACTACAGGTGCTGGAGATACATTCTGTGGATGTGTTTTGCACTATATTTGCGAAAATGGATTGTCAAATTTGACTACCGGGAATTTGAAAGAGATGCTTACGTTTGCGAATGCTGCCGCTGCATTGATTACTACAAAAAAGGGGGCATTAAGAGTAATGCCACGTTTGGATGAAATCATGAAGATATTGTTTCATCGTAACTATTCAGTACCTTCATAGTTACGTGCACAAATCCATGCAAAATCACCTTCGGTGATGGATTTGTGCTTGTTTCCACTACTTTTTCTCACGGTCAGCGCATATGCTGCGATGACCTGCTGAAAATGCGGTAATGCCATATGTATATGTATTTCATCCGGTTGCAATTGCTATGTCAGAACTTGCTTACACATACATAATCTTGTTAGCTATAGCGATTATAATGATCATTATCATTTGCAAAATGGCAAAAAATGTATACACAGCAGCGAGAATTCGAACAAAGAACTCGTAAAATGACAAGAGGAGTTGCGCATGAGTTAAAGACTCCTTTGCCAATCACAAAAACTTATGTTGAAAATTGGCAGTATATTGATGAAGAAGACAGGGACGATTATTGTAAGAATATGGTGGACCAAGGTGATGATATCTATGCCATACGAAAATTGTGGTCTAAATGTGAATTTAGAACAAAGATTTAGACCGCGAATTATTGCTTAGGATGAAAAGATGATTATACTTGGAATATGAGTATTTTAATTGGAAGAAAGAGAGAATGTGAACGACTTGAAAAATGGGCTGGGCTTACTTTTGAACAAGTATGTAAGGATTATTGAACAGGAGTAAATTTGAATAAATAATGGTCAAAAACCATCGACATCAGACCCCATGCACGATATAATATAGGTAATCTAATAAGAAAATAGTGTTATCATTACTGCTTTGATAAGAGCGAATGGTAGCCATAGATATGAATTCTAAGGAACGGAATGGCTGAACCCTCAGGGTGACAGTGTCATCATTTTGTCAGCTAAGCCCTCTTTACTTGAATGATTTTATGTTTTCTTATTTTGACACGAATTTACAGGAAGGCTAGAAAAATCAAGACTTTCCTTGACTTAGATTTACAGAGAATGATATATGTTTTCTGTATGGACTTGAACTCCTAAGGGCTAGTTGTAGGTTCGATTCCTACTGGGAGCAGTTAAAATAATAGTGTTAAAATAAAACAAATAACAATTCCAATTAGTGTCGGAAGCAGAAAAGCAAGTGCAGTCCATTTCAAACTTCCGGTTTCTTTATGAATGGTAATCAATGTAGTGGAGCAGGGCCAGTGAAAAAGTGAAAAGATCATGACATGAAGCGCTGTTGCCAGATTCCACCCATTTGATATCAATATTTCTTTTAAGCTGTTCAAATCATTAATTTCCACCAAAGTTCCCTGTGATAAATAGGACATCAGAATGATCGGCATAACAATCTCATTGGCCGGAAATCCAAGAATAAATGCTGAAAGTATCGTTCCATCCATTCCAAGCAGTTTTCCGAATGGATCCAGTAATCCGGTGAAGCAGGAGAGAAGGGTATTATTTTGTATTTCTATATTGGCCATGATCCATAGAAAAAGTCCGGCAGGTGCTGCAACAATAACAGCACGCTTTAATACAAACACAGTCCGGTCAAAGACAGAACGAATCAGTACTTTTTTGATCTGCGGAAGGCGATAGGGAGGAAGTTCCAGTATAAAGGCAGAAGGAAGTCCTTTTAATAGTGTTCTGGATAATAACCATGATATAAAAAAAGTCATCAGTATTCCAAGTAAAATAAAAAGGGTCAGAAAAAGGGAACAGGAAAATGTATTCAGAATATTATTTTCCGATGTAATAAAAAACATCGTTAAAAGAGCAATTAGGGTTGGAAAGCGGCCATTACATGGGACAAAACTGTTGGTTAAAATTGCAATCAGCCGTTCTCTTGGTGAATCTATGATACGGCAGCCTGTCACACCTGCTGCATTGCAGCCAAATCCCATACACATGCAGAGAGCCTGTTTACCGCAGGCACGGCATTTTTGAAAGGGTCGGTCCAGATTGTAGGCAATGCGGGGCAGAAAACCGGAATCTTCCAGCAATGTGAAAAGCGGAAAAAAAATCGCCATAGGAGGAAGCATAACGGAAACAACCCAGGAAAGTACACGGTAAACGCCATCTATCAACATTCCATGCAGCCAGTCCGGTGCATGAAAAATAATAAATAAACTGGACAGCTTTTCACCCAGTCCGGTAAAAATCCGGGAGAGAAGGGCAGAGGGATAGTTTGCTCCGGTTATCGTCAGCCAGAAAATAAAAACAAGAAATAATAACATAATCGGATAGCCGGTCAGTTTTCCGGTCAGAAATTTATCTATTTTACTTTTACAAGAAAAAGAAGTATTTTTACTATTATCATCACAATCTTGTTTTACTGTCTTTATAAAAATTTCCTCTGCTTTTGTATACAAAGTGCAGCAGATTGTTCAGAATCCAAAGCATCGGAATGACATATACAGAATTGAGTGATAGTAGAATCCTGCTGTTTTAATTTATGTTTAGGATGAGTTCCAAAATATTTGTCCAATTCCGATAAAATTTGTCTGCAGCAGTCCTTTTGTCTGGCGCAGATTCCAATAACCGGAATCGATAAGCATTCGGATATTTTATTCAGATCTATGTAAATATTCTTTTTTTCTGCTTCATCCATTAGATTTATAATCAGAATAGCCTTTTTTGTGACATTTAGAATTTGCAGCGTAAGGTTTAGATTTTTTTGAAGAGAGACTGCATCACATATGATCAGTATCAAGTCCGCTTCGCCGGAACAGATATAATTTCTTGCAACCACTTCCTCTTCAGAATGCGCATACAAAGAATAAGTACCAGGAAGAT
Source organism: Clostridiales bacterium (assembly GCA_012520645.1). GTDB lineage: Bacteria > Bacillota > Clostridia > Lachnospirales > Lachnospiraceae > JAAYNV01. Next base: position 31,638 of record JAAYNV010000041.1, on the reverse strand, counting down.
CGACAAAAAGATAAGGACTGTTTGTTTCTCTGCCATAGCCCCACGCCGTACCAACTGTTTTTCCAGACCAGTTTCCGGTATGTTGGTGGAGTCCGGTTAAAGCATTAAAAACAGTACTTTTTCCAACGTTTGGATTTCCTGCAAGTGCAATGATTTTATCTTCTTTTCTTTTTCTTAAGATCATAAACCGTTTTCTCCCTTCGGACAGGATGCTGATGATTGAGTTGATATTTGAACCAGAATAGAACAACTGTCCTTTTTACGGATTGCAATGACGGCACCCCGGATTAAATAGGCACAGGGATCGCCGGGAGGACTTGCATGAAGACAGGTAACAGAGGTTCCTTTGATCAGACCAATATCCTGAAAGCGGCGGCGTATACTTCCTTTTGATAGATTTTTTATAACAATACAGCTTTCTCCCGGTTTCAATTCGTCCAAAGACATCAAAATCCCACCAAAACAGAATATCTGTTATCATTATATGTCATATACATCAAACTGTGATTCATGATATAATACCAAAAAAGATAGTTTTTCCCGGCGCGGAAAGTCCGATAAAGCTATAAAATGAGGTATACGATATGAACTACATCATTATGGATCTGGAATGGAATCAGGGAAATGAGCATAATACAAATCCACAGATTCCGTTCGAGGTCATAGAAATAGGTGCAATAAAATTAAACAGTGACAAAAGAATGACAGATGAATTTAACGAGTTGATAAAGCCGGTAGTCTATAAAGAGCTCCATCGTATTACAAGTAAACTGATCCATCTGGAAATGCAGGAGTTGGAAAAGGGAAAACCTTTTAAAGAAATAGCAGAAAAGTTTATATCGTGGTGTGGCGAAGATTATATATTTTGTACCTGGGGACCGCTCGATTTGACAGAACTGCAGAGAAATATGCGCTATTATGAAATGGAGCCGTTGGCGGAAGGACCTTTTGCTTTTTTGGATGTACAAAAGCTGTTCAGTATTGCTTTTGAGGACAGTAAATCCAGACGTTCCTTAGAGTATGCAGTGGATTTTTTGAATCTGGAAAAGGATATACCATTTCATCGTGCATTTAGTGATGCCTACTATACAGCTAAGGTGCTGAATTGTATTACACCGGAAGTTGAAAAGATGGTTTCTTATGATATATTCACTACACCGAAAACCAGAGAAGAGGAAGTCTATGTAGTATTTGATAAATACGCAAAGTATATTTCCCGTGAATTTGAAGATAAAACAGAGGCAATGATGGATCGTGAGGTAGCAAGTACCCGCTGTTACCTTTGTAAGAAGAGTCTGAAGAAGAAGATCAAATGGTTTACTCCGAACGGAAAACATTATTACTGTGTTTCCTATTGTAATGAGCATGGTTATATGAAAGGAAAAATCCGTATTCGGAAAAGTGAAAACGACAAGGTTTATGTAGTAAAGACATTAAAGCTTATATCCGAGGAAGACGTAGTAAAAATCCGTAGTCGTAAAGAGCACGCAAGTGAGATAAGGCGGCAAAAAAGGAAGCAGGAGAAAAAAAGTAATTTAAAACTATACGGAATAAAAAATGGGGCAGAAAAATCAAATTTTCTGCCTCATTTCTATTGTTATATTACCACAAAATGCCCAATTTTTCAAGACTTGTAACGATATTGGCAGAGATGTATAATGAGTCTCCACAGCTTGAATCATATCATTCATGGTGAAACGGATCTGTAGTTAATATCAAAAAATGAAACCAAAAAGGGGGAGTAGAGGGCAGAATGGAAAAGAAGATGTATGAGCTGATATTAAATGAGAGCAGTAAGATGGAAATAGGAAAGCTGCTTTCCTGTAACAGGATAACGGAAAAATATGGATTATCTCTGACACAAAAGGAGGCAGAAGAGCTTTCTGTCTGTCACAAAAAGAGCCTGAAAAAGTACAGAAGAGTCGAATTTGGAAACAGTATTTTGGATAAGCTGCTTTATACCTTCTGTGATTCTCAGTATATCGACCAGAATAATTATCTGGAAACTATGGAAAGACTTCAGGATATTTTTTATGAATTCAAAAATGAAACAGGGGATAAGCTCTCCGATGATGAACTGCTAAACTTTATGAAGGAACAGTTTGAAACTGTTTGTATGGGAGATGTATCTTATCTGGAAGATACCTGCCTTCCGCGGTTTGCATTTCTTGTCCGGGACGGCTACGGGGGATATGCTGCTTCTCAGGGAAGAGGGGAGTATGAAAAGCTGAGTGAAGAAAAACGTTGGGATGATGAACTGTATTATAGTGTGGTAAAGGAGTTATTCTGGGGATGAAAATGAATATGGAAAAACTGGGATTTAAAATGGAAGATCTGTTACCTTTGGCAGCAGAGCTTACGGAAAAATATACTTCCAGGGAAAGCAGTTCTGTGACCTATGAAACGGCGGAAATGCTGATGGAAGCGGTCTGCTACTGTATGAGAGAAGAGCTGATCAGTGATAATCCGTGGAAGATGCCGACGTGGTTTAATGAAGCTTCAAAAAGGAATGAAGAAGAAAAAGGGCTTGGCATCATGGAAGAATCAAAAGAGGATGCCCGTAAAATTTATAAAAAGGGATATCAAAAGGTAGTCGATAAGGTACTGTGTACAAAGGAAAAATACGAGAGGCTTATTGCAGAATTTGAAGATTTTGGCTGTAAAAATTACAGGGATACGGTTTTAAAGGGGCTGCCCGGATTTTTTTTATACTATGATCCAAAATTCTCTCCGCAGAATCATATTCTCACATTAGATTATCCTGATCTTTATATGAGTATTTCAAAATACTGTGGAGTTGATCTGATTTATGAATATGTACAGAATTTGGAATATGAAAAGAAATTTCTTACGGCATTTGACAGACAGGCTGTAGCAGAGCTTTTAGAGGAAATCTGTGAAGACTATAGTAATATCTTTATGGGAAATATATGTTATGAGGTATTGTTTCGTTCGATCGAATGCTTTTTGGCGGACCGCTCCTGTCTGTCTCTTCGGGTGTCTGAGGAGGACAGATATCAAATCAATGCTGCACTCATACAGGAAACGGAAGAAGAAACAGAAAGACAGGTACGAAATATTATCCGTCTGATGTCGGGAAGAATTGCGGATGGTGATTTATTCGGGTACCTCTCTTGTGTCAGTCATGAAATAACAGTCCGGCTTAGAAGCCGGACTGCACTTTGCGATTAAAACGTTTAGAGGTTTAGCGAAACCATCCTCTGCGGTCATCATCATAATAGTAATTTCGTCTGCGGCGTTTTGGCCGTCTGCGCTGTTTCCTTAGAGTGACCGATTTTCTCCGAGTTCTTCTTTTTCGATTGAAACTGTAGCTTCGAATAAAGGAAAACAGAATAAACAGGAGAATGAGTATGCCGGAAATACCCAGTACCCATAAAATAATTTTCTTTACATTAACAAAGATTACATTTTCTTTGTTGCCTTCGATCTCTGTTTCCGTATCATTTACGGACAGACTTGAAAAATCAAATATTTCATCTTTGATATAAGCAAGATCAATAGTAGCCTGTCCTACCGGTTGTCTGTTATAGGTATAGGAGATCGTAGCAACAGAAGGCTCTTTTTCGGAATCATAGGACAGCTCGGACTGTGCATCCGAGAACAAAGCTGTTTTTGGGAGAACAATACAATCCTCCGTATTGAGGGAAAGAATCGGTTTTGAATTTCCGAAAATATCATTATCCGTTGTAAAAAAATCGGAGTTGTCCATGGTATACTTTGTTTCATTTTCCGAAACATTGTAAATCTGGAAATTTTCAAAACCATAGTTGAACAAATCCACAGTATCCTGGAACTGGTTCGGTGACTCCTCTTTCATAATGACACAGATTAATTTCATGCCATCCTGTTGTGCACAGGAAACCAGTGTCTGTCTGGCAACCGTGGTATAACCGGTTTTTCCACCGATATAGGAATCCATTTTATATTTGTTGCTTATCAACATCTTGTTATGTGTATTACAGTACAGGTCATCATCCGGCTGTGTCGGGCTCTGCGGTATATAGTAGGTGGCTGTTCCGGACATCTTTGCTAACAGCTCATTGTCAAAAAAAGCTTTTGCAATCAAAGCAAGGTCATAAGGGGAGGTGTAGTGATTGTCATCATGCAGACCGTTGGTCGTAACAAAATTAGAATCCTTACAGCCCAGTTCCTTTGCTTTGGCATTCATCATATCCACAAAGGAAGGAATGTCACCTGCCACATGCTCTGCAATGGCATTGGCAGCTTCGTTGGCAGAATTGACGAGCAGACCGTAGAGAGACTGTTCCATTGTAATGACCTCGCCGACATCCATACCCATATTGGAAGAACCTCTTTCGATACTGAACACTGCTTCATGGGAATAGGTCACATCATCATCCATGGAGCTGTTTTCCGCAGCTACCAGCGCGGTCAGAATCTTGGTCGTACTGGCAGGATAAAGATGTTCGTGTATATTTTTTGCATAAAGAATGGTTCCGGTGTTGGCTTCCATAAGGATTGCACCTTCTGCCCCGATGGCGGGACCGGACGGCCAGTTTTCGATGGAGTTGGATTGAATAGCCAGTCCCTTTCTGGCTTCCGCTTCTGCATTAAAATCCGTTGCAAAGGCAGTAAGCGTATTGGATGCAACGGTATAAGCAATCAAAAAAACGGAAACAACTTTCGAAAATTTCCGTTTTCGTGTCGTATACTTCATAAATATGTACCCCTGTTTTATAAATAATCACTTTCTATGATACACTATTTTTAAAGAAAAAAACAGAAAGAAAAACAAAATTTTTTGAAATCAGTCAGCTCTTTTCTTTTTGTATAAACTGGTGTAAAATGAGAAAAGATTAAGAAAATTTGTCTGATAGGAAAGAAAAGTATGAGATTGAGAAACATACCGGGTGCTCAAGAGGCTATCCGGGAAAGTGAATTTGTGATAGAAAATGCGCAGGAAAAGAAAGGAAACTGGTCTTCTGTTTTTGGAAATACGAATCCGATCCGAATTGAGGTTGGAATGGGAAAAGGTAAGTTTCTAATGGAGCTTGCCGGTAAAAACCCGGAAGTGAATTATATCGGAATAGAACGTTATTCCAGTGTATTGCTTCGGGCACTTCAGAAGATGGAAGAAGAGCAACGGAGCAATCTGAAATTCTTATGTATTGATGCAAAAGAGCTGGAGGATGTATTTTCACCGGGAGAAGTGGATAAAATATATTTAAATTTCTCAGATCCATGGCCTAAGGACAGACATGCGAAGAGAAGGCTTCCTTCCAGAGAATTTCTGGCACGATTTGATAAGATTCTGAAAAAGGATGGACGGATCGAATTTAAGACGGATAACAGAGGTTTGTTTGATTTTGCGGTGGAGGAGCTTGAACCTGCAGGGTGGAAGGCAGAAAAGATTACGTATGATCTGCACCATGATGCAGAAATGGCAGAGGGAAATATCATGACAGAGTACGAGGAAAAATTTTCGGCACTGGGAAATCCCATCTGCAAATATATTATTTATCGATAAAATAAAAAGGAAAGAGGGATCGTTATGGCATATCATTTTAATGCAGAAAATTTTGAAGCAGAGGTATTAAAGTCAGAGCTTCCGGTTCTGGTGGATTTTTTTGCGGATTGGTGCGGTCCGTGCAAAATGATTGCTCCGGTCATTGAGGCACTTGCAGAGGAATATGACGGAAAAATAAAGATTGGTAAATTGGATGCAGGAGAAAATCAGCAGCTTGCTTTGGGTTACGGTGTCAGAAATGTTCCTGCCTTCCTGTTTTTTCAGAATGGAGAAATTGTGGACAGACTCATTGGAGCGGATAAAAAACAATTAGAGGAAAAGTGTAAAGCTTTTCTGAAATAAGAAAGGAAAAAACCGCCTTGCACAGTCATGAAAAATGCTTGTGTTTTAAGGCGGTGTTTTTTATCAGGAATGGGGTGTGGATAGTTGTATATTATTTTCTTTCTTTTGTGGATTATACTAAATGGAAGAATAACATTGGAAATTGTATTGTTTGGTGTTGTAATTTCAGCTCTGATGTATGCTTTTGTATGTAAATTTATGGATTACAGTCCAAAGCGGGATTGGATTGTTTTTAAAAAAACAGGTTATATTTTGCAGTACATAGGTATTTTGATCGTAGAAATCGTAAAAGCCAATATGTCGGTTGTAAAGCTTATTCTTTCATCTAAATATGAACCGGAGCCTGTGATCATACGGTTTAAGACGGATTTAAAAACGAAGACGGCAAAGGTTGTACTGGCAAATTCCATCACACTGACGCCGGGGACCATTACCGCTTCTTTGGAGGAAGATGAATTTATCGTACATTGTCTGGACAAGGCGTTTGCAGAAGGAATGGACAGCAGTATTTTTGTAAAGCTGTTAAAACGTATGGAAAGTGTATAAAAACAGGTTTGTTCAGAAAATTGTTTTGAAGATAAAGGGAAAGGATGTTTTTGAAATATGCTGTTGGATGGAAATACAGGGGCGCTTGCTTTGGCCTATAAGGGAGTCTATATTGCGGCGCTGGTTTTTTTGATTTTAATGGTGTTTGCCTGTCTGATACGAGCCGTCAAGGGTCCTCGTGTGGCGGACCGTATTGTGGCTGTCAATATGATGGGTACAATGGTCATGGTAATTATTGCAATTCTTTCTTTATATCTGCATGAGAGCGGACTGGTGGATATCTGTCTGATCTATGCAATGATCAGCTTTCTTGCAGTAATCGTACTTTCCAAGGTATACATCGGAATTTACAGAGAAAGGAAGTTAAAGGAGGACAGAAAAGATGGAAGTATTTGAGTGGATACGTTTTCTGGTTGGTTCAGCAGTACTCTTTACAGGGCTTTGTATTTTTGCGTTGGAAATGATAGGAGTGTACCGTTTTCAATATGTATTAAACAGGATGCACGCAGCAGCTATGGGAGATACCCTCGGAATCGGAGTCAGTCTGGTTGGTCTGATGATTTTTTCGGGATTTAATTTTACGACATTGAAGCTTAGTCTGATTGTCATCTTTTTATGGATGGCTTCTCCGGTTTCCTCTCATCTGATCACAAGGCTGGAGATTACAACAAATGAAAAATTGGACCAGTATTGTGAGAAGGAAGATTTGGGATAAGATTAAGAAGACAATAAGCTTTATATGGAAGGGAGCATGGAATTTATGCGGTTTTTTACATATCTCTGCCTTGGATTTCTGGTACTGTGTGCCGTGTCGGTTACATTTTCAAAGAATTTATTGAATTCCATTTTGATTTTTATGTCATATAGTCTGGTTATGTCGATTATCTGGCTGCTTTTGGAATCTCCGGATCTTGCCATTACGGAGGCAGCAGTTGGAGCAGGTGTTACAAGTGTACTTTTTTTTGTAACACTTAAAAAGATCCATGCAATCAAAAGAGAGGGGGATGATGGACATGACCAGAATAAGACCGGATGAGGAAGTAAAAAAAGGATTCGCCGCGCGTTTTCATAACTGGCTTTACGGGGCGGAGGATCCGGTCTGCGGCCATGTGGAAATGATGCCGCAGAAGGAGTTTATAGAAGAAGAGAACAGTATTCTGGAAAGACAGAAAGAAAAGGAGGAACTCAGAAAGCATATTTATGATACGGAACACAATCGGGAAATCCGGGTATTCCGGGTTTTTTATAAGGTGATGTCCGTGATCTTCTGTATTTCACTCATTGGGGTTTTACTGGTGACGGTGTCCAATCTGCCCTCTGTCGGCACGGCAGAACGTCCGGTTAATAATGAAGTTTCTGCCAGATATATCGAGAAAGGAATTCAGGAGACGGGCGCTGTCAATATTGTGACTGGTATGATTCTGGATTATCGTGCCTTTGATACGTTTGGCGAGTCTAATGTGCTCTTTATAGCAACCTGTACAGTGCTTATTCTGCTGCGGCTCGATGGGGACAGTAAGCAGAAGGAGGATGCGGAGGCAAATGATCGTATCTATGAGCCAAAAAATGACATTATATTACAGAAGATAGCAAGAATTTTAGTACCACTTATTATAATCTTTGGTATCTATATTATATTGAACGGACATTTATCTCCGGGCGGGGGATTTTCGGGCGGAGCGATCATTGGTGCAGGGCTGATTCTGTATCTGAATGCCTTTGGCTTTGCAAAAACAGAACGATTCTTTACGGAAAAGACTTATAAATGGATCTGTTTTTGTTCCTTATCCTTTTATTGTATTGCAAAAAGTTATTCTTTTTTTACCGGCGCTAATCATTTAGAAAGCGGTATTCCGCTTGGAACGCCGGGGGCTATCTTAAGCAGTGGTCTGATTCTTCCGCTTAATATCTGTGTGGGACTGGTCGTAGCTTGTACAATGTATGCATTTTATGCGCTGTTTCGGAAGGGAGGCTTTTAAATGGGTGCGAATTTATTTGCCAACTATGGAGAAGCAGTGGCTGTGATTTTATTTGGCATCGGTTTTTCCAACCTTTTGCTGCAGAAGAATCTGATCAAAAAGATTATCGGACTCAATATTATGGATACCGCAGTATATCTGTTTCTGGCAGAAAAAGGTTATATTGAGGGACGTATGGCACCAATTGTAGTAGACGGTATACAGAGTGTGGATGCCTATATCAACCCGATTCCGAGTGGTCTGGTACTGACGGGCATTGTCGTGTCGGTATCGGTCACGGCACTGATGCTTTCTTTGACAATCCGGCTTTACCGCAGGTATCATACGTTAGATCTGGATGAGATTTCGACACAATTAAAAAAGGAGGGAAGGTAAATGGCTTTTGTGCAGAATTTCCCTTTTTTTTCCATCGTATTATCCATGTTTGCGGGAACCGTCAGTTCTGTGCTTCCGCAAAAACCTGCGAAATATCTGAATACGGCAGTGATTTGTATAGTCGGAACAATGTCGGCGGTACTGCTTGGATTTACATTGCAGACCGGTGAAAGCTTTACTTATATGATGGGACATTTTCCGGCTCCCTGGGGTAATGAGATACGTGCCGGAGTATTGGAAGCAGCAATGGCATTATTTTTCTGTATTATTATGCTATTGTCTTTATTGGGCGGACGAAAAAAACTGCTTGGTGAGGTAGAGATTACCAAGCATAATCTGTATTATATTTTGATTAACTTACTGCTCAGTTCCCTGTTAGCGCTGATTTATACGAACGATCTGTTTACGGCATATGTTTTTGTAGAGATTAACACGATTTCTGCTTGTGGTCTTATTATGATTCGTGAAAACGGCAGAACAATCGAAGCAGCAGTCCGGTATATGATTATGAGTCTGCTTGGCTCCGGTCTGTTATTAATCGGTATTTGTATGCTCTATGATTTGACGGGGCATCTTCTGATGTCCAATATCAGGGAAGCAGTGGCACAGATCGTGGCAGAAGGGACATATTCCATGCCGCTTTTGGTGACAATTGCTTTGATTTCAGTCGGGTTAGCGATTAAGAGTGCGCTCTTTCCGTTTCATTCCTGGCTGCCGGATGCGTATGGTTATTCCACGGTGTCCTCTGCGGCAATTTTATCAAGTCTGGTATCAAAGGGCTATGTATTTTTACTGATCAAGATCTTCTACCGGGTGATTGGCTTTTCGATTATCCGGGAAAGTAAGATTATCGATGTACTGTTTTTATTTGGACTGGCGGGTATAATCTTTGGCTCCTTAAGTGCAATCAAAGAAAACGATATAAGACGTATGATCGCTTTTTCCTCGGTGGCACAGATTGGATATATTTATATGGGTATCGGTCTGGGAACGGATGTCGGTATGATTGCGAGCGTTTTCCATATCATCGCACATGCAGCTACAAAATCCCTTCTGTTTGTAGCGGCGATCGGACTGACGGATGTGTCCGGCGGCAGCAGAAAGTTTATCGATCTGACAGGTGCCGCTTACCGGAATAAAGTCGCCGGAGTAGCATTTACGGTCGGTTCACTGTCCATGGTAGGCGTTCCGGTTTTTGCAGGCTTTATCAGTAAATTTTTATTTGCCAATGCGGCAGTCTATAACAGCGGCAAGATGCTTCCGGCTCTTGTAGTGCTGTCGATCAGTACTATCCTGAATGCGATTTATTTTATGAAGACGGTCATTCGTATCTATACACCTGCCAAAACGGATTATCCTTGTATTACGTGGAAACAGGAGAAGTTGTATGCAGTGACGATGGTGCTTTTTATGATTTTGAATATCATTCTTGGCATGGGTTCTCAGCCGATTGTGGATCTGATCCAGCAGGGTTTGTCCACCTTCGCATAAAAAAGTAAGGGCGTGGAAAAAGGTATGAAAGAAACGGTATGGGTAATAGTTCCGGTTTTGATTCCGGTCATAATGGGGATTTTTCTGTTATTTATGAAGCCGTCCAAAAGCCGTAAAACACTATTGTGGATTACGGCAGCAGGACTTTTTGTGACAGCAGGGCTTGTAGGATATGTACTCTCTTTGGGAGATGCAGGATATACATTGTTTTATCTGACGGATACGCTTCCCGTTTTCTTCCGTGTAGATTCGGTAAGCCGTCTGTTTGTCAGCGTAGTGACATTCATCTGGATCTGTTCCGGTCTGTATGCTTTTGAGTATATGAAGCATGAGGAAAACAACAAACGGTATTTCGGGTTTTATTTGTTAGTATATGGCATTCTGGTGGGACTTGATTTTTCGGGAAATCTGGTTACGTTTTATATGTTTTATGAGCTGATGACGCTGCTTTCCATGCCGCTCGTACTGCATAACCGCAGTCATGAGGCAGTTATGGCGGGATTAAAATATCTGTTTTATTCATTTTTTGGTGCTTATATGGTGCTGTTTGGCATTTATTTTATTTATCATTACGCAAATACGATGTCTTTTACGGCAGGCGGAGTATTTGATGCGGCGGTTCTGGCAGAGAACCGGAGTCTGCTTTTAGCGGCAGCATTTCTGATGTTAATTGGCTTTGGAGTAAAAGCTGGTATGTTTCCGCTGCATGCGTGGCTTCCGACAGCACATCCGGTGGCTCCGGCTCCGGCATCTGCGGCGCTTTCCGGTATTATCGTAAAGGGTGGTGTACTCGGAATCGTCAGAGTGGTATTTTATATTTTTGGTGCGGATTTTCTTAAGGGAACCTGGGTACAGACGGTGTGGATGACGTTAGCACTGCTTACTGTATTTATGGGTTCGATGCTGGCTTTTCTGGAAAAGGGCTTTAAAAAACGGCTGGCTTATTCCACGGTCAGTCAGATTTCATATATTTTGTTTGGATTATCGGTATTACAGCCGGTGGCTGTGACAGGTGCACTTCTGCATGTGGTGTTTCATGCCATAATAAAATGTACCCTGTTTCTTTGTGCCGGAGCAGTTATTTATCAGACCGGTAAGACAAAAGTGGAGGAGCTTAGTGGTATCGGAAAGCAGATGCCTGTAACAATATGGTGCTATACTTTTGTTTCTCTGGCATTAATCGGTATTCCGCCTACCAGCGGATTTGTCAGTAAGTGGTATCTGGCGACAGGTGCACTGCAGTCGGGAACCGGAATTTTTACGTGGCTCGGTCCGGTGGTGCTGCTTTTGAGTGCTCTTCTGACTGCAGGCTATCTGCTTCCGGTAACGGTAAAGGGCTTTCTGCCGGGAAATGATTTTGACTATGTTTCCTTGCAGAAAAGGGAGGCAAACGGATGGATGCTTATGCCGATCTTACTGCTGACAATATGTGCAGTAGCACTTGGAATGTTTCCGAACAGTCTCGCGGAATTTTTTGCGGCGTTTGTGCCGCAGCTTATGTAGGAAGGGGGAGCAGGAATGAATCCGATGATGATGCTTGTAGTAATCCTGCTTCCGATTCTGGGAGGGGCACTGGTCCCGGTTCTGCCGTTTCAGAAAAGAGTGTATCGGAATCTTTATGTGGAAGCGTTAGTTCTTTTGAATTCAATTCTGGTATTTGCGCTGTTATGGAATCGGCCCATAGAGGCTCTGGATGTGGTAAGATTTACCGGAAACTGGACTATTTCATTAAGAGTGGATGGAATGTCCATGGTTTTTGGCAGTCTGATCGCTTTTCTCTGGCCGCTTGCAACGCTGTACTCTTTTGAATATATGAAGCATGAGCAGCGGGAAAAGACATTTTTTATGTTTTATACCATGACTTACGGTGTGACGCTTGGAATCGCTCTGGCAGAGGATATGCTGACCATGTATTTTTTCTATGAGCTTCTGACGTTAGTGACGCTGCCGCTTGTTCTGCATACTTTGACGAGGGAAGCGGTGTTAGCTGCCCGTAAGTATCTGTATTATTCATTGGGTGGTGCGGCATTTGCATTTATCGGTCTGATTTTTACGATGGTATATGGAAATACATTGAATTTTACGCTGGGAGGCGTTATGAATGCAGCAAAGATCGGAGACCGCACTAATATTCTTCTGTTAGTTTATGTATTTGCTTTCTTTGGCTTTGGTGTCAAAGCGGCAATCTGTCCGTTTAATTCATGGCTGCCACAGGCGGGTGTGGCTCCGACTCCGGTAACGGCGCTTTTACATGCGGTAGCTGTTGTCAAAGCGGGTGCTTTTTCGATCATCCGGCTGACCTTTTACTGTTTTGGAACGGAATTTCTCCGAGGCACATGGGCACAGGGTGTGGTCATGATTGCGACTATTTTTACAATTGTATATGGCTGCAGCAGGGCAGTAAAGGAAACACACATTAAGAGAAGGTTAGCATATTCAACCATCAGTAATTTGTCCTATATTCTATTTGGTGTAACAATCATGACACCGCTCGGTCTTACCGGTGCACTGACGCACATGGTATTTCATGCTTTTATGAAGATAGGCGCCTTTTTCTGTGCAGGAGCCATTATGTATAAGACCGGACGGCATTATGTACATGAGTTAGACGGACTTGGAAGAAAGATGCCGAAGGTATTTGTAATTTTTACCGTTTCGGCGCTGGCTTTAATGGGAGTTCCCGGGCTGGCAGGTTTTATCAGTAAATGGAATCTGGCGCAGGCGGCGGTGGAGAGTAAACATGTGCTTTCTTATATCGGAATCGGAGCACTGTTAATCTCTGCGCTTTTGACGGCAACCTATATGCTGAATATTGTAGTGCGGGCATTTTTCCCAAAGGCAGGTTTTGATTATGAAACGATAGCGGATGCAGAGGATCCGAACTGGCTTATGCTCTTGCCACTTACGGTCTTTGCCCTGGTAATCATTGTATTTGGACTGCATTCTGCACCGGTTACGGCATTCTTGCAGGAAGTGGCAGCAGGCATTTATTAGAAGCGGATTGTAGGATAGGAATTTTAAACAGGGATTTTAATCACAGCATGAAACGGAGGATGATATATTTTGGGCGGATGGTTACTGGCACTCACTTTATATCCTATTCTGGGTGGTCTGGCAGTTTACGGGATAGGCAGAAAAAATAAGAAGGCAAGAGATTATACGGCGGATTTTTTGACAATTACGGAATTTCTGGCTTTTGCAGGGCTTTTTTTCTATTATATCAGATTGTCTGGTGGAAACGGTATTGATATATCTTTCGGAGCGTCAAAGCTTTTAAAGGTATCGGATGTTTCAGCAGAGGAGACAGTGCATACACACGCTTTGCTTTCCTATACATGGTCCGTTTTTGGAGGACTGGGGCTGTCTTTTGCATTGGATGGCTTCCGTCTGTTATATGGAATGGCAGCATCCTTTATGTGGATGATGACAACGGTATCTTCAAGAGAATACTTTACACATTACCGGAACAGGAACCGCTACTATCTTTTTATGCTGCTTACTTTAGGTGCGACGATCGGTGTTTTTTTGTCAGCGGATTTTTATACTTTATTTGTATTTTTTGAAATGATGTCTTTTACTTCCTATGTGTGGGTAGCACAGGATGAAAAAAAAGAATCGCTCCGTGCCGCAGAAACTTATCTGGCAATTGCTGTAATAGGTGGTCTGGTTATGCTGATGGGCATTTTCTTATGGTATGATCTGACCGGGACGTTAAGATTTTCCATGCTCTATGAAAGTGCACAGGCACATTTAGGCAGTACGCAGCTTTATGTGGCAGGAGCATGTATGCTGTTTGGCTTCGGTGCAAAAGCGGGTGTTTTTCCGCTTCATATCTGGCTGCCTAAGGCTCACCCGGTAGCTCCGGCTCCCGCATCGGCGCTTTTATCCGGTATTTTGACAAAGTCCGGTGTACTCGGCATTTTGATCATTAGTTGTAATTTGTTTATGACAGATGATAAATGGAGTGCTTTGCTATTATTTTTAGGTGTAATAACAATGTTCGGCGGAGCACTTTTGGCACTTTGCTCGAATGATTTAAAAAGGACTCTGGCATGTTCTTCCATGTCACAAATCGGGTTTATTTTAGTCGGAACCGGTATGACGGGACTTCTGCGGGCTCTTGAGGGGGAGGGAAAAGCAGGAATTATAGCAGTACGCGGTACTTTTCTGCATATGGTCAACCATTCTCTTATTAAACTTGTGCTGTTTATGGCAGCAGGAGTGGTCTTTATGAATGTGCATAAGCTGGATCTGAATGATATACGGGGATTTGGGAGGAAGAAGCCGTTATTGAATCTGACCTTTTTAGCGGGTGCTCTCGGAATTGGCGGTGTGCCGTTTTTTAACGGATATATCAGTAAAAGCCTTCTGCATGAAGGAATTGTGGAATATATCCATGAGTTACATGGACTGGAGGGTCAGACCGGAATTACTTCCCAGGTGGGAATCTGGCAGCATGTTTCTTTTGGTATCCATGAGATGCAGTTGATTGAGTGGATTTTTTTAGTCAGCGGGGGTCTGACTGTGGCATATATGACAAAATTGTATGTATGCTTATTTATAGAAAAGAACCGGGATGCAGCTTTGCAGGCAAAGTTTGATGCCATGAAGGGCAGCTATATGAACAGACAGAGTGCTTTTGCTTTGGCAGGAAGTGCAGTTGTTCTTCCGATACTCGGCATGCTTCCGCATTTTACAATGGACCGGATGGCAGATATGGGAAGTTCGTTATTTCATGCTTCAGAAACTTTGTCGGTGGCATATTTTAGTACGGAAAATTTAAAGGGTGCCTGCATCTCGATTTTGATTGGTGTACTTGTATATATATGGTTCGTAAGGACAACAATGCTTCGCAGGGAAGGAAGGATTACACTGCTTGAGCGTGTGGAAATGGATCTTCGTATGGAACAGACCAAGCCTGGAAAAAAAGCGCAAAGTAATGGAAGAAATATGTTTTCAGGGGATATTTATGTAGATATCTGGCCAAAATGGCTGGATTTGGAGAATCTGATCTACCGGCCGGTTTTATGCAGCGCTCTTCCGGTTGTCTGTGGTTGTGTCTGCCGTCTGATGGACAGACTGACCGATTATGCCATCGTAATCCTGAGAAAAACCGTTTATCGGGACAGCAGACTGCCTCATGAACTAACGGAGGGAAATGCGGTAACGCATATGGTCGGCATGTTTCTGGATGGATGTGCAGTCTTGTTAAATAAAACAATCCGAAAGAAGCATCCGGTAGTAAGACGCTATGAGCATAGACTGGCGATGCTTCAGGAAACACTGTCAGAAAACAATATGGTAATCGCAAGAAGCCTGTCATTTGGGCTGATGCTGTTCTGCATTGGTTTTTTACTGACTGTGGTGTATCTGCTTTGGTAAAAGAAATGGTTTTTACGGACGGGGACTAAATATTTTCCCGTATCCGAATATCTGCTGCAACATAGTTGTATTCTCTTTTTGGCAGTTCTCCGGAGGTCAGATAAGAAAACAGAATATCCAACGGCTTCGTACCCTGCAGCAGAGGCTGCTGGCAGATGGTAGCGGAGATAATGCCCTGCTTCACTAACTCCCTTGTGGAGGGAACATTATCATAGGTAATGATCCGGCAGGGCTTTTCTTTTCTGGAGGAATCGGCAAGCAATGCCTTGCAGCCGCCGAAAACTCCGGCTGCAGCAAAATAAAGCGCATTGATTTCAGGATGATCGGCAAGCAGTGCTTTGGTGACTCTGTAGCTTATATGTTCATCATCCTGATTGTGTATGGTATCGATGATTTCGATACCGGGATACTGTTTGGTAATGCAGTCCTTAAAGCCTGCAATCCGTTCGGTATGACAGAGGATCTTCGGAGAACCGGAAATAATACCGACTTTAGCAGTCCCTCCTGTCACCAGTCCCATTAAACCGCCCGCTGTCTGACCGGAAAGATAATAATTGCTGCCTACATAGGCAATCCGTTTGGAATTTTCAATATCAGTATTTAAGGTGACAACCGGAATACCTTTGTCATACAGCCTGTTAATACAGTCCGCTATTTCCGGTGCATTATAAGGAGAAATAGCCAGTCCGTGTATATCCTTTTTTAAGAGACTATCAATGGCATCCAACTGAGCCTGTACATTGTCGGAAACCTGTTTTAACAAAACGGTACAGTTATAGCCGGAAAGTTCTTCTGCTCTTTTGTGCACACCCCGGACAACCTCATCAAAAAAGGGATTTCCTTCCCCAAACAGGACAACTCCGATTTTCAGCTTTTTTTTCTGTGCAGCAAGCGCTATGCCCGCTTTATTCGGTTTGTAGTGAAGTGTATTTGCGATCTCACGGATTTTTTCAGCAGTTACAGGATTGACAGAGCCTCGGTTATTTAAGACCCGGTCCACTGTACCGCGGGAAACACCGGCAAGATCGGCAATTTCTTTAATCGTAGCCATATGGTTTCTCCAAAAAAAGTAAATTATGTCCAAATCCATTATATCAGTGATTTTTTTATTTTACTACATGAAATGATAGTGAATAATAAAACTCATTTGATATAATGAATAATACAAACTAATAGAAGGGAGCGTATTATTTTGAAAAAGAAAGTGGCAACAGGAGTATTTATGATGATCTGTGTTGGTACCTTGTTTACAGGCTGTGGCACAAAAGATGCACCAACAGAAGAGACAGTTACAGAAAATACAGTAGTGCCGCTATCAACTGTATAGGGAAGATTCGGATAATAGAAAACAGCATTTGGATTCAGTGGAATCTGCACAGAAAAAGAGAGGACAGGGAATTTGTACATTTTTACGGATTCAAGTCCTTTTTTTTGTGCAAGTCTATGAAAATGCAAATTACTGTTGATTTTTTATATACATAAGGTATATGATAAAAGAAAAAACGTGCTCGTGCACGTTAAGCAGAATACATAAAAGAAACAAATGAAAATATAGGTGTGAAAAAGGAGGAAATGCAATGCTTTATGTAGGTATTGATCTGGGTACATCAGCAGTAAAACTGTTGCTCATGGATGGAAATGGAAAGATTCAGAAAATTGTTTCCAGAGAATATCCGTTATACTTCCCTCATCCGGGCTGGTCTGAACAGAAGCCGGAGGACTGGTATACACAAACGATGGATGGTATGAAGGAACTTTTAAGCGAATGTGACAAAAGTCAGGTGGCCGGTATCAGCTTTGGTGGACAGATGCACGGACTGGTTATCCTGGATGAAAAGGATGAAGTCATCCGTCCGGCGATTCTCTGGAATGATGGAAGAACAACAGAGGAATGCGATTATCTGAATCATGTAATCGGTAAAGAGACACTTTCCAAATATACGGCAAATATTTCCTTTACCGGATTTACTGCTCCGAAAATTCTATGGGTAAAGAATAGAGAGCCGGAAAATTTTGCAAGAATCCGTAAGATCATGCTGCCCAAGGATTATATCGCATATAAGCTTTCCGGTGTGCATTGTACAGATGTCTCGGATGCTTCCGGTATGCTGATCTTTGATGTAAAGAACCGCTCATGGTCTAAGGAAATGTGCGATATCTGTGGTATCAGCGAGGATATGTTAGCAAAGGTATTTGAAAGCTACGAGGCAGTCGGAACGATTCTGCCGGAAGTGGCAGCAGAGCTTGGAATACCGGAGACCGTAAAGATTGTGGCCGGTGCCGGAGACAATGCGGCGGCAGCAGTCGGAACGGGAACAGTAGGCGATGGTATGTGTAATATCTCTCTTGGTACAAGCGGAACCGTATTTATTTCATCCAGGAACTTTGGTGTGGATAAAAATAATGCACTGCATGCCTTTGCACATGCAGACGGACATTATCATCTGATGGGATGTATGTTAAGCGCCGCTTCCTGTAATAAATGGTGGATGGATGAAATCATCGGTACAAAGGATTATGCGGCTGAGCAGAAGGAAATTACAAAGCTGGGAGAAAATCATGTATACTTCCTGCCATATTTGATGGGTGAGCGTTCCCCACATAACAATCCGAATGCCAGAGGTACCTTTATCGGTATGACCATGGATACGACAAGAGCCGATATGACACAGGCTGTTTTAGAGGGTGTTGCTTTTGCACTCAGAGATTCCTTTGAAGTTGCAAAGTCACTGGGAATCAAAATCGAAAGAACAAAGATTTGCGGTGGCGGTGCTAAGAGTCCTCTCTGGAAGAAGATGATCGCCAACATTCTGAACATTAAGGTGGATGTGATTGAAAGCGAAGAAGGACCTGCACTGGGTGGTGCAATGTTAGCCGCAGTTGCCTGTGGAGAGTTTGCAAGTGTAGAAGAGGCAGCAGAAAAGTTAGTGAAAGTTGTGGATACCGTAGAACCGGAAGCAGATCTTGCAGCAAAATATGAAGCAAGATATCAGCAGTTTAAAGCAATATATCCTGCATGTAAGGAGTTGTTTGATAAGATTATTTAGTGACACAATACATTTGAGTAACCGGAAACAGAGTATTTCAGTATAGGGAAAGGATGGGTTAAAGGTGAAGATTAAAAAGGTCACAGATGAAGCCTTCAAGGCTTATGGAAGAATTGTGGAAGGTATTGATTTTACAGAGCTTATTAAGGCGATGGAGAATACTCCGCTGCCGGATGGTGTAGTATATGAGCCGGGTGTGGATTTATTGGAAAACCTTCCGGTTAAGAAAGAACTGGAGACTGCAGTATATGGAGAACTGCCGATTCAGATCGGTTACTGTAATGGACATAACTACAAACTCAATGCGGTGGAATATCACAGATCTTCGGAGATTAATGTAGCAGCGACAGATCTGGTGCTGTTACTCGGAAAGCAGCAGGATATTACAAAAAGCTTTACTTACAATACGGATCTGATCGAGGCTTTCAAGGTGCCTAAGGGAACGGCAGTGGAACTGTATGCGACAACTCTTCACTATGCGCCCTGCAATGCAGATGAAGGCGGCTTTAAGGATGTGGTTGTACTTCCAAAGGGTACGAACCTGCCACTTGATAAAGAACATAAAGGTGGCGAGGATGCACTCATTACTGCTAAAAATAAATGGCTGATCGGGCATGAAGAAGGTGGTCTGGATGCAGGCGCTCATATTGGTCTGATTGGTAAAAATATTGATATTTCAAAGGACTGAAAAGGGTTCAGAAATATTGTAAAGAAATTAATTAATTAACATTTTACATGAAAACAAAAAATGATATGTCAGGAGGAAAACAATGATGGAAAACATGCCAAAAATCAAATTAGGAATCGTAGCAGTAAGCCGTGACTGCTTCCCGGAATCTCTTTCCGTAACCAGAAGAGAGGCTCTTGTAAATGCTTACAAGGCAAAATATGATGCAGAGGACATTTACGAGTGCCCAATCTGTATCGTAGAAAGTGAAATCCATATGGTTCAGGCTCTTGAGGATATCAAGAAGGCAGGATGTAATGCACTTTGTGTATATCTTGGTAACTTTGGACCGGAGATTTCCGAAACATTGCTTGCAAAGCATTTTGACGGACCGAAGATGTTCGCAGCAGCAGCAGAGGAAACACAGAATAATCTGGTAGGCGGACGTGGTGATGCTTACTGCGGTATGTTAAATGCAAGCTATAACTTAAAGCTGCGTAACATTAAAGCTTATATCCCGGAATATCCGGTAGGAAATGCAGAAGAATGTGCAGATATGATTCATGAGTTTATTCCGATTGCACGTGCTATTGTAGCACTTTCTGATTTAAAGATCATCAGCTTCGGTCCGAGACCGCTTAACTTCCTTGCCTGCAACGCACCGATCAAGCAGCTCTATAATCTCGGTGTTGAAATTGAGGAAAACTCTGAATTAGACCTGTTTGAAGCATTCAACAAGCATGCAAATGATCCTCGTATCCCGGATGTTGTAAAGGATATGGAAAAGGAGCTTGGCGAAGGCAATAAGAAACCGGAAATTTTACCGAAGTTAGCTCAGTATGAATTAACTCTCTTAGATTGGATTGATGCGCACAAGGGTTATCGTAAATATGTTGCGATTGCCGGAAAATGCTGGCCGGCATTCCAGACACAGTTTGGATTTGTTCCGTGTTATGTCAACAGCCGTCTGACCGGACGCGGTATTCCGGTATCCTGTGAAGTAGATATTTATGGTGCACTGAGTGAGTTTATCGGAAGCGTTGTCAGTGAAGATGTAGTTACCCTGCTTGATATCAACAATTCCGTACCGAATGATATGTACGAAGAGTCCATCAAAGGCAAATTTGATTATACACATGAGGATACATTCATGGGATTCCATTGCGGAAATACCAACAGCAAGAAGTTGTCATTCTGCTCCATGAAGTATCAGATGATTATGGCAAGAGCGCTTCCGGAAGAGGTTACACAGGGAACTCTGGAAGGCGATATTGTACCTGGCGACATTACATTCTTCCGTTTACAGAGCACCGCAGACGCTAAAATTCGTGCTTATATTGCACATGGTGAAGTCCTTCCGGTAGCAACCAAGTCCTTCGGGGCAATCGGTGTATTTGCAATTCCGGAGATGGGAAGATTCTACCGTCATGTACTGATCGAGAAGAATTACCCGCACCATGGAGCAGTTGCTTTCGGACATTATGGAAAGGCTCTCTATGAAGTATTTAAGTATATCGGTGTTCCGGTAGATGAGATCAACTTCAACCAGCCGAAGGGAATGCTTTACCCGACAGAGAATCCGTTCAAATAGGAAAACAGTGTTTGGACATAATCAGGGTATGGTGAGAGAATAACGCGAAGAGATCCGGTGGTCAGATCAATGCTGGCTGCCGGATTTTTTGCGATAAATTTTAGAGTATCTTAATGATTTATTAAAGAATTGAACACATTACGTATGGTATGATGATTTATAGATTTTATATATGATGCCAATTTCATAGACAGCTATCAGATTTAGAATATTTATTGTAAATATAAGGAGCATGAAAATGAATATAAGAAGAAAAGGAATAACTGTAGCTGCGGGTACAGTAATCACAATAGCTTTTGCCATACTATGTGTCAGTTTTTTTCATTGAATAATAAAAATACAAGAATATTGGAAAGAAATCTTTCTAAGATCATGCAGGAGGAAAAGGGACAGGTATCGGATTTGTTTACGATAGATTATGATACTCTTTATGTATTTGCTCCATATGAAGCAAAAAGTGTGATGAAGACCAAAATCGGATTTTCTACGGGAATTATAGAGGAAAGTACCTCCGAGGGATGTTTAAACTATCTGTTTGTAAAAGAAAAAAAGCAGCCGGCTATCTGTACGGTCTGCCGGGCAATATTGGTTATTGTATCAATCTGCAGCCGGGAGAATACAGCAGGCAGGAACTTGAACAGATGGTATATGAAGTAAAGACCAGAGAGGTAGGGAATTCATACGGAAAGGAAAAGACGTATCAGGATTATAATTTTTATTTTGAGGATGCAATCGGAAATAAAAGGGATGATGTGATCGTACAGAGCAGCAATGCGGTGACAGAGATTCCGGTCGGAGAAGAAATTGCAGTGGATTTAAATGGAGAAGGTGTACAGACGGTCAAGTATGTTTTAAAAACTGAAGAGGATGAAACTGGCATGATGAAGGATGTACAGGTTTCGGAGTTCACGATTGACGGAAAGGATTTTACAAAGAGACTTTCTGATTTGGGCATTTTTATGGATTCTCCGGGAACAGACTGTTTTTATATTGTTGATTTGGATGCCTCGGATTCTTTTAAGGAGGTCGCTCTGTTTGATAATGGACCAAGCGATGATCCGGTTACATATTTTATAAGGTATCAAAGCGGAGATATCAGGCTGGTAGGATCGGTAACGGATAATCCGGTTTCAGATACCTGTCATTTTCAGAACGATGGCAGTGGTCAGGGAGAAGTCATTGCAGCATTCCGTCTGTCCATATTGCAGACCTGGTATGCGGAAGGGTACTGGAAGTTAAACGGTGCCGGAAATCTGGTTTTTGAACAGCAGACGGTTTATTATCCGATTGGAGAAAATAAAGCGTCACTGCTTTGTGAGCTTCCGGTTTATACGACACCGGACAGGGAAGGAGAGTTCTTTACGGCAGAGCCGGGAAAAGTAACTTTTATTGCAACGGATAATAAAAACTGGGTCCAGCTTGAAACAGAGGATGGAAGACAGGGATGGTTTTATATAGATAACTATGATACAATAGCCGATATCGGCAAAAGTGCACAGGAGGTCTTTGGTTCACTTATTGTTGCCGATTAGATTTGGGATAAAGGAATAGTAAGTAATGAGAAAGTTAATAGGAGACAGAGCATTTTACAGAAAAGTGCTGTTAGTGGCGGTCCCAATCATGATACAGAATGGAATCACAAACTTTGTGAGTCTTTTGGACAATATTATGGTGGGACAGGTCGGCACGGAGCAGATGTCCAGTGTTGCCATCGTAAATCAGCTTCTTTTTGTATATAATCTATGTATTTTTGGAGGACTCTCCGGTGCCGGAATTTTTGGGGCACAGTTTTATGGACAGGGCAATCAAAAAGGAATCCGGGAGACTTTCCGGTTTAAAATCTGGATTTCTGTAATCGTTACGGCAATCGGTATGATGATATTTCTGCTTTTTGGCGGAGAACTCATTCAGTTGTATCTGAATGAAAGTAATGATGCAAAGAGTATTGAATCAGCTCTTTTTTATGGAAAACAATATTTGTCCATTATGCTGATTGGTATCATACCGTTTTCCATTGTGCAGATTTATGCGAGTACACTGCGGGAAACCGGAGAAACGCTGCTTCCCATGAAGGCAGGAATTGCGGCGGTCTGCGTCAATATGATGTTCAATTATGTATTGATTTTTGGAAAATTTGGTGCACCTGCGCTCGGTGTTGCGGGTGCGGCGATTGCAACGACAATTTCGAGATTTGCAGAATGTATGATCGTAGTGGTCTGGACGCACAGACATAAGGAAAAGAATCCTTATATGGAAGGAGTTTATAGAAGTCTGCGCGTACCGATAGATCTGGTGAAGAAGATTCTCCTGAAGGGTTGCCCTCTTTTGGTGAATGAGGCACTTTGGTCAGCCGGTATGGCAATGCTGTTACAGTGTTATTCCGTCCGTGGTTTAAATGTGGTTGCCGGTATGAATATTTCCAATACGATCGGTAATCTATTCAATGTTGTGTTTATTGCACTGGGAAGCTCCGTATCCATTGTGGTCGGACAGCTTCTGGGAGCCAATAAGATGGAAGAAGCAAAGGATACGGATACCAAGCTGATTTTCTTTTCTGTCATGTGTTGCGTGGGAATCGGAGCAGTCATGGCGATGATATCGCCGTTCTTCCCGCAGATTTACAATACCTCAGATGAGGTTCGTTTACTGGCGGAAAGGTTTATCGTCGTAGCAGCCATATTTATGCCACAGCAGGCGTTTATGCACGCGACTTATTTTACGCTGCGTTCCGGCGGTCGGACGGTCATTACATTTTTCTTTGACAGTGTGTTTGTCTGGATCATCACTATTCCGCTTGCCTATGTACTCAGCCGATATACAGGTCTGAATATTGTACTTGTATATTTCTGTTGTCAGGCGATTGAGATCATCAAGTGTATCATTGGTTTTGTGCTTGTGAAAAAGGGTGTATGGCTGAGGAATATTGTGAATTAGCAATAAACGGCTTTATTCAAGCAGTCTGCATAGCTGTATTTTTTGTGGCGCTTCCAGCTTTGCCTGCTTTAGCAGTTTTGTCTTTTCAAAAACTTCTTCCGGAGTGCCATCTGCCAGCACTTTGCCATGTACCATAATAATGACCCGGCTGAAACAGTCGGCTACAAAATTCATATCGTGCAGAATGGAAAGAACGGATTTCCCTTGAGAAACCAGCGTTTCGATAATAGAGCGAATGATGTTTCTGCCTTCAAAATCCTGTGCGATAGTCGGTTCATCCAGAATAATGACATCCGTATCCATGGCGAGAATGGAAGCAATGGATACCATTTTCCGGTCGGAAAGCTCCAGATCATAGGGATTCTTTTGTTCTTTTCCGTCCAGTTGTACCAGTCTTATGGCTGCCAGAGCGTGTGCTTTGGCAGCTTCTTTGTTCATGCCGATATTTAACGGTCCATACATGACCTCATCAAGTACCGTATATTTAAAAATCTGGTCATCGGGATTCTGGAATACATATCCAATCTGACCTGCAATCATTGCCACGGTTTTTCCTGATATATCTTCTTTCTTGTAATAGATGGAACCGCTTACAGGCTTTAATAATCCTTTTAAGAGCTTTACCAGTGTAGTCTTTCCGGCACCGTTTTGACCGATGATGGCGGTCGGACGGGTATCAAGTGTAAGAGACAGGTTTTCTATAACCGGAGTACCCTTTTGGTAGTAGAAAAACAGGTCTTCTATACGGAAGGAGACAGTATATTCGGAATAAGGCAGATGAGATTGGTTTTGATATATGGATTTCTGAAAATCAGAAGGAATCTGTTTTTTCAGGCTTAAAGCTTCCTTTAGTGTAACCGGATAAAGTCCATTTTCCATTTGGATTTGCCAGTCCTCAAAGAGTTTCGTGATAACAGGAGGACAGATGCCGTGTTCCTTCAGATCCGGTCTGGAGAAAATTTTTTGTGGGGTATCAAAGTCCACTATCTTCCCATCATCCAGAAGCAGGATACGGTCACAATAGTCAGCGAGCTTTTCCATTTTTTGTTCTACCATAATAATGGTAATACCTGATTCTGTCAGCTTATCAACGGCATGAAATACTTCTTCGCTTCCCTGAGGATCAAGCTGGGAGGTAGGTTCGTCCAGAAGCAAAACCTCCGGCTGCATAACAAGTACACCCGCCAGAGCTACCCGCTGCATCTGACCACCGGAAAGATCGAAGGGGTTGCGGTCACGAAATTCACTAATATCCAAAAGCTTCATGGTTTCTTCTACGCGTCTATGTATCTCGTCCCGTGGGATGCCTAGATTCTGCAGACCAAATGAAATTTCTTCATACACTGTATCTTTGGCACCGGAGAGCTGGTTAAAGGGATTTTGAAATACCAGCCCGATGCGGCTGCAAAGCCTGGCAGTTGGCGTAATCGACAAATCGGTATCCTCTAATAAAAGCTTTCCGCCATACGCACCCTTATAAAATTGGGGTACCAGCCCGATGAGGGCAGAGCAGAGCGTACTCTTTCCGGCTCCATTGCGACCGATGATACCGATAAATTCGCCTTTTTCAATCGAGAAGGTGAGCCCGTTTAATGCGAGTCTGTCGGTATGCGGATAGCGGTATTTTAAGTTTACAGCGGTTATATAAGACATAAGGTAATCCTCCAGCATACAGCAATCAAAATAGCGGCGTACAGTATCAGACGACATAGGATGTCCACTTTACTTTTAGGATGATCCGTTAAATAAGTTCTTTTGATTCCTGAGCCAAAGCCACGGACTTCCAGTGCAATGGCTCGCTCTCTTGTATTGATCAGAGAGCCTGCGATAACTGGGGAAATCAAAGGAATCAATGCCTTTGCACGAGTGAAAAGACTTCCTTCTGTTTCTGTGCCCCGGCTTCTTTGGGCATCAGCAATGGTGTGCATTGTGCCGATCATCTGGGGAATAATTTGAAAAACGGAATTGATAATATATCCGAAACGGGGAGAAAATCCTTTTTTTTCCAATTCTTCAACAAATTCCGAAGGCTTTGTAGAGAGTATAAAAACAGCAAAGGACAAAAGCATATTTAAGATATTCAGTCCGATTTTTGCAGAATACAGAACTCCTTCTTTATAAAAATGCAGAGGTCCGATTGAGAAAATAACGGTTGTATTACCCGTATGAAACAGTCCATGAATCAGAAAAATGGTCAAAAGAATTGTAAAGGAAAACGCAATAAGCGGGAAGGTCTTTCGAAGAAGCTTCCCGCTGGTCAGTATAATCAGGCTGACGCCGATCCATGTGCAGAACATCCACAGCCGACCGGAAAGCAGTGGAATGCTCACGGCGGCTGCAATATAGAGCAGTTTTGTAAAAGGATGCAGTTTTGTCAGATAAGAGTTATTTGCTACATATAAACTGATGCTTTTCATAATAGATCCTTAATCCAGTTTTTCAATGGTATCATCACTTGTATAAAGAGATACCAGCTTGTTTGGCAGGAATTTTACAATAGCAAATACAATGAGTAGTGTCAGTACTTTATCCGGCACATCTACAACCAGTTCATCTAAAAAAGAGCCAAGCCATACCGGAAAACCGGAAGCCTGAGTCGTTGCAAATAAAGCATCACCCCAAATATTTCCGGTTGTACCGCCCCAGAAAAGGATATTTAACGGTGTAGAGATTACAACAGCAGTCAGACCTCCAACAACAGCAGTCAGCAGGGCTCCGGAAGTTTTTTTCATAAAGCTGAGTCTTGCCATGATACCAACTGCCAGACCGATACCAAGACTGGTCAGTGCATAGATTAATGTAATATTGTCACCGGTAGTAAAGCCGTAAATCAGATTGTTTGCTGCACCGCAGATGGCGCCGATCAGAGGTCCGCCAAGGATGGCACCGATACAGGTGCCGATACAGTCTAACCATAAGGGGAGTTTTAAAGTTGAAGCAATCAGTTTTCCCAGATAATTGATGCCGATACAGGTCGGAATCAGAACAATGCAGGCTGTGTTAAATTTGGTCTTAAATAAATTTTTCATAAGTATGCTCCTTTTTCATTTTAGAATGATTATATATTCTGACAAACGCATTGAGCGCTGTAAGAATTTCATTTTTTTCACCCCTTGCAGTCAGGGCTTCCCCATCTATGTAGTGATTAATCTGATTAGTCAGATCATCTTTGTATTCAACAACAACATTTAAGATGGAAGCGGCATGCAATCCTTTTAGGGAAGCACAGACAAAGGCAGCTGCCGTTTCCATGTCTGAACCGAGAATACCCTGAGCTGAGCAGATGGCATCCATCCGCTTTTTTTCTTCCGCATATAAACTGTCATGACTGCGACAGAATCCCATGTGAAAGGGAATAGACAACTCCCGTGCGCTTTCTTCACATGCTTTTAACAGATAATAGTCTGCAGCAGCAGGATAAGCGTTTCCCGTATAAGATCTGGAAGTACCATCATCTTTCATAGCAGCAGTGACCAGAATCAAATCACCGGTTTTTAAATCCGGCTGTAAAGCTCCGCAGCTTCCGATGCGGATAAAATAGGGGACACCAATGCGGGCAAGCTCTTCGACTGCCGTTGCCGTGGATGGTCCTCCGATTCCGGTAGAAACTGCCAGAACAGGAACATTTTTGTAAAATCCGCTTATACTGCGAAATTCCCGGTTACAGGCAAGTTCCTTTACGGAGTTAAGCTGCAAAGCAATCCGATCAATACGTGCAGGATCTCCGGGAAGCAGTGCGAAAGGAGCAGCTTCTTTATCAGAGAGTCGGATATGGGGCATATATTCCATTATGTACACCTGATTTCTGTATAAAAGTTGTTTTCTGTGTCAAAATCATTATAATAATAAATTATTAGCATATGTGTCTGTAAATGTCAATGTAAAGATAGGTGACAAGACAGATAAATATGACCGTTTTATTATGGTGTATAATAAAATAAATGGTTTTAAGCCAACTCAAAAAAGAAAGGAATGGGTATAACAATGAAGGATTTATTACTCGTTGTAGATATGCAGAATGTATATAAGGAAGGAGAACCATGGGGCTGTCCCGGCGCAGACAAAGCGGCAGCAAATATTGTAAAAATACTAGAATCAAAGAGAGCAGAAGAGGTTATTTTTACTATATTCACAGCACCGAAAAAGCCAGCTGGTACATGGAGGGAATACAACAGAGAATACGCGGATATCAATGCAGATGTATGGCTTAATGCGTTGATGGATGAATTTCTGCCCTTTGCAGACCGGTATCCTGTTTATGAGAAATCCACATATTCCTCCTGTATGATTCCACAGGTTATGGAAGCAGTAAAAAGAGCAGACAGGGTCATTGTATGTGGTGTTGTGGCAGAGTGCTGTATTTTGGCAACCGTGGAAGGACTTATTGATAGCGGCGTAAAAGTGTTATACCTGAAGGATGCCGTAGCAGGGCAGACGGAACAATTTGAACAGATTACAGAAAAAATTGTCGAGAGCTTTTCCACGATACATACGGAACTTTCGACAACAGAGGAATATATAGGAAGCGGAAAGGACAAATAGACACAGCGGCTGTTTCCTGTCATACAAAAAAGGAGTCCGTAAGCGGACTCCATGCTTTATATCAAATAGACATTCCTTCCTTTATGCCAGTATTATCCTTCTAATAAATCCAGACGCTTTTTGGATTCCACGAGATTTCCCCAATTGTCAATGGCAAGATGATAGGTATAATCTACCTTCTCAGATAAGCTGTCCAGACGATGACAGATATCACGCTGACCATTTCTTAAAGCATTGATATCGCCTTGCATCAAAGATATGGTGGTGTCTAATCGGTCAAAGCGACGGTCATGTTCATCCAGTCTTTTATCGATACCGTCCAGCCTTTCATCGATGCCGTCCAGTCTTTCATCGATGCCGTCCAGTCTTTCATCGATGCCGTCCAGTCTTTCATCGATGCCGTCCAGTCTTTCGTCAATACCGTCCAGTCTTTTATCAATATGATCAAATTGTCCGACAAATAAATTATGAATTGCAGATAAATCTTCCTGTGTCAGCATATAACCACTCCCTTTTATAAAATCAATTCTAGCATAGCAGGAGAGGAAAGTCTATTCGATTTTTAAAAAAATAACGGAATTATGCAAAGAAATTATTGCAATACGATACATAAGATATAGTAATATTCGAGAAACGCATATATTATATTCCGATAATACAAAATCTAAGAAAACATGTCAATATATTTTCATAAATAGCTATTTAGAAAAAAATCAAAATACCTCTTGACTCTTCCTGTGGAGACTGCTACCATATATTTAGAAATATTTCTAAATAGAAACTATTCTAAACAGGTGAATATAGGATGGAGGTGGTAGCTTGGCATTTGCTGAGACATTTAAAGCGTTGTCCGATCCTGTCAGGAGAGAAATTCTGACACTATTAAAAAAGCAGAGGCTTTCGGCAGGAGAAATAGGAAATCATTTTGATATGACAGGGGCAACCATATCGTATCATTTAAGTATATTAAAAAAAGCAGAGCTTGTAACAGAAACAAAGTGTAAAAATTTTGTTTACTATGAACTCAATACATCTGTAGTGGAGGAGGTCATGCTCTGGCTTTCGGATTTGAAAGGAGATTATCAGGATGAAACAGTATAAAAAAACAATAATATTTACAGGAATCATTATTTTACTGCCAATACTATTTGGAACGATCATGTGGTCTAAGCTGCCGGATACAATGGCAACACATTTCGGTATGGACGGGACGCCGAACGGATGGAGCAGCAAAGCATTTGTGGTGTTTGGTCTGCCGCTTTTTTTACTTGGTGTGCATATGCTGTGTGTGTTTGGACAGATCAAAGGGGAGAAGAAAATGAAGGAAGAACGGAAGGTAAGCAGTAAGATGTATATGCTGGTTCTTTGGATCTGTCCGCTTGTATCCATTATTTGTGGAGTGACAATGTATTCTTATGCACTGGGCGGACAGATGGATATTTTCAAAATAATTCAGATTTTTATCGCTTTGCTATTTATGGCGGTTGGTAATTATCTCCCGAAATGCAGGCAGAATCATTTCATTGGCATTAAACTTCCATGGACACTTTCAGATGAGGAGACCTGGAATCATACACATCGTGTAACAGGATGGCTATGGATGTCAGGTGGATTAGTTTTACTGGTAAATATACTGTTTAAGGTAGATTGGATTATTTATGCAGTATTTGGAGCAATGATTATTGTGCCTTTTGTATATTCCGGAGTTTACTATTTTCTACACAAAAAAGCAGATAGTCAGTAAGAAAGCTCCGGGAATCAGCGGTTCTTTCTATAGATTCCCGGAGATATACCATACTTTTTTCTAAATTGGGCGTGAAAGGTGGAAAGGGAAGAGAATCCGCATATAAAGCAGATGTCGGTAATGGAATAATTGGATGTATCCAAAAGCAGAGCGGCTTTGGATAGCTTCTGTTCATTTGCCCAGAAGTGAGGAGTACATCCAAAGGTTTTTTGAAATTTTCTTTTATAGGAACTGACACTCATATGTACGGCGTCAGCCATTTCTTGGATATTTTGCAGATAAGTATAATTCTGTAAAATATTTTGCCGGAAATCACATTCCATGGAAAGGGAATGTAGAAAATTCTCAAAGGCTCCTGTTTGGTCTGTTTTTTGTATGTAGATCAGAAGTTCCATTATTTTTAAATGGATGATTTCTTCATATTGATCATAATCTACCATAAGCTGCTGTATGGAATTTACCTCGTTTGCCATATAAGGAATCGTGTTTCCTTTAAAAAAAGGAATTTCTTCCTTGGAAGAGGAAAGAGAAGGACGGGATATGCTTTTGAGCATTTCATCACCCAGAAAGATGAGCAGACTTTCATATTTTTCATCACTCAGAATCTGATTCATAATATAATTGCCCTTGCGGAAAAGAGCAAACTCACCTTCTTTTACAGTAGTTTCATAGTCACGGTAGATGAGATGCTTTTTTCCGTGTAGAACAATGACTAGTAGATTTTCAGTTACCTGTGTATAGATCTTAGATGGCTTATTTTCTACATAGGTTTTCAGGAAAATCTGCCGGTTAAATTGTTTTTGGGGATTCGACATAAAATCAAAAGGTACATTCATAAATCAAGTGGTGGTATTAATTACCGGTCTCCATTCTTTTTTCATTTAAGAACTGTTCTAATAACTCGACGGTCATGCCGACCATATTTTTGCAGCGGTTCCCAAATACATTTCTGGTAGCTTCTTCCAGATCCTCTTTCTTATTCAGATCCAACCGTATTAATTCACGGCACTCCGTAGCACCGAACTTTTCCTGAAATCTTTCAATAAATTCTTTTCCCATATTGTAGGAAAGTCCACGATTGGCTATGATTTTAGTGGAATTATTTCCAAAGCATAGGCCAATTACCATCAGTGCACCAGACAGACAGCCGCAGGTTTTTCCCTGTTTTGACATACCGCCTCCGAATGGAACGGAAAGAGCAATCGCCTTATCTGAATCCAGACGAAAGTCCTCGGAGAAGGTAAGCAATACAGCCTGTGAGCAGTTACAGCCATTTTCAAACAAATCCATAGCGGTTTCTTTTTTTGTTATCATTTTATTATAGCTCCTTTTCTTTTGATATGTCCATTATGACAGGCTTAAAAGATTGCGTTTAGTTAGCTTAGGATTTTAATGGGCAGAGTTTCCCCTTGATGATAATCTTAGATATGTTCATCACCATTATAATCATTTCCTAACTATTTTCAACCTCCTTATTCCTCTTTTGTTT